>JAIEQB010000059.1 GCA_019748065.1 Alphaproteobacteria bacterium | reverse complement strand
GGACTCACTCCTTTGCAGTATATTCATGAATCCTATCCTATGGCCTCTTGAGTCTCATATGTACTGAACTCATACACGGTTTTGTTTTTGACTTGATCAGATCTTATTGTTCATAATAACATGTATTTATCATAAAAATATCTATTTAAGCTGATGCTCTGGTGAGGAGTCAGAATTATGACTAAGTCCCTTGATGTGCATCTTTATGACAAATGTGTTGGGCATATAGTTCTTCTTCCTGGAGGAAATACTCTTTTTACCTTTGATAAGTCCTATGAGGAGGATCCCTATCGTCCCATTTTAAGTCAAAATTTTTTCTCTCCAACAGGTCAGTTACTTGGAGAACGGCGCCCTATTCGTACGCGTCTTGAACCCTTTTTCTCCAATCTCTTGCCAGAGGGCTATTTGCGCGATTACCTGGCCTTGAAGAATGGTGTGAATCCAATGAGAGAATTTGATCTTATCCATGCCCTTGGAGAAGACCTTCCTGGAGCCGTGCACCTTCAAACTTCTAAAGAAAGCCTTGATTATGCGGCTTTGCGAGAAGAATCTTTTCCTTTTTCTAAGTTTTCCTACCGCTTTTCTTTGGCGGGTATTCAGTTAAAGTTTTCAGCTCTTATGAAAAAAGGTGGCGGGTTGAAAATTCCCCCTTCAGGTGTTGGAGGAAATTGGATTGTAAAGCTCCCCTCCCTCAACTTTTTTCATATGCCTGAAAATGAATTTGCTATGATGACCTTAGCAGAAAGCATTGGGATTCAGGTTCCAGAATTTCACTTAATTCCTTTGGGGCAAATTAAGGGATTGCCCTTCTTTGATCTTCTTCAAGGTGATCAAGCCATTATAGTTAAACGTTTTGATCGTGGCCCTGAACAGACGCGCATTCACATGGAGGATTTTGCGCAAGTTTACGGCATTTATCCAGAGCAAAAGTATGAGCGTGTTAGTTATACGAATATGGCCATTAGGATTTTGACTCTGTGTGGTGAAGATGGTCTTATCGAATATATTCGCCGTCTTACTTTTTGTATTCTTGTTGGTAATGGAGATATGCATTTAAAAAATTGGTCCTTTCTCTATCCTGATGGGAAAACACCTGTTCTTTCGCCCGCTTATGATTTGTTATCAACCATACCCTACCTTCCTGAAGATAGCCTTGCGCTTACGTTTGTGAATACAAAAATAATGCATCAATGTACTCTGGCGCTTTTTGAAAAATTTTCTGAAAAGGCAAAAGTTCCTAAACATCTTGTTTTAGAGGTCGTCAAACAAACAGCCGAGACAACCAGGGAAAAATGGGAGACAGTGAAAACCGATATCAATGTGCCTCCCCAGTTAATCAAAGCTATTGATGCTCATATGACCAAGATTTCCCTTTAGAAAGGTACACTTACGCCGCGAAATTCAAAACCTTCAGGGCTTCAAAGTTTAGGACATCTCCCCCAATTCGACGGGTTGTATAAAACTCAACGTAAGGTTTCGAACTATAGGGATCTCTGAGAACGTGGATGCCTGTGCGGTCAACAATTTGATAACCTTCTTTAAAGTTTCCAAACAAAATGGACTTAGAGGCCGTATCAGGCACAGCGTTAGGCATATCATCACAAATGATGACAGGATAGCCCAACAGTGTTGGTTTTGACATACCTGCCAGAGGTGGCTGCCACAGATACTGATGGTTTTCAGGATCTTTTAACGTTCGCAATAATCCTTGAGTGTGGCGTGACATAAGCCAACTTGCCCCTGGAAGATAAGCAGGCTTTAAGGCATAAAAGAGGACTAGAAGCGTCTCTGCTGCATGCCCACCATGAAAGGCTCCATCGACGCCGGTTTTTATTTCCTCAAGTCTGCCCCAGGCCCAGTGTTCTTTAGAAACAGTTTCATAATCGAGAATTCCCTTTGGTTTATTATCCCCGTCTCCCCTTAAAAAAGCGGTATTTTCCAGGGTTGCCATTTTCTGAGCAATTTTTTGCGAAAGCCATTCTTCCACATTTAAACTGGCATCATCGAGAAGCCTTTGGGTGGCTCGGGGCCGCGCATACATCTCATGGACTGGAATTCTAATTTTTGCCAGCTCTGGAGTGCGTGTTTCTTCTCGCTCGGCTGTCTCTGCAACCCATCCTGAGTCAGCCGAATCCTTGTCAATCAGCATTTCAAGGGCTGAGGTTGAAATTTCTCGAACATGCGCCAGACTACGCATGACGGAAGTTTCTGTTAAGGTTGCATATAAGTGATCATGCAGACCAGAAGGCACCAAATACCCTCCATCGCGATCAGAGCCGGCAGAAAGGCTTTTTGTCTCATAATCATGGAGAGACGTCTCCGTCCCTTTGCGAACATAATTCAAAAAGGCGTTGGTGTGCTGACAAAAGCTGTCAGTGCTTGTTTCAACTGAGGGGCGAAAATTGCACACTTCAATCTTTTTAAGCCGCAGTTCGGCTTGATCCATCGCTTCTTGAAGTCGCTCCATTTTGCTATGGAAATCAGAGGTATCCATGTGTTTGTTTTCAAGCTGAGTCAGGCGGTCTTCGTTAAGTTTTTTAAATTCTTCAAATGTGTGTGCCAAATCGTTGAAGGTCGTTTGTATGTCATAATCGTGCATTATATCCTCGCTATTGTTGAATGCCCTTAAGGGCAGGAATTCCCTTATGGGAATGGCTTAAATGGCTTTAATGTGGTGAATGATGGCTTTACTATTGGCTCCAAAGGTGACCAAGGAGATTTCAAGCAAATCAATGTCCAGCAAAATGCGGGTTTTGTTTTCTTGATCATAGAGGGACTCTACTGTCCGAAAGCCAATAGAAAGAGCGTCAAGGATGCCTTCCTTTAAGAGAATGTAAGCTTCATTAGCCCTGGGAAGACCAAGAGCCAAACGCCCCTCTACAAAAAGACCTTTGTTGTCTTGCTGAAGAGACGTCCACAGCCCAATGGGCTCTTTGGGCTCATGTTGCCACAGCATTTTTGGCTTTTTTCCTAAAATTTGCCAGGCCTTAAGGGTTTTTGTGAAGGCGCCTTTCGCAATTTGATCTCGTTTTTGGTCAACGACTTCAAAAAAACTTGCATAACCAGAAAAAATACCTTTTGTGCTTTGGCAAGAGGGAGATAAAAAACTTATAGTCTTTTTCATAAAAGGAACCTCTCTCAGAAAATTTTCTCATTTCTTCGTTTTTTTCTTTTTTTAAAAAAATCATCAATATTAATAAAATATTATCTTTTTCCGAATAGACTGATCTTAGGACAAGAATAATAAAAAGCGGTTTCATTTACAAAAGGAGGAAAAAATGAAAACTTTAGCAACTTTTGCCTTTTTGGCAGTTATGGTCGTAGGAATCTCAGGAGCAAATGCTTCTTTGCGTAATGAAGGAAGACAAAACTTCTACTTCTACTTTGGTACCCCATGCTCATATGTTGTGCCAGCCATGGTTTCACCATGTGATCCATGCTGTGACGGTAGTACAGGTCTTCTTGGTGGCCGTATCATTGATGGTCTTCTATAGAAGTATATTGACCTTAAGGTGAGTCCCTCCGGTCCACTTCAGGGATCGGGGGATAACCTATTAAAGCCCTTTTCTCATTCAATGTGAGGAATGAGGCTTTTTCTATTTTTTCCCATAAAATTTCCCTTTTCGGTGCGAGTGCTGAAATTGAATCTACATCATAAGAAAGGTTAAGATCATCTCCAAAATAAGGAGTAAGCCATTTATTTAAATCTCCTTTTATGATTTCAAGAAGGGGCAGGATCGTATCTTCCCAAAGATGAAAACGCGCTTCTTTATAATTCGAGAAAGTCGCATCTCCTGGCACACCCACAAGCATGGGAGGTACCCCATAGACTTGAGCAATTTCGCGGGCTGAGAGATATTTTCCTTCGATAAAATCTAAATCTTTTGGAGAAAGTCCCATTTCTTGCCATTCAAAGCTACCTTCAAGAATCATAATGCGGCCGGAATTTTGAGTACCTTCGAGAACATTTTGAATTTCATAGCGCAGTTGTTGTCGTTGTTCATCAGAGAGTAACTCTCCGCGGTCGCTGGGATGAAAGCGAAGAGCACCCGTGGGACGCCCTCCATTTTGAAGGAGTGAAAGATTATGTCCTGCAACCGCATTATGTTGATCAATGGCGTGGGCTGCGGCTTCAATGGGACTCATGCCATACCAATCATGAAGAGGGTTAAAATTTTTGATATGGAGAAGGCGGGAATTTCCCTGAAGAGGATCAACAGGAATTTGAAGAGTACGTCCGCCAAGGGTATAGGTATAAGCCTCAGGAATGCCAGATTTTCCGGGAACGATACGCACTCGATCGGGGCGCAGGAGATAAAGTTCTACGGGCTCTATTTCAGGTGAAACCGCTTCGATATAAGCATTTCCGGCTAGGAGTAGGTATGAGGTGAGCGCTTCCATAAAGCGTCCTAACCCTTGTTGAGGATTAGGATTTTGAATGAGGGAAAGAAGAGGGTGACTCTCAAGGCGAGAAGTATCTTTATAAAGATGCCAAGGAACACTTGCCACCCCACGAGCCACAAGAGTCACGCAGCGATAAACAATGATGTTTTTTTGATACCCCTCTTCAGCCAATCGGTCGTATTGACGAGGTGTCCAAAGTGGCTGACGGGATGTACTCGTGGCAAAAAGCGGTGCGGTTGCGCTGGCTTTTGTTTCCTCAGAAGGCAAAAATTTACGAATCCATTGTTTCATGAAAATTCCGATCTATGGGTGAAAGAATTCAGGGTTAGCTGGACAGGCTTCATCCAGCCTACATTTAAGATGGCTTATTTTTTTTTAGAAATCGAGTTTTTTAATTAGCCATTTGCAATTGACTTTTAAAGTAAGATAAACTATATGATAATTATTATCTGTAATGTCTGGAGGATAAAGTGTTTAAGCCCATTATGTTATTGACGACACTTTCATTTTTTGCCCTGTCCTCTGCCGAAGCAGTGAAAAATGATAACATATTTAATCTCGACGACTGGTTTAATGATTTTAAAAATATTTTTAAAAGACCAGCTGATCCAATGATTCCTCTCGGCAAATCTTACAAGGTAGTTAAAGAAGCAATTCTTCTCGACTTTAGGGATGGTAAAAAAGCCACTTATAATGAAAATGGTCTTAAATTTAATACCAACCCTACTGTTCCTTTTGTCATGACTCCAACGCAGATTAGATATGGAGATGTGCTGATTCACCGAAGGATGTCTTTAAGCCAAGTTTTAGAAGGCTTAAAAAATTCTAAAATTGTAAAAAAAGCTGAATTACGCATAATTACTGCATCTGATACTGAAGTTTATACCTCAACTCGATATGTTGTAGAATCCAAAAAACCGTATAAATTTGAAGAGCAGAGACGTGAGTCAAAATCATCTTTTGATAAAAAAAATAGGCAAAGCATTTTAAATAAGAAAATTCAAGAGTTTGATAGAGATCTTGTTGCTTTTCTTAATGGAAGTTCTACACAACCGCCTCAAGCCAAGGTTCAAGAAAAGTCAGTTGTGAAGCCTAAAACTCCTGTTAAAAGAACTGCTGTAAAAGTCCCCCCTAAAATAGCTCCTAAAGCGCCAGTTAAAGTGCCTGCTAAGGTAGCTCCTGTAAAAACACAAATTCCAGCGAGCCCTAGAAAACGAACTGTTGTACCTGCAGATCAAAATACACATCAAGATATAAAAAAGCCCAGAACGACTACTAGAGAAATACATAGAAAACGCTCTGCAGTGAGAAGAGCAATAGCGGCAAAGCGGTCTGCTATGCAAAGAAATACTAGAACTAAGCATTCTAGAAGAAGGCGCTAAGTAAAATAACCTGAATGTTGATTAGACATTTATTTTGAATAAAAGCCGCTAGCTGTTTGTTCGTTTACGCCAGGACAAATGGTAATTATTGAAAATGCTAAAATAAGCTAATAAGAGATCTCGCTTGAAAAAGGCATAGGCAACCAGATCAATATCCTGATCAAAACCCACATTGAAAAAGGAATTAAATTCCCCATCACTTTTGCAAAGGGTGATGCCAGAGATAATTTTTGTGAACTCTGTACGGGCCTGAAGGATAGAATTAGGCTGTTTTATGGTTTTCCATGAAATGAGATCTAAGGCTTTCTTTTCATAATTTTCGAGGATAGGTTCATGGAAAAAAAATTGATTTTGAATATAAAAGTCGCCCCATTTTTTATTGCTAAAATAACCGGTATGATCTCCTTGGTAGTTTATGGTACCATGGCCTACGTAGGAAATGCCGTTCGTTTTTAAGTCGGCAAAAAAGATATCCAGCTTTTCTTGAATTTCTTTTGAAACCTGTTTGGAGGAAGACCTTAATATCATGAAAAATACCGTTTACTTTTTTAATTTCTATAGTAAGGTAAAGATCATAATAATATATAATCATGAAACTTGCAAGAAATATACAGGATAACTTTGATTACCTCCCCACACTAAATAACATGGGGTATATGTCGCCTTCTCTAGATCAAATCCAATTGGCATTTGTAAATCAATCTAAGAAAAATTCTAGTGGGCGATTTCTTGATATTGGGTGTGGGTTTGGAGTCGCTACTTTGCCCTTAATTAATGAAGGATGTCATGTTATTGCCTGTGACCTGGATGTACGGCATCTCGAGATTTTGAATGGGAAGATTCCGGCGGAAAAAAAATCTTTGGTCACCTTAAAACAAGGGCATTTTCCCAATGAGATTGGCCTTCCAGAGAACTCCATAGATTGCGTCAATTTATCCATGGTCCTTCATTTTCTTCCTCCCGTTATTATTAGAAAAACATTTACTGCTATCTTTAAGGTTTTAAAGGGGGGAGGTAAACTTTTTCTCACAACAAGTAGCCCTTATCAAGCCACTCTGTCTTCTTTTCTTCCTACTTACGAAAGCAAGAGAAACCTTTATGAATGGCCGGGGTATATTGCGAATATTGCAGAGTATGTTCCACAAAGGGCGCATCTTCTCCCCAAAATGAATATTGTCTTTTGCGTTAACGAGTTGAAACGCTTAGCAACAAAATTTGGTTTTTATGTTTTAGAAGCTACCTTCTTTTCGCGCGTTGAAATTCCCGATGATTTACGGTTAGACGGGAGAGAGTATTCAGGCATCATTTGTGAAAAACCAAGAGATGCATCGGTTGTTTTTCTTGAGAAAAATAAAGCAGCCCCTCCAACGCAGGCAGAAAACATTAGATAAAGAGCAGGTGACAATGGGTCTTGCGTTGTCTCGATAAGGTAGGTGCAGATTAAAGGCTGGGTTCCTCCTAAAAGAGCGATACCCACGGCATATCCTAGAGCAATTCCCGTATAACGAACTTCTGTCGGAAAAAGCCTTTGTAAAAGGGCATTGGTAGGGGCATTAAAGCTTCCCATCATAAGGGCTGAAAGGAAAATAGCTGCGAAGACTGAAGAGAGATTTTTCTGCTGCAAGAGATAAAAAAGAAAAGGTGAGGAGCAAAAAGTTAGAAGACAACCAACGCTCATGACTTTTCTTTCACCAATTTTATCGGCTATATGCCCTATTAATGGGGCAAGACTTCCAAAAATAATAAGCCCTACACAAGAAGAAAAGAGAGCGCTTGCCAGCGAATAATTGACAACTGTTGATAAATAAACATTAAGGTATACAACTAGTGTATAGGCAAGAACCCCATTCATCCCCCCAATACCAATAGCGCATAGAAAAGGTTTATGATAGTGAGTAAGAACAAAGAGAAGAGGGGCCTTTCTTTTATTCTTTTCTTTTGTTGAAATAAACTCTGGAGTTTCATCAACGGAACGGCGAATATAATTTCCTAAAAAACCAATAAGAATACCACAAATAAAGGGAATACGCCACGTCCACCCCGGCATTTCAGGAAGATTAGCAATGGCAGAAAGCCCTGTGGCAAGAATGGTTCCAATAGCACCTCCGGTCAAAATAAGGGCGCCGGCAAAGCCTTTTCTTGCTTTCAAATGCTCAAGCAAAAAGATGGATGATCCATTGTTTTCTCCTCCTAGGCAAAATCCTTGGCCTAAGCGGCATCCTAAAAGAAGGAGGGGGGCTAAATAACTTACATCCTTATAGAGAGGGAGACAGCCAATAAGGAAGGTAAAAAGTCCCATGAAGACAATTGAATAGCTTAAAGCCTTTTTACGGCCAAACTGATCTCCTAAATATCCAAAGAAAATAGAGCCGAGAGGCCTTATAAAAAAAGCCAAGGCAAAAATTGAGAGGGTTTTTACCAAAGAGGAAATGGAGTCTTCCGCAAAAAAGAGAGTAGAAAAGGTTACAGAAAAGGCGCCAAAAAGAGCAAAATCATAAAATTCAAGGCCGTTGCCGATGATCGCAGAAAGTAAAATCTTCTTATTGATTTTTTGATTCCTGTTGTCGTTTGAAGAAGATTTGCTTTTGATTTTAGGTGTTTGCGCGAAAGATGAAGAGGTGGTTTTTGTCATGATTTTCTCCCATTTTTTATCTGCTTCCTAGATTTTTTATAGATCTTAAATTTTTAAAGATCAATCTCACAAATGACGGGGGCATGGTCGGAGGCTTTTTCAAGCGTGCGCATGGCTCTATCAACCTCACAGCTCTTCAAACAGTCTGCGGCTTGGGGAGAGAGAAGAAGGTGGTCAATCCGGAGCCCAAAGTTATTTTGAAAAGCCCCAGCCCTATAATCCCACCAGGTGTAGAACTCTTTTTTATCGGGGTGCATGGCTTTTAAAGCATCGGTCAACCCGAGATAAATAATAGACCTTAAAGCATTACGCTCTTCGGTGCTGCAGAGAATTTTTTCATGCCATTCCTTTGGATCATACACGTCCTCATCGGAAGGCGTAATATTATAATCTCCCCCCAGGATAAGGGCTTCATCATAGGTGAGGAGAGTTTGTATGTGAGTATAAAGGTGCTTTAAAAAATCCAACTTGTAGGCGAATTTGTCGCTTCCCACTTCTGTGCCATTGGGAACATAAATGGAGGCAACACGCATGCCACCCGTGACGGCTTCAATGTAGCGGGCCTGTTCATCTTCAAAACCAGGGATGCCTGTCGTGACATCTTCAAGAGGAAATTTGGACAGAATGGCAACGCCGTTATAGGTTTTTTGCCCATAAAGAGCGATATTATAGTTGAGAGTTTCGATCTCATCGCGAGGAAACTGATCATCCATAACCTTTGTTTCTTGAAGCAAAACCACATCAGGCGGGCTCTCCTTGAGCCAACTTAAAAGGTGGGGAAGACGGGTTCTTATAGAATTAACGTTCCATGTTGCAATTTTAGCCATGGGATAAGTCATACCTTTTCTAAAAGAATGGTCAAGGGAAAAAACAGCAATTAAAATATTAAGTATGACACATCCAAATTTATGTTATAATGCCTAAAAATTTAGGAGACTTATAATGATTGCCGTCGTTAACACTTTTGAGGAAAGCTGGAAAGATTTTCGTGAACATCTTTCCCAATGGATTAAAGTGGCTTTTGTGCCGTTTGTTTTATGGTTGATAGGACTCGTTTTTATGGAAATGGGCTCTTATCTCTTTGGAGAATTTAAGTTTACCATAACTCCAGAGAGTGTTCTACAAAATGAAGCAGAAGGTTCTCTGGTGCTGGATCTTTACACCGTTATACATTATGTTTTAGAGACATTGGCGGGACTGGTTTTAAACATAAATGGTTATCGCTATGCCGCCTTAGGGGAAGGGGGAGATAAATGGTGGACATTTCCCTTGAACAAGCGACTTTTGAAGATATTCTTGTATTATCTCTTTATTTTTGTTTTGTATATAGTTTGTGCCGTTATAGCTACTGGTATTACTGCTGGGAGTTACGTCCTTGTTGAGAATATCTTTCTCACAGTTCTTCTTGCTATTCTCCTTGCTGTGGGCCTTGTTGGTCTTATGACTCGTTTATCTTTAACATTGCTTTATGTCGCCGTAGATCAGAAAGAGCCTTTAAGGACGAGTTGGCATTTAATGAAAGGTAATGTTTTGAAGCTTTTTAAGCTGTTTTTCTTAATTTCATTCGTTGTCCTTGGGATTGCGATTTTGGGCTCAGCTATCATCGGGGGGGTAGGCTGGATCTTAAGTCTAGTTAATGAGAAGCTTGGGAGCATTATCTTTTTTCTTTTTGTTCCTTTCGGTTTTTTTATTTGGTTTGTGAGCGAAGTTTTAATGATGAAAGCTATTGCCCTTGTGAATAAACAGCTGATGGAAAATAAATAAAGATATTATAATTTTAATTAATTATTAATAATATTATGGCATGCTAAAGATAGTAAAAAAGCTCTTTAGGAGGATCTATCATGATTGCCGTAATAAAAACTTTTAAAGAAAGTTATATAGACGTTCGAGGACATCTCCTCTCCTGGGTAAGAGTTGCTTTTACCCCGTTTCTTATCTATCTCATTGCTGTTATTGCTATGGGAATAGGTTTTTATCTTTCCGGTGGAATGACATATATCACAGCAGAAGGAGCTGTTATACAACATGCTGAGCAAACCTCGGCTGCTGGCGGGTTTTTCAACTTTATTTATTACGTTTTCTATATGCTAGCGATACTTGTTTGGTACATCAACGGCTTTCGTTATGCCGCCCTAGGTGAGGAGGGAGATAAGTGGTGGAACTTTCATTGGAACAAGCGCCTTTGGAAAATGTTCTTATATCATCTTCTCGTTATCGTTTTATTTGCAGTTTACGGAGCTATAGCTGCAGGTGTCACCATTGGGAGTTACTTCCTTGCCGAAAATGCCTTTCTTACGGCACTTGTTGGAATAGTCTTTGGCTTAGGATTCTTTTACCTTGTGGGGCGTCTTGTCCTTGTATTCCTTAATGTGGCTATTGATAAAAAGGAGGCCTTAAGGACAAGTTGGCACGTCATGAAAGGGAATGTTTTGCACCTTATTGGATTATTTATCCTCATTTGGCTTGCCATTATTGGGCTAATGATTGTGGGCTCAGTGATTATCGTGCTTTCCGGTGTACTTTTAGGCTTCGTTAACGCTATGCTAGGATACCTGCTGATGTTTGCCCTTGCTATTCCCTTCACGCTATTTATTTGGCTCGTTGCAGCAGCTATAACAATGAAAGCTATTGCTATTGTGGATAAGCAACTAACGAAGTAGTTATTGGAGATCGCTAAGCGCTCTATAATCAACCTTACCAGACCCCAGGAGAGGAAGAGAGCTTATAATATGAATGATCCTAGGCAAGGAAAGTTCTGCGTATCCATGAGTCTTCCAGAAGGAAATAAGGGCACTTCGATCCGCGTCAGGAGTGGTGGTGAAAAGAACAAGTTGCTCTCCTTTGATAGGATGGGCCTTAGCAAGAACCGCATGGCGGTGCTCGGGCCAGAGTTGGCTTACTGCTTCTTCTACAAAAGAAAGAGAAATCATCTCACCCCCTACTTTTGCAAAGCGTTTAGCTCTCCCTAAAAGGTTCACGTATCCTTCCTCATCAACCGTTGCAATATCGCCCGTATCATACCAATTTTCTGGTGGAGGGATTAGCTTTCCTGCAGAGGAAGATAGGAGATACCCCATCATCACATTGGGGCCTTTGACCCACAGGCGCCCACCTGTTTCAATACCCTCAACTGCCTCAAGACGATGCTCAATACCAGGTAAAAATCGCCCCACTGTTCCTGCTTTGAAATGCATAGCTGTGTTTACTGCAATGACAGGGCTTGTTTCCGTGGTGCCATAGCCTTCAAAAATCCGCAGACCAAATTTATCAAACCATAGGTTTTGGGTTTCAGTTTTTAACTTCTCCGCTCCCGCAAATATATAGCGCAGAGTATGGAAATCATACACATGGGCCACTCGCCCATACCCATTTAAAAATGTATCTGTGCCAAATAAAATGGTGGCGTTCTTGTCGTAAATGAGCTCGGCTATAATGCGGTAATGGAGCGGGGAGATATAGTGAAAGGCCCGAATCCCCGAAAGAAGGGGCAGTAGCATGCCTGCGGTTAGGCCAAACGCATGGAAGAGCGGCAAAATGTTAAGAACATAATCCTTAGAATTAAAATCAACCACCGAAGCTACCTGATAGCGATTGGCTTGAAGATTGGTATGACTTAATACAACGCCTTTAGGGATCCCCTCAGAGCCCGAGGTAAACAGAATTACAGCCGGATCGGAAGGTGAAACAAGGTTTTTATAGACATGGTAAGGAAAAGACATGCCAAAAAAGCCAGAGACTTTATCACTGAGGCTTATTTTTTTAGCTTCCTTTTCAAGGAAATGGATGTGGATTTGGGCCTTCTTTAGGAGAGCGATTCCTTCCTCAAGATGCGCTTTTTCAATGAACTCTTGAGCAGTATAGACATGTTTAATGTTTGCAATTTGACAAGCTGTGAGAAGGGCACTGGGGCCACTTGCATAATTTAAAATGGCAGGGAAACGGCCTTGGGAGTGAAGGGCCCAAAAACTGACAATTAGCCCATGGGTGTTGGGAAGAAGAAGGCCAATGGGCTCAATTCCAGGAATTTTTCGATTCAAAAAGCGCCCCAAAGCAAAGGCCTTTGAGAGAAGCTTTCTATAACTCATGACCTTATGGTTTGCATCTTCTAGAAGGGGGAGGGACATCCCATAAGTTTTGCTGGCTTCAATTAAGGACGAAAACAAGGTTTTTTCATAAGGACTTGTTGTGAACATCATGGTGGTCATGATGTCATAAAGTCCTTCACTTAAGGCATGGCGGCGTTTTCGTCCCTTAATGTCTGGGGCCACCTTGAGGGTTTGGGGAGGAAGAAGGGTTAAGGTAATTTTAGGAAAAAAGTGCCGCGGAAATTGGCCTTTTAGCAGAGAGAAAAAGGTATATTGGGCACCCTCAATACGAATGGGGAGGAGGGTGGCCTCCGCTCGTTCTGCCACCATTCCCGGCCCTTCATAAATTTTCATAAGGCTCCCTGTTAGGGTCAAGCGCCCTTCTGGAAAGATAATTACCTTATGACCTTTTTTTGCTTCCTCAATGACTTCTCGTAATCCATAGGGGTGAAGAGGATCAATGGGAAATACTTTTGCTAAAATGAGAAAAGGTTTCACCCACCATTTTTGCGCTGTGTAAAGGTTAATGGCAAAAAGAGGCTTTTCAGGCAGAGCGGCTGCCACTAAAAGAGCGTCTAAATAAGAGGTATGGTTAGCCACAAAAATAACCCGCTTTCCGGCTTTTTCATAATTTTCAAGGCCACGGACTTCAAAGCGGAAGAGAATGGTTAAGATTTTGAGTAAAAGGTCTTTTAGAAAAACATTAGGCAATATGCGAATGGCACAAAAGGTGATAACAACTTGCCCTAATGCTGTGAAGAAAATCAATGTGGGAATCGAGAAAGAAAAACTTAAAAGAATAAAAGAGGCACTGCTTGCAAAAACCATAAAGCCTGCATTCACAATACTATTATAAGCAATAATTTGTGAGCGCTGGCTGGGGGGCACATGGGTTTGAAGAAAGGCATAAAGGGGAACAATGAAAAGGCCTCCCATAAAAGATAGGATCAAGATATCAAAGGTTAGACGAAGTCCCTGGAATGAAAATAAATAGGATAAAAGGGAAAGGGGGACGTTTCCCAAAGGGGTGGTAAAAGAGGAAATATCCACTAAAAGAAGGACCATTCCTAAGGACAAAAGGGGAACGGCCTTTGTTGTGATTTTCCCTTTAAAAACGCTATTACATAAGAGGGAACCCATTCCAATGCCAACAGTGAAAAGAAGAAGGAGAAAAATAAAAACACTTTCATCGACCTGAATAATGGCCTTTGCAAAAGGGGGTAACTCTGACAAAAGAATGGTGCCTATCAGCCAAAACCATGAAATACAAATGATTGACCAATAAATGTGGTGATCTTTACGAGTAAAGCGGGAAAGTTTTTTAACTTCCTTAAACCATGAAAGCTGAATTTTAAGATAGGGGGCCAAGGGAGGAAGGGAAGGTATGCGCCAGCTAGAGAAAAGTCCCAAAAGAGCGATAATCAGTAATTGACTGCTTAAAAAAAGGGGAGAGATCTTTAAGTGAACCATCAGAGTCCCACTTAAAGTTCCTAGCATGATGGCAAGGAATGTTCCTGCTTCAATATACCCATTTCCTCGGAGTATCTCCGTTTCTGGAAGAATATCGGGAAGAATGCTGTACTTGACAGGTCCAAAAAAAGCGGCATGGGCCCCCATAAAAAAAAGAGTGAGTAAAAGAAAGAAGGGGTTTGCGATCATAAAACCAAAAGCACTCACTCCTACAATAAGAACTTCAGAGATTTTTACCCAGCGAATGATACGGGTTTTATCAAAACGATCTGCCAACTGGCCGGCAAGAGGAGAAAAAGCAAAGGCAGGTGCCATAAAAAGGCCAAAGGCGCCCGATACAAAAAGAGCTCTTGCGTTTTCGCTATAGCCTAACAGATGAAAAGTAATTAAAGTAACAAAGGCTGAGCGAAAGAAATTGTCATTAAAAGCTCCTAAAAACTGAGTCCAGAAAAAGGCGCCAAAGATTTTATTTTGAAAGAGGAGTCTCATCTTGTAAAGCCCATTCCATTTTTCCTCATTTTTAAAGCCTCTCCTCATAATGAGCAACGGAAAAGTTCAAGAGCACGTTTGTAGTATCTAATAAATTGTGAAGATAACATGCTAGAAATAGGTTGAGATTTTTGATTTAATCTCTTATCAAGTATCAATAAGGAATGAAGGCTGATAATGACACGTAAATATTTCGGAACCGACGGTATTCGCGGCCAAGCGAATAGAGAACCTCTTACTCCTCATACCCTTGCGCGCTTGGGGCAAGCCATTGGTCTGCATTTTATGCGTGGTAATCACCGTCATCGGGTTGTGATTGGTAAAGATACTCGGCTTTCGGGCTATATGGTGGAATCTGCTTTGGTATCAGGTTTTGTGTCTGTGGGGATTGATGTGGCCATGGTAGGTTCTATGCCCACTCCAGGTGTTGCGATGTTAACGCGCTCTATGCGTGCTGATCTGGGGGTAATGATATCAGCTTCTCATAATCCTTTTGCTGACAATGGGATTAAGCTTTTTGATCCTGATGGGTTTAAACTTTCTGATAAGGTTGAAAAAGAAATTGAAAATCGTCTTGAAGGCGCGCTTCTTCTTGCCCATCCTCCGGCCTTAGGTCAAATGGTTCATTTGGAAGATGCCATGGGACGTTATATGGAGTTTGTCAAAAGCAGCCTTCCCCGCCACAGCCATTTTGAAGGGCTACGTATTGTGGTGGATTGTGCCAATGGAGCTGCATACAAGGCAGCTCCCCTTGTATTAAAGGAACTGGGCGCTACTGTAATTCCTTTGGGCGTTTCTCCCAATGGGCAGAATATTAACGACGCGTGTGGAGCTACCTCTCCTCAAATGATGTGTGAGGCTGTCCGTCAGGAAAAAGCCCATGTGGGCATTGCCTTTGATGGGGATGCAGATCGGGTTGTTTTTGCTGATGAAAAAGGGGCAGTAGTCGATGGAGATCAAATCATGGCCCTGATAGCAACTGATTGGCAAGAACATGGTTTACTTCAAGGGAAAGGCATTGTGGCCACCCATATGTCTAATTTGGGTTTTGAACGCTATTTAAATCAGCGTGGCCTTGATCTTATCCGAACCTCCATTGGAGATCGCTATGTAGCTGAAGCCATGCGAGATACGGGCTGTAACTTAGGAGGCGAATCTTCAGGTCACGTCATACTTTCCGATTATGCGACCTCAGGAGATGGACTTTTAACGGCGCTTCAAGTCTTGCTTGTCCTGAAGTTAAAGCAACAACCTGCAAGTCAAGTGCTGACTGTTTTTAAACCTATGTCTCAAGTTTTAAGAAACGTGAAATTATCTCCAGTCCTTTTGGAGTTTCCTGAAGCGCAAGAAGTGATGAACACCGCCCGTCAGACTCTTGAAAACAAAGGACGCCTTTTGGTGCGCCCTTCAGGCACAGAGCCTCTCATTCGCATTATGGCGGAGGCAGAAGATGAAAAATTTGCGTCCCAAATTGTGGACTCTATTGCAGCTACTCTTGCAAATCTCTCAAAAAAGCAGGTGGCATAAACTCTCTTATCATCTGAGTATAATTTATAAACCATTGCCCTCTGTGACAGCAGCCTCAGTGGAAATAGAGACGACTAATCCTCAACCTCAGCTCTTAGAAATTTTATAATTCCTGAGAAATCTTCCTCTTTGCCCCCTTGGTTACAAAATAGGGTGTAAAGAGAAAGGGCTTCTTCTCCTAAAGGGGTAGCGTTTGAGGTGAGTTGAGCCGCTTGTGAGGCTAGTTTTAAGTCTTTCAGCATCATGGCGGTGGTGAATCCTGGAGTATAGTCTCGATTGGCAGGGGAGGTGGGAACCGGCCCTGGCACAGGACAGTATTTCGTAATGGACCAACATTGGGCCGAGGATTCGGACGTCACATCAAAGAGGGTTTGTGCCTCAAGCCCCAGTTTTTCTGCAAGATTAAAAGCTTCACTCACTCCAATCATCGTAATGCCAAGAATCAAATTATTGCAAATTTTAGCAGCTTGGCCCAAGCCCGCACCCCCACAATGAATAACCTTTTTTCCCATTAATCCTAAGTAAGGGAGGATAGCTTCGAAATCCACCTTCGCTCCCCCCACCATAAAGGTAATCGTGGCCTCTTCCGCGCCCGCAACGCCGCCAGAGACGGGCGCATCAATCAAGCGTATTCCCTTGTCTTCAGCTATTTTATGAATATGGCGGGCCGTTTCAATATCAATGGTGGAACATTCTGCAATTAAGGCGCCTTGCTGCACATGATTAAATATACCTCGGGAGCCCTCATAGGCCGCCCAGACATGCTTTCCTTCTGGCAGCATGGTGATGATAAGGGTGGCATCGTGCACTGTTTCAGCGATAGATTTGCCAGCTTTTCCCCCCGCCTTCGCAAAAGCTTCTAAAGCTTCAGGGACAAGGTCATAGCCCGTCACCTCATGGCCCGCCTTCAAAAGATTTTTTGCCATGGGAAAGCCCATATGGCCCAGGCCGATAAAGGCGATTTGTGTCATGGGAATCTCCTACAAAATCAGTTCTTTGTCACCTAAGGGGGTGAAATAGTGGTTGATCGTCTCCTGAGGGACTTGTTCAAGGTGTGCGGGTTTCCAATGGGGCGTTCCATCTTTATGTACCAAAACAGCTCGTACGCCTTCAAAGAAGTCATGGTCTTCCACAAACCGTTGACTTAGACGAAATTCCGTTTTCATGCGTTCCTCAAAGGTATTGGCGACTTCTGTCAATTGGCGAAACACAACCTTCAAACTTGTAGGAGATTTTGTCTTCAGAGTGGCAAGAGTTTTCTTAGCAAAGGGAGAATCATCATGGGAAAGACTTTTAAAAATATCTTCCACAGATGTATGAGAAAAATGGTTTTCAATATCAGCTTTATGTTTTTCAAGGAATACTGTTTCAGTCAGGAGTTGGCAATGAGTTTTTAGCGCTTCTTCAAGACCATTACTGAGATCTTTCTTAAAAGCGGGAAGGGCAGTTGCCGGAATAAAATGGGTCCCCAGACTGCTCCACAAAGCGCAGGCAGCTTTAAGGCGGGCACCCGTAAGGCCTAAATAAAGCCCAGTTTTTCCGGGAGCATTTGTCAAAAAAGTAGTAGCGCCCACGTCGGGAAAAAAACCAATGCCTGTCTCTGGCATGGCCAGAAGAGCGCGCTCTGTCACAATACGGTGGGAGCCATTAATGGATATTCCCAAGCCGCCGCCCATGGCAATACCATCTATCAAAGAAATATAGGGCTTGGGATAGGAATGAATATAAGCATTCAAGGTATACTCTTCTCGGAAAAAAGCATCGCACGTTTGCGGGTGCCCTTCTTTTTTTGCATTATATATGGCCCTTACATCTCCGCCGGCGCAAAAGGCTTTTTCGCCCGCCCCCTCAATGACAACCGCCTTCAGGGAAGGGTTTTCCTCCCATTCTTTCAAAAGACGTAATAATTTGCGAATCATAAAAAGGGAGAGGGCATTAAGCGCCCGAGGACGATTGAGGGTGATCCATCCGATGCCCCCTTCGATGCGGCTTAAAATTTCGGGAGCATCAGTCACTTTTTTGCCCCTAGAAGTTTGCGCGCGATAATTAAACGCATAATTTCATTCGTCCCTTCAAGAATTTGATGAACCCGCAAATCACGCACATATCTTTCAATTTTGTATTCTTTAATATACCCATAACCCCCATGAAGTTGAAGGGCTTGATTGACTATATCAAAACATCGGTCGGTGGCAAAACGTTTGGCCATGGCGCAAGTCTCGGTAGCCGTTGGGTGTTGGTTTTCTAGTTTGAGAGCCGCACTATGTACCATAAGGCGACAGGCCTCAAGGTCCGTTGCCATATCAGCAAGACGAAACTGCAGGGCTTCAAAATCCGCCAATTTTTTGCCAAATTGAGTGCGTTCAAGAAGATAGTTTTTTGAAGTCTCAAAGCACGCTGCCGCGCCGCCAAGAGAACAAGAGGCAATGTTAATTCGTCCTCCATCGAGGCCCTTCATGGCGATTTTAAAGCCTTCTCCTTCTTCTCCCAGACGATTGGTCACAGGTACGGCGCACTCTTGGAAGCTTACAGCTGTTGTTGGTTGACTGTTCCAACCCATTTTCTTTTCTTTTTTGCCAAAACTCAGGCCCGGCGTTCCCTTTTCCACCACAAGGGCTGTGATGCCTTTGGGCCCGTCTTCTCTCGTGCGTACCATGCAAAGGTAAATGTCACTGACACCGCCGCCTGAAATAAATGCTTTCTCGCCATTGAGGATATAATGATCGCCCTTTTTCACGGCCTTCGTCTTGAGGGAGGCCGCATCCGATCCGGCGCTGGGCTCGGTCAAACAATAGCTTGAAAACTTTTGGAGAGTTGTGAGGGATGGCAGCCACTTTGTGCGTTGGTCCTGATTGCCAAAATGATCGATCATCCATGCCACCATGTTGTGGATGGAAAGGTAAGCCGCTGTTGAAACGCAGGCCTTGGAAAGCTCTTCGAAAATCAAGGAGGCTTCAAGGCGCCCCAGGCCACAGCCGCCAAAATCGGGGGATATATAAATCCCTGCAAAGCCAAGCTCTGCAGCTTTTCTCAATGTCTCTATGGGAAAAAAGCACTCTTCATCCCATTTTGAAGCATGGGGTGCCATTTCCTTTTCCGCAAACATCCTTGCTGTGTTTTGAAAGGCCAGTTGATCTTCTGAAAGGCTCAAGTCCATTCTTATCTCCTCTCTCGCCATTATGCCAGAAAGGGGAGGGGATTACAAAGCGGTTCTCTGTAGAACTTAACACAAACGTCTTTTATTTTCTGTAAATTTTAATACTCCGCTGTCAATCCCCTCGAAGGAGAGGATCCAGTTATGGCAAGCATTCGGATAAATCGTTCCATTCAGGGTTTGTTTCTTCAATCAAACTTATTTTCCAGGATCGATTCCATTTTTTTAGACATTTTTCTCGATGAATTGCATCGTTCACATCTTCATACGTCTCCATATAAATAAGTTTATCAACCTCATATTTTTCTGTGAATCCCTTTAGCATCTTAGTTTTATGTTCATAAATACGACGTACTATATCATTTGTAACTCCAATATAGAGGGTTCCATTTCTTTGAGAACAAAGGATATAAACGTAGTAACTCATTGTATTTCAATTTATTTTCTGGATCCCCGCCTCCGCGGGGATGACAATAGAGAAGAGTTTTTAATTCTTTTAATATATCGTTTTTTGATATATTTCATACATGATATTTACAAATTTAATTGCAAAAATTCCACTATTTTGTCATCCCCGCGGAGGCGGGGAGCCAGAAAACGACTAGATACCCGCTTATGCGGGAATGGTACTTTTCTGAACACTGATTACTGATCACTTCTTCCCCTTTAGCATACTCTCCATCATAGGCATAAGCTCGATGGGGAGAGGGAACACAATGGTTGAGTTGTTCTCTTCTGCGATTGATCCCAAGGTTTGCAGATAACGAAGTGTCATGGTTTGCGGTTGCTGAGCCATTACTTGAGCTGCTTTTAATAGCTTTGTTGAGGCTTGAAGCTCCCCTTCAGCATGGATAACCTTGGCACGGCGATCACGTTCAGCTTCTGCCTGCTTGGCAATTGCCCGAATCATGCTTTCATTGAGGTCTACTTGTTTCACTTCAACGTTGGTAACCTTGATTCCCCAAGCTTCCGTCTGTTCATCTAAAATGTTTTGGAGAGAGGCATTAAGCTTTTCCCGCTCCGCCAAAATAACGTCCAATTCATGTTGCCCTAAGACCGAACGCAGGGTGGTTTGGGCTAGCTGGCTTGTAGCCTCAAAATAATCTTCGACGTTGATGGTGGCCTTTTGAGGGTCCATCACCCGGAAATAAAGGACAGCATTGACTTGCAGGGAGACATTGTCCCGCGAGATAACTTCTTGGGTGGGGATATCAAAAACAACCACGCGTAAATCAACGCGCATCATTTTTTGAATGAAGGGAACCACCAGGATAAGCCCTGGTCCCTTGACTTTCCAAAAGCGGCCTAGGGTAAAGATAACGCCTCTTTCGAACTCCCACAGGATACGAAAGCTTCGGATAAGGATGAAAAAAAGGATGCCCCCGGCAGCGGCAAGGATCACAAAAAGATTGGAGAAATCTCCCGGTGCCTCATACATGTTTTTGTCCTTTCGACTTTAATGGCCTTACGGTCAACTCTAAACCTTCACACTTTATGATCTGAGCTTCTTCACCCTTTTGCAAGGGAATTGTTGTCCGTGCTTTCCAAAGCTCGCCCTCAACCCGGACCCAGCCTTTTGTTTGAAAATCTTCTTGAGCAATGGCGATACTGCTGGGCAGGGCTTCTTTTCCACTGACAACTTTACGCTTGCGAGCTTTCACGGCAAAGCCGATAACCCCTAAAAAGAAGGCAAGGGAGATGGCGCTCATCCCAATGACAATTGTCCAGGGGGGCGAGTAGTCTTTTTGATCGAATAAAAGGATAGAGCCGATCACAAAGGCAATCACGCCGCCAATGCCTAAAACACCATAACTTGTCACAAAAAGTTCCGAGCCCATAAAGAGAATTCCCATAATGATCAAAGCAAGGCCTGTATAATCGATGGGAAGGAGTTGGAAGGCATAGAGAGCAACCAAAAGGGAAATGCCGCCTATAACGCCGGGCGGAATAAAGCCTGGATTTACAAATTCAAAGAAAAGCCCCCAGATGCCAATCATCAGCAGGATGTAAGCAATGCTAGGATCCGTAATTACTTCTAAAAATTTAAGGCGCCAGTCCCACTCAAAATTTTCAATGTCCACATCTTGACAATCAATGCGATACGGTTGATTTTCAACGCTTACACTTCGGCCATTAATTTGCCGAAATAAATCAGAGGTGTTAGCGGCGACAACGTCAATCACCCTAAGGCGCAGCGCTTCATCAGATTGAAGGCTTGCGGATTCAGTTACCATTTTCTCTGCCCATTCCGCATTGCGGCCTCTGAGGTTCGCCAAATCCTTGATATAAGCCACGAAATCATTGAGAGTCTTCTTTTCCATGGTGCTTTGTTCTTTGGGGGCTTTTTCTTTTTGTTCTCCCATGGAAAAAGGTTCAATAGAAACAGGAGTCGCAGCTCCCAGATGGGTTGAGGGCGCCATAGCTGCGATGTGGCTGGCATAAAGGATGTAAGTGCCAGCACTTGCGGCACGCGATCCTTCCGGCGCTACATAAGTGACGAAGGGGAGGGAAGAGAGGAGAATACTTGCATTGATGTTGCGCATGGCGGTGTCAAGACCTCCAGGAGTGTTCATTTTTAAGAGAATGAAATCTGCTTTTTTCCCTTGGGCATAGCTAATACCATCTCTTATGTAATCTTGGGTCGCCGGGCCAATGACGCCATTAATGTCTAATTGGATAGCCAGCTTTGCTGAAGCCTCTTGTAGGGTAAATAAGACAAGAATAGCGATAAGTAATTTATGAAACATTATTCCCCACGTTTTGTTCGTATAGTGTCATTTTTATAAACAAAGGCGTCAAGGAGATTTTTGCGAAGGGTATATCTCTTGCTGTCACTATTATTAAAGGTTACACTTTTTTGATGAAAATGAAAGTTACGGATTACGAATTTTTTCCAAAATTAACAGCTCTTCCTTTTGTTGAGAGGATTTGGGTTTATGGATCTCGTGCTCGAGGAGACTTTCGGGAACGTTCTGATATAGATTTAGTTGTTGATTCTCCTCACGCCACTTCTACACAATGGCAGGAAGTTTTAGATGTCCTTGAAAATGCGGATACCTTATTGAAAATAGATTGTGTTAGATTGGATGAAATTGAAAAGAAATCTTCTTTTGAACAACGTTTAAAGGAGGATAGAGTTTTACTTTTTAAAAGGAAAGAAGATTACGTGACGGATCCTTTGTGGATGCAAAATTTTTCTGATTTAGGAGAAGCTCTGGATAGATTAAAGGAAATTCTAGACGCTCCACTGGATGAGCACCGCTTTATTATGGATGGTACAATTCAGTGTTTTGAGTTTTGCATAGAGCTTTTTTGGAAAAACTTTGCAAATTTCGTAGAAATGGAAGGCAAGGAAGTTTTGTCTCCTCGGCAGGCTATTTCTGGGGCTTATCAAATGAAATGGTTTGACAATGAAACCCTTTGGCTTGAGATGCTTAAGGATAGAAATATTATGTCTCATACCTATAAGAAAGTTAAAGCCGACGCGGTGTATGAACGTATCAAAACTTATTATCCAGAAATGAAAACAACCTATGAGAGCTTGAAGAAACTCTATCTTAGCAAGATTGAAGAATAGCTCTGGCTTGAGCTAGAGGTTTGCCCACTACTGACGGAGGATTCATCAGGGCTTAAGCCGGGATATCCCAATAGTTGCATTTTTTTCATCAGTTGATTGCGGGCCTCTTTTATATCTGTTAAACGAACATGAAACCCATCTCCGTTAATGGCTTTTTTGAAAAAGTTCCGAATAGGTTTGGGAAAGACTAATTCTCTCATTCTAGTGCTGCCCTGAGACCCTAATAAGAGAAACATTGGGACACAAAATTCATCCGGAATATGATCCAAGCCTTTTTGTGTATATTCTCCCTGCTCTAGATCAACAAAAACGACCTTCGGTTCTTCTGAAAATTCATCAATAACAAACATACTTTTAGGATCAAGTTCCTGAGGAATTCCTTTATGCTTAATGCATCGTTCGAGTTCCGCAAGGAAAGCATCTAAAAGTCTTAAGTTATGAGGCCACTTTCTATATGTAACATTATTTTGATCGACTGTAACACCAAGTTGTTCTTGATCTAAATAATATTCAGAGAAGGGAGTGCCTATGATGAAAGGAGTATAAAGATAATTTTGAGAATCATTTGCAAAACAAGCATAACATCGTCCAAGGTTTTTAAAGGCTTCACATTCACTTTTGCGTACTGGTGTCTTAACTGCCACATAAAACCCTGTAGGTGTATGTTGAGCAAGATGCACGCGTCCTTCTTCTCCCATTCCAATGAGGAGGCGCTTATCATAAGCAAAGTCGCCCATCTGAATCAGTTGTTGACTGTCAGTCATTTGTACGGCGGAAAGAAAGTCTTCTTGTGAATCAAAACGCACTTTGTTTTTTTCATAAAGTTGGTCCAAAATAACTTTTGGCAATTCCTTAAAAAGACGATGTTTCCAGGGATCATCTGCCGCTGGTTTTAAGATTGGGTATTTAGTATAAAAATCATCGCTCTCAACATCACAAGCATGACTACTTAGATTAAAGTGTAGGCTGAGGAATGTAAGAAATAAAATAAATCTTAAATGCATAGTTAAACTCTATCTTCTCTTCATCAGCTGGTACCCAAAGGCGTCAACAGGATATTTTTCAGTAGTTGAGGAATTACTTCTGATTTCCGAAATCCCATCCAAGCCCAGACAATATATTATTAATAGCATTCTCCGTGATTTCCCCATCTTTGGCTGTTTTCCCAACAAGGGTGGTGAGTAAGTTCTGACGCATTTCTTCATACTTATTATTTTTTTTGAGCCATTTTGCATGCTTTTTTTCAAGAGTCTTAATGTTGGATGAGGTATGCTTAAGAGATGCTGTACGAATTTTTGGCTCAGCTTCCTTAAGGCTCACGTCAAGCATCTCATAATCTTGGGTGGCCTCGATAACTTTCTTACCGGTTTCAGAATTTTTATTCATATCTTCTTGAAGTTGGTTTGCGAACTCTCCAATATTTTGAGAGATCGATTGATGGCTAATTTTGACCTCAATAGCTTCTTGAGAAGCCCTCCAGTCATCTATCTTACGAGACTGCGCTTCAAGACAAGGAATTGTATCAGAAAAAGCCTCCTTAAAGAATTTTTCCAAAGAGAGAGGAGTTTTTTTAACGCCATTGTAGGTGGTTTCTAAGATATTATAAATAATATGAGCACGCTGTTCTAAGTTAGCATCTCCTTGTTCTGGATGAATAAGAATATCCTGAGGGGTTACAGCATAAATACTTTCAGAATAATTTCTCACCTCAGTGGATTCCATGAGCTCCTTACAAATGGCTTTATTATTTGCATGAAGTGTTTTGAAGCGAAGAAGCGCATTTTTAGTTCTTTGCTTTTCAGCACTGGTTAAGGTGCTCTCCTCAACCCTTTTTATGATCTCCTCATAAAGTTTTAGCTCATCCTCCGTCGCATTTCGAAGCCCAGCAGGATTAAATTTCCAGGCGCTTCTAGCATTAAAGGTATTCTTTAGCACTACTGCAGCATGCAATGCTGGTTGTAACTTTTTTAATGCTTCTATGGCTTCCTTATGTTTTTGTTGAGCAGCACTTCTAAGGTAAATCATAGCTCGTTTATCATCCTTCTCTATAATTTCCTGTCCGTTTTCATCTTTGATACCACTCGATAGTATCGACCAAAATTTGAATTTAGCTTCTGGATGGTCATAGGATGCAGCTGATTGAATCCAATCCACAGCTTTTTTAAGATTTTTCTCTATAATTTCCTGTCCGTTTTCATCTTTGATGCCAGTCCATAGTATCGACCCAAGTTTGAATTGAGCTGCTGGATGTTTATAGGATGCAGCTGCTTGAATGGAGTCCACAGCTTTTTTAAGATTTTTCTCTATAATTTCCTGTCCGTTTTCATCTTTGATGCCAGTCCATAGTGTCAACCCAAAGTAGAATTGAGCTTCTGGATACTCATTGCGTGCAGCTTCTTTAAACCAATCCACAGCTTTTTTAAGATTCTTCTCTATAATTTCCTGCCCATTTTCATCTTTGATACCACGAAATAGTATTTTCCCAAGTTCAACTTGAGCCCGTGAATTTCCAGCCTGAGCAGCTGTTTTGACCCAATGCATAGCTTTTACAGGATCTCTCTTTATAATTTCTTGTTCATTCTTATCCCTTACCCCATCCCGTAGGATCTTCCCAAGTTTCCATTGAGATGATAAGCACCCATTCAGAGCAGCTTTTTCGAACCATTCCATAGCTTTTACGGGATCTTTCTTTATAATTTTTTGTTCGTTTTCATCTTTGATACCACGCCATAGTATTTTTCCAAGTTTCCATTGAGATGATAAGCACCCATTCAGAGCAGCTTTTTCGAACCATTCCATAGCTTTTACGGGATCTTT
>JAIEQB010000034.1 GCA_019748065.1 Alphaproteobacteria bacterium | reverse complement strand
AAATATAATAATTCTACCCTTTCGGATGATGCAATTCTTAAAGTTCTTTTCCCTAACCTTCCAGAGGGAGAAGTTCCTTCTCTAGAGATAGCAAAAGTTAAATTTTCAGACCTCGCGAAAAGTGGAAGACCTTATGCAAAGCTCTTTACTCCTCCTGAAGAATGAGAAAAGTTGGACCTCTAAAAACTCTTTTTTTGTCCTTACGTTGTTATTCCCGCGAAAGCGGGAATCCAGGAAATGATTGGATCCCCGCCTACGGCGGGGATGATACATGGGGGTTTAGGTGCCCAGCTTTATAGATCAGTTCTCTTGCCTCTGCTTCTCTCATAACTCCGTCCGTCCCAAAGGCAATATCTCCCCGTATAAATGCAGGCCAACAGTCTTGTGGGATAGAATCTAATAAAGACAATAACCCAGGGGCCGTATAACTGGTGGCCAGTTAATGGTCAGGCTGATTCAACATCAAGAACTAAACGAAGGTTACCCATGAAATAGGTATGGTAGGTATGGTAGGTATGGTAGGTATGGTAGGTATGGGAGGGTCGGCCAGGCTTTTTAGGATTATAGCCAACCACAGCTCTTTCCTGTTTTCCATATAGAGTCTATTGAGAAAGTGTGGTTAAAAAGAAAGCCCCCTGTAAAAATGAATGAACAAACGATATAATAGGCTCGTCGAATACAAAGGGCAATCTTCCAACCCAGGGAAAAAACAAATCTGCAAGCTTTAGAAATTTAATAAAAAAGGGAGCTGTCCTAAAGGATTCACAGCTGATTGAGGATCTCACTCAACATGAACACGCCCTCCAAATATATCGACTGATACTCTTGTATTCTCAGGACAGATATTCGCCTCTTCTATAGAAGTTGATCCCTCGCCTTTTGGGTGAGTTTGTATAGCTGGTAGAGTCATCACATTCCTCCAGGTATTATGTGGGGCTACAAAAGTATATCTGAAGATTATCCAACTTTAACTGCTTTCTTAGGTTTATCAAAAATATCAAATAAAAGACTTGATTTTTGAATAAAAAGAAATTAAATAAGCTATACTGATTTATAGAATCGCAGATAACTTTTAGAACATTAAATTCTGCATAATCAGTTGAAATGGATACATTTATTAATCTCAAAGGTGATATTCGTGAGAAAAGTATTAAAATTTTACTTGGTTGCATCTACAATTATTAGTTCTACAATTATGGGCTCTATGGCCCTTGCTGGAGCGCAGGAACATCTTGAAGACCTAGATAAGAGAGGGTTACAAATTGCCCTTAAAGGTGTAATTGATAAATTTAGATTTCCTACGGAAGAATTTAACGTTAATGCTCCTTTAGATATGGAGAGATTAGAGAAGGTAAACCTCTTTCTAGATACAGCTTTGTATGAAAAGATTGAAAATTATCGTCAACGAATGCATATGCTGCCGGGAGTAAGGCAAAATCCAAACTTTAAGAAGCTAGAAGATAAGCAGAACAACCTTTATATCAAACAAGGTGAAGTATCATCAGCTTGGAGCAGTTTCTTTCTCCAATCTGGCACTCCACCAATATCGGTAGATTTAGGAAGTAGCCCAGAAGCAACCAGTAGTTCTTCCAATGGTCAACATAGCAGTTGGTTTCAGGAGCATGGAATTGATGGGTTTGATGAAAGAACCTTAAAAGTTGCTATTCAAGTCATTCTGAACAAAAAGAACAAATATGCTATTTATTCTTCGCTTGCTCCTGAAGATGTAGAAAGAAAGGAAAAGGTAGAGAACCTATTAAAGCTTCTTTCACAGAAGAAAGGGAGTTTATATCTTGAAGAAAAACAGCGCAAAATTTCAGCCAAAATTCAAGCGTTAGAGCATACTCTTCACTCTTTACATCTGCAGTTTCCAAATATTGAAGATAGGATCAAGAAAGTTCAAGCTCAACGAGAACAAGAGACGATTGAGTTGGAGCAAAGAAGGTACGCTCTTCCGAAAAAAATAGCCGCTGAAGAAATACTTAGAGAACTCAAGTTGTTGGATGATCTTTTTCTTACTCAAATTCGTGATGATCATGCGAACTCGAGGCGACATGATAAGGGGATTATACACCCTCATGCATCATTAGATGAGGCTATGGGCATATATGCTGAAAGCGCTATGTCGATTACGAAGGTAATGAAAGAAAACAGATACGTGATGGATCTTATTGAAAGAGTGTTCAATCTTTTTCAAGGGGAAGGTCCCGTGGATTTTGAAGCCGCAAGCAAAAAAATAAGTGATAAAGCAAAAGAACTAAATTTTCCTCAGATAGCTGCTCATTTCGGAGGAGATCATTCATACTTTCCTTTTTTTGAAAGATTAACGAGTCTGTTTTGTCAGCTTGTTGATGATCCAACTAACCTTGTATACTCTCAAGGACTTGCTTGTAAGAACGGATTATATGGACGTATTGTTTTTAGTACTCTCATAGCTCTTAAAGAGAAGCTTGCTGAGGGGATCAACAATCCTTCCCAATTACCTCCGGCATTTTCTCAGGCCCCTCATAGTGCTGTTCTCTTGGAAGAGAGCATGCGTCAGATTCAAGCAGAAGATGACGCCTCTTATGAAACTTATCTGAAGCTCTGTCAAAAGGTAGAAGACGAAAAGAGGGCTATAGAAAGGGGAATTGCTGCTACAAGAGAAGAGTTAGAAAAACTACATGGCGAGTTAATTTCTACGAGAAACCCTTATGAAAATTATTGGAAAGATTTTCTTCCAAGAATGGGAGATTCATTCAGGCAATATAATCGTTCTCCCCTTTTGGACGCTGAAATTCTAAAAGTTCTTTTTCCTCATCTTTCAGAGGGACAAATTCCGGACTTAGAGACAGCAAAAGCAAGATTTTCAGCGTTGGCAGAAGCGGGAAGACCTTATGCAAAGCTCTTTACTCCTCCTGAAGAATGAGAAAAGTTGGATTTAAACGTGTACTACCTATTAAAGGCAGTGCACGTTTAAACGAGTTATGTTTACGTGAGATAAGTAATCTGACAATAGATTGAACCAAATAGCACAGGCAGAAGTAATTCATTATTATGTGCGATTTTAGATAGGAGTGGGCTCAAATTATGATTATTAGATATTTAAGTTTTGTTTTCGTTCTTATTCTTACACTTTCCTCTGACTTATATGCGGCGAAAGAGAGTGCGGGTATATTGCCTATGTTTGATGATGGCACCGTTCTTATGGGAAAAGAGAATCGTTTTTCAAAAAACCTCAAAAAAACCGTTTCACTATGGTCTGATTTTGGAGGAGCTGCTGATCGTACAGATAATGGAGATATTGCTAGAACAGCTCTAAGGGAAGCGAACGAAGAAACGGCAAACACTTTAGGTCTGACTTATGAACAGGTTGTAAATTCTCCCTTTACAATTCACCAGCACCCATCAGGTGACTCTTATCGCATGTATTATGTTAGAGTTTATGGGAAAAAACCCTTACCTACAGATTTTCATAAGAATGCTGTGAAATTGGGCTGGAAAAATGTTGAAAAATCCGAGTGGAAATATGTTTCAGCGCAGCAGCTCTTAGATGCTGTGAATGCCCGTTCTTACGCCGCAATTCTCCCTGGTACGGGTGAAGAAATCTTTGCTCTCACACGTCTGGGATTGAAGAAAGATACTGCACAAAGAGCTCTTCGTTATCTTATTGAATCAGTTGTGCCTGCAGCGCAAACATCTGCGCCAAAGCCTGTATCATCTTATGAGGAATCTGTATTATCTTATCAAAACTATTGGAAAGAATTTCTTCAAAAAATGGGAGATTCATTCAGGGAATATAATCGTTCTACCCTTTCGAATGATGCAATTCTTAAAGCTCTTTTCCCTAGCCTTCCAGAGGGAGAAGTTCCTCCCCTAGAGGTAGCAAAAGCTAAATTTTCAGAACTAGCAAAAGGAGGAAGACCTTATGCAAAGCTCTTTACTCCTCCTGAAAGCGTTGGCAGTAGTTCTATGGATAGGTCTTATGAAGACTATTTCAGAGGAGACTTTCTTCAAAAAATGGGAGATTCATTCAGGGAATATAATCGTTCTACCCTTTCGAATGGTGCAATTCTTAAAGTTCTTTTCCCTAGCCTTCGAGAAGGGCAAATTCCTGACCGTGAGGCAGCAAAAGCTAAATTTTCAGAACTAGCAAAAGGAGAAAGACCTTATGCAAAGCTCTTTACTCCTCCTGAAAGCGTTGGCAGCAGTTCTGAGAGTAGTAGTGGCTCCTCGAGTAGTAGTGGTCAAATTCCTCCCTCGAGTAGTGGTGCCCCAATTCCTGTTTCACGATCTGAATCTATGGGTAGGTCCTATGAAGACTATTTCAGAGAAGACTTTCTTCAAAAAATGGGAGATTCATTCAGGGAATATAATCGTTCTACCCTTTCGAATGGTGCAATTCTTAAAGTTCTTTTCCCTAGCCTTCGAGAGGGAGAAGTTCCTTCTCTAGAGGTAGCAAAAGCTAAATTTTCAGAACTAGCAAAAGGAGGAAGACCTTATGCACTGTTGTTTAACCCACCTGAAGAATGAGAAAAGTTGGACCTCTAAAAACTCTTTTTTTGTCCTTACGTTGTTATTCCCGCGAAAGCGGGAATCCAGGAAATGATTGGATTCCCGCCTCAGCGGGAATGACATCGGAGGCGGACTATTATAAGGTATCTTCATATCAAATGGGTATATCATATTTTCATCTCTTCCCCAAAAACTGATGGATGATAGACGCCTTATTCCTCAACTCTCCTTTTCCAAGTTCTTCTTTTCAAAGTTCTTCTTTTCAATTGGTTTATTCTCAAAACTTTGACATACTTAAAGAAAAAAGAGACGGGGAGACTTATAACATTGGCCGGAGAATACTATATTGGCTTCGTCGTTGCCATTTTCCTTTTAGGATATCTGGTTTACTTCCTTATTGACATCTCATCGACATAAAGGAAAGAGGTAAGGAATGACTTTCAACGGCATTTTGCAAATTGCTCTCTTGTTTACAGCCCTTCTTTTCCTGATCAAGCCCGTCGGGATTTACCTTTATCGTGTCTATGAAACCCCTAGTCCCTTTCCCCTCTTTAATCGTCTAGAAGGCAAGCTTTTAAGTTGGTGTTGTTTTAAATCAGAAGATCAGAATTGGAAGGCCTATCTTAAATCTCTTTTAATTTTTAACATCATGGGAATTGTTATTCTTTTTTGTATTCAGCGCTTTCAGCATTTCCTTCCCTTAAATCCTGAGAGCTTTCAAGCTGTACCATGGGCTTTGGCGTTAAATACGGCCGTCAGCTTTGTCACGAACACCAATTGGCAAGCCTATAGCGGTGAACTTACTATGAGTTATTTCACACAAATGGTAGGACTGACTTGGCAAAATTTTGTGTCTGCAGGAACAGGCATGGCGGCTTTTCTAGCCTTTGCTCGGGGACTCAGCCGCCATGCATCCTCATCTCAAGATATCCTTTTAGGAAATTTTTGGGTGGATCTCTTACGGTCGGTTTTCTATGTGTTTTTGCCCGGTGCTTTCATTATGGCCCTTTTATTTATTTCCCAAGGCGTGATTCAAAATTTTTCACCAACCCTTGAGATTACAACCCTTGAGGGAGGACGGGAACTTATTTCCATGGGGCCTGTTGCCTCCCAAGAGGCCATCAAAATTTTAGGAACCAATGGGGGAGGCTTTTTTGGCGCAAATTCTGCCCACCCCTTTGAAAACCCAACGCCCTTCACTAACTTTTTACAAATGCTCTCCATGATCTTAATCCCAGGAGCCCTCACCTATACCTATGGAAAAATGATCCAGAGCCAAAAGCAGGGCTGGTCTATTTTCATCACCATGGTGATTCTCTCCTTAATGGGAATTTTAGTCGTCTATTATTTTGAATCCCAACCCAATCCTTTGCTCCACGGGTTGGGCCTAGATCAAACCTCTGGGAATCTTGAAGGGAAGGAAGTTCGTTTTGGTATCTTAGGGTCGGCCCTTTTTGCTAACTTAACCACTGACACCTCTTGTGGGGCCACCAATTGCCTTCACGACAGTTTTACGCCTTTGGGTGGACTCGTTCTTCTTCTGAACATCCTGATTGGTGAGCTCGTCTTTGGGGGCGTGGGTGTGGGCTTATTTAATATGCTTCTTTTTATTCTCATCAGCGTATTTATGGCGGGTCTGATGGTTGGCCGAACTCCTGAATATTTAGGAAAAAAAATTGAAGGTAAGGAGGTGCGTTTTGCCATTTTATCTATTGCAATCTATCCTTTGATCATCTTGGTAGGTGCTGCTATATCGGTTTTATCGCCATCGGCCCTTGCCTCTCTTCAAAATGGAGGCCCCCATGGGTTCAGCGAAATCCTTTATGCCTACACCAGCGCCGTCCACAATAATGGTTCAGCCTTTGGAGGCCTTAATGCAAACACCTCTTGGTATAATCTCTCCTTGGCTTTAGCTATGTTTGTGGGGCGTTTTTTTCCTATCTATTTGGGGCTCTCCATCGCAGGTTTAATGGTGAATAAAAAAATTATTCAGCCCAACACCGGCACGTTTCCAACACAAGGCGCTCTTTTCATTGGGCTATTAATAGGCGTTATCTTAATTGTGGGAGCCTTAACTTTTTTCCCCGTGCTGGCCATCGGTCCTTTCATTGAATATATCAACTTATGGCAGGGGAGATCCTTTTAATGGCTAAATTTTCAGACCATTTTATGAGGGAAGCGCTTTGGAATACTTTCAGGCGCTTGGATCCCCGTTATCTTAAAAAACATCCCGTAATGTTTGTTGTTCTTTTGGGTGCGAGTCTTACAACACTTATTGCAATACGTGACTTTTTTTACCCTCCGCTTTTGCATGAACCCCTTTGGTTCACAGCCTCTGTTTCCGTGTGGTTTTGGTTGACCCTTTTGTTTTCTAACGCTTCCGAAGCCTTTGCCGAAGGGAAAGGAAAGGCACATGCTTCAAGCCTCAAAGCTCTTGCTCAAGAAATGATTGCCCATCGCATAGTGAATCATGGGATTGAGGAAATGGTCCCTGCCAGCGATTTAAGACGCGATGACGTGATCAAAGTGATTGCGGGAGAGTTTATTCCCTCTGATGGAGAAATCATCGAAGGCATTGGCGCCATTGATGAATCCGCCATTACAGGAGAATCGGCGCCCGTTATTCGCGAAAGCGATAGCGATAGGTCCACGGTCACAGCAGGAACAAAACTGATCTCCAATCAGCTCCTCATCCGTATCATCTCTAACCCCGGGGAAAGCTTTTTGGATAAAATGATCAGTCTTGTTCAAGCCGCTAAGCGGCAAAAAACGCCCAATGAGATTGCGCTTCAGGTCCTTCTGGTAGGACTAACCATAATTTTTTTAATTGTGTGTGCAACTCTTGTCCCCTTTGGACTTTATTTAAACTGTAAGCTTTCCCTAACGGTTATCGTTTCTCTGCTCGTGTGCCTCATTCCTACCACCATTGGTGGACTTGTCTCCGCCATCGGTATCTCGGGCATTGAACGGGCTTTACGCAAAAATATTCTTGCCATGAGTGGAAAAGCTGTTGAAACGGCGGGAGACATTGACGTTTTGCTCTTGGACAAAACAGGCACCATCACCCTTGGCAACCGTATGCCCGTCGAGTTTATTCCCTTTAAAGGTGTGGATATGAAGGAGTTCTCCCGTGCTATTGAATTTTCTAGCGTTGCCGACCGCACTCCAGAGGGCCGCTCTATCCTAGAGTTTATTGAAAAAAATTACGGTCGTTCCGTAAGTGAAAAAGACACAGAGGCGCTGACTTTCATTCCCTTTAGCGCTGAAACTCGCTTAAGTGGCTGCGAAGGACCTTCTCTATCTGTACGCAAGGGAGCCTGCGATGCCATACAAAGTCTTATTCTTGCTAAGAAAGGGAAAATCCCTCCAGAATTTTCAAAGGTTATGGAGAAAATAAGTCTCACAGGGGGGACTCCCCTTGCCGTCTCCATGAATGGAAAACTCCTTGGGATCATTCACCTTAAGGATATTATCAAGCCAGGAATTCAAGAACGTTTTCACCGTCTTCGAAAAATGGGAATTCATACGGTTATGATTACAGGAGACAACCCTTTAACGGCAAGCACCATTGCCAAAGAAGCGGGGGTGGATAACTTTCTGGCAGAAGCGACTCCAGAAAAAAAACTTAACTTTATTAAAGCACAGCAAGCTAAAGGCTACCTCGTCGCCATGACCGGTGATGGCACCAATGACGCCCCTGCTCTTGCTCAAGCTGATTTAGGAATCGCCATGAACTCCGGCACACAAGCGGCGAAGGAAGCGGCAAATATGGTTGATTTAGACAGCAATCCTACCAAAATTTTAGAGGTCATTGAAATTGGCAAACAACTTCTAATGACAAGGGGCTGCTTGACTACTTTTTCAATTGCCAATGATGTGGCCAAGTATTTTGCCATTATTCCCGCCATCTTCCTTCTCTCCATCCCTGAATTTGAAGCCTTAAATATTATGAACTTGTCGTCTCCCTATTCGTCCATTTTAGCAACCGTTATCTTTAATGCTCTGATCATGGTGATGCTCATTCCTTTGGCTTTTAGAGGTGTAAAATATCGTCCTCGAGGAGCCAAGAGTCTCTTAGCCCACGCGCTTCTTATTTATGGTGTGGGAGGGATTTTCAGCCCTTTTATTGGCATTAAACTGCTCGATATGCTCTTACTTAATTTGGGGCTGACTTAAATGAAAAAAGAACTTCTCATTGCTTTCTCTGTTTCTCTCATCACCCTATTTTTTACGGGCGTGATCTATCCCTTCCTTATAGGCCAAATCGCAGACTCTTTATTTCCTTATACGGCCTCTGGAAGTCTCATCAAAAACGAGCAAGGCCAGGTCATTGGCTCTGAGCTCCTTAGGCAGAATTTCAAAAACCCCGCTTATTTTTTTCCACGTCCTTCCGCAGAAAAATCTAATTTAGCCCCTACCTCAAAATTATTGCTTACCCGCATTCAAGAGAGAATTGCTGAAATTAAAAAAATCAACACGAACCCTATTCCTATCGATTTAGTCACAAGCTCTGCTAGCGGGCTTGATCCCCATATTTCTGTGGAGGCTGCCCTGTGGCAAGCTCCCCAAATTGCACTTCACCGTAACATAGATCTTAAGCATATAATCACCTTAATTGAACGTCTGAGGGAAGACCCTCAATTTTATATTTTAGGAGAAAAGCGCCTCAATGTTCTCAAATTAAATTTAGCTCTAGATGCTTCTTTTGGTGTGCCTGTGGAGAGTTTATGAAAAAGGATCTACAATCCCCTCAAGATTTTTTCACTCTCCTTCAAAAGGCCAATCGCGGCCGCTTAAAAGTCTATACAGGGCCTGTTGCAGGGGTAGGCAAGACCTACCGCATGCTAGAAGAGGCCCATTCTCTACAAACTCAAGGCGCCGATGTTGTCCTGGCCTTCGTTGAAACCCATGGACGGAAAAAACTTGAGGAACTTTTGAAAGGGCTCGAAGTCATTCCACGTAAAAAGTATGAATACAAAGGCGTCACCGTTGAAGAAATGGATGTGGATGCGGTTCTCAAGCGCAAGCCCCAAATTGCCATTGTGGATGAAGCGGCTCATACAAATACCCCTCTTTGCCGGAATGCAAAAAGATATCAGGATATTGTCGAGCTTTTAAATGCAGGAATCAACGTCATCTGTGCCTTTAATATACAACATTTAGAAAGTCTGAGTGATATCGTTAAAAAATTTACGAACGTTACGATTTATGAAACTATTCCTGACAGTTTTCTCAAGCATGCTGACCAAGTCATTAACGTTGACCTTGGCGTAGAAGATATCATTGATCGCCTCCAGTCAGGACAAATTTATGGATCGGAAAAAATATCTCTCGCTCTCGAAAATTTCTTTAAGCAAGAAAACCTTATCAAACTGAGAGAACTTGCCTTACGGGAAGTTGCAGAGTCTATTGAACAGACGAATTATTCACCGCGAAATGTGTCTCTTAAGGAGGCGATTTTTGCCAGCCACCAAATCATGGTCTGTTTTTTGCCGGAAAGATGGAGTCAGCGCATCCTCTTAAAGAAAGCCTCCCGCCTGGCAGGTCGTCTGAGCAAAGAATGGTTTGTCGTCTATACAGAAACGGAAGAAGATAGCCCCGAGAAAATCGATCTTGAAAAACAGCGTCATCTTTTTTCTGACATTCAGTTTGCAAAGGATTTAGGAGCTCATATTATTCATTTCAAAACGGAAAACCGTATTAAAGCCTGGCTTGAATTTGCTAAAAAAGAATCCATTACCCAGCTTATTATTGGACGTCCAGAGGAAAGTTGGTGGCGTGAAACCTTTGGTTTAGACATCCTTAACTCTCTTCTCAAACAATCGAAAGACCTTGATATCTTTATTATGGGTTATAATAAGGACGAAATTAAGAGCAACGCGTGATGAAAATAAAAACGCAACTCTTTTTTGCCCAACTTCCCACTCTTTTTATCATCGGATTCATTACCTGGTTTTTCATTTTTTTCATGTTAGCTTTAAGAGATAGGGCTGATATTATTCTTGTTCAAAATTTTAAAACCATCTCCTCTATAGATAATATTCATAAATACATTGAAGAGCTCAATGAGCTTTATATCAAAAATCCTCAATTTATTTTCAATGAACCAAAGAAATTTAATATTTTAAAGACAAAAATTGATCAGCAGCTTCTCATTCAAGAGAAAAATGTAAAAAACGAAGAGGAAAAGAAGTTAACAAACAAGTTAGAAGAAAGTTGGAAAACATACCTACTCCAGATTTCATCTCCTTCCCCTATCTTAACTTCGTCAGAGCAGGAAAAATATAAAGAAATCAAAAAGAACCTTGATGCCATCGACACCTTAAATTTAGAGAGTCTCAGCCAAACAAAAGAAAATTTCACTTCATTTATCTCTTATTTTATTACTTTTATCCTTGTAGCAACTATCATTAGCTTACTCTTCGGACTTTATCTTTCCTGGTTTTTTTCAGGTTTATTTTTAAAACCCCTCTCAACCATGAGGGAGACAATGCGTCAAATCGGAACAGAAGAAAAAACAATCTTTTTAAATCTAAAAGGCTCAGAAGAAATTGAAAAACTCTCTAATGAATTTAATCTTATGTCAATTAGACTGCAGGGTTTTCAGAAAGATTCTTTGCAAAAAGCCATTGAAAACTATCAAACGATTAAAGATGCCCTTGATTCTTGGCCTGAGCCTATTCTCATTTTAAATCAAATTTCCAATTTTACCTGTATCAATAAGGCGGCTCACAAGATTTTGAAGCTTCCCCAAGATCTTAACAAGATTCCCTCCCTCTTCCACGTCAAAGCAGAGTGGAAAACACCTCTCTTGAATATTTGCAATAAAGTTCTTACAACAAAGAGTCGGTATCATCCTGATAAAGAAAAGGACGTGCTATCTCTTGTCATCGAAAATAAGAAAGCATTTTATCTTCCCTGGGCCTATCCTATTAAAAAATTTGGCGCTGATTACCCAGGCTCCTTGGAAGGAATCTTTATTATCTTTCAAGACCTTCTCCACAAACCTTTATCCTCGGCAACCAAAGTTGATGCTTATGAAAGAGTTGCCCACAATTTTCAAAAGCCCCTTAATGACCTGCGCATGGCGATTCATCTTTGCACTGAAGGAGCTGCAGGCCCTTTAACAGAAAAGCAGCAAGAAATTCTCATTTCTGCTCGAGAGAAATGCGATCAACTTGAAAAACTTACGCAAAGCCTACTGAGCCTTTCTAGCCATGCGAAAAAAGCACCTCCCTCAGTTCAAGACGTGGATTTAAGTTCAATCATTTCAAACCTTATTAAGGATGCGAAACTTGAAGCAGACCAAAAAAATACCTCTATCCTGTTTGAAGCTCCAGCTTATCTAACTCCTCTAAAAGCCAACAGAGAGGACGTAAAAATAATCCTTGAAAATCTTCTTCAGAATGCTGTTTACTATGCCACCCCAGGTTCCGAAATTAAAGTTGCGCTTCAAGAAACCGAGAATAAATCTATTGAATTTAGCGTCACCAACCAAGGTCCTCTCATTCCTCCTGAATACCGTAAAAATATCTTTAAAAAGAATTTTAGAGTCCCTGGACAACCCAAGAAACGAGCCGGCCTCGGTCTATATATTGCTAAAAAGAGTGTGCAGGGGATGAAGGGGAAAATTGGCTTTCGAAATGCAGGGAAAAATGGTACAGTTTTTTGGGTGCAGTTTCCCTTCTCTCCCACAACTTAAGAAATAACATCCCATGAGAAAACATGGGACGTTAGGATTATCAAATTTTGTCCTTATTGCTTTTCTAATGCCGTGTAAGCGACCCCTTATTTAGCTTGAGCTTTTCTTTCTAGCTGGCTTAATTTGTGTTCTGCATCTTCTAAGCTTATAGTGCCATTAAGCACAGCATCCATAAGTCTAGAGCTCTCAGCCTTCAAACAATCCCTCTCAGCAGTGATCCTTCTTTGTGCTTCTTTAATCTCTTCCAAGCTTCTTTTTGAATCTTCATGCAGTTTCGTTTGTGCCGCTTGAATCTCACGACCTTTTTCTATCGTGGCTTGACGTTGTTTCAGTAAAGCCGCCAAACGATCTTCCTTATCCGTAATCATTGCATGGGTTGTGCTTGAACAAGCAGCACTTAAAGAAAGCAGAATACCAAATGTCTTTAACTTCATAAAAATAACTCCTTTAAATAATATATAACAGTTTCAAATGTGAATATATTTGTACTTAATAAGAATTGTCAATATATAAACTTTATAAAATATATAAGCTAATGGATGCTAAGGTATTAAACCTCTGATCTTACCTTCCATGGGTAAAACATGGGACGTTAATAGGATATCGCCTGATCTAATGCCTGGCTAACAGCCTCTTTTTCAGCTTTAACCCTTGCATTCAGTTCATTAAATCTTTGAGTCATTTCTTCTGCAGTTATAGTGCCGGCATTCAAAGCATCCATAAGCTGAGAGCCCTCCTCAATTAATTCGCTGTCAAGGGCGTCCCATTTCTTCCTCGCTTGTGCAACCTCTTCTCTTTGTCTATCCCTCTCTGCAGGTATTCTCTGCATAGCCTTTGATAATTTTTCATCTGCAGCACGTATTCTCTGTGAAACTTTTAAAAACTCTGCATCTGAATTCATTGCATGGGTTGCGCTTGAGTAAGCCGCACTTAAAGAAAGCAGAATAGCAAATGTTTTTAACTTCATAAAAATAACTCCTTTAAATAATATATAACAGTTTCAAGTCTAGACGTAGTTTACTTAACATGAAATGTCAACAAATAAAATTTATAAACTAATGGCTAGTAAGGTATTAAAGTTTTTTTTGATTTTTCCCCCTAGATACACTATATACTATTAATAAACACACTGACTTTGAGAGATTTTTTGCAAGAATTTATTGAAACCTGGGGCTATTTTGCCGTCTTTTTAGGCTCCCTTGTGGAAGGAGAATCGGTGATTTTTGCCGCCGGTTTTCTCGCGCACGAAGGATATCTTTCACTGCCAAAGATTATTCTTGTCTCCTTTACAGGAACCTTGATTGCAGACCAAGTCCTTTATCAAATTGGGCGCTATTATGGCAGCCGCCTGCTTGATCGTTATCCATCTCTCAAACCTAAGGCAGATCGCGCTTTTTATCTTTTAAAGCGTTATGATACCCTTTTTATTCTTACCTTTCGGTTTATCTATGGTATCCGCACCTTGAGCCCTCTCATTATTGGCGCGAGTGGTGTGGGCGTTAAGCGTTATAGCTTTCTGAATTTTGTGGCAGCCCTCATTTGGTCGGTGGGAAGTTGCGTTGCTGCCTATTATTTAGCCCATCTCATTATGGAGCATCTTCATCTTTTTTCTAAAGTTGTTTTAGGAATCGGTTTTGTTTCTTTCATTATTGGTTATGGAGTTTACAAATGGCGCACCAGAAGCGCATAAACATTAACATGGAGTATTATAATGTCCCGTCGTTACCCCGTTAATTGGCAAGAGTTCTACCTCAATGCTCAAGCTCTGGCGTGGCGTCTGAATGAGGGAAAAACCTGGAAGGGGATGATTGCCATTACTCGTGGGGGGTTGGTGCCTGCTGCCATCGTTGCACGTGAGCTAGGCATTCGTAAAATCGACACGGTCAGCATCATCAGCTATGATGACAACGACAAGCAAATTGCGCCCTCCATCATTAAAACCTGCGAGATGGATGAGCATGGAAAAGACTGGCTTGTCATCGATGACTTGGTGGATACGGGCGCAACCGCAAAGGTCGTCCGGGATATGCTCCCTAAAGCGCACATTGCCGCCATCTATGCCAAACCCTCGGGGAAAGATATGGTGGACACCTTTATGACGGAAGTCAGCCAAGACACGTGGATTGTCTTCCCTTGGGAAGAAGAGATCGGCTAACCCAGAGGCCTAATTCCTTATCCTGCTTGCTCATGTACAGTAAATTGAGAAGATTATTCAGCTCTCTATAGAATTTCTTTAATTTTTTTTTAATTTTCTTTAGTTTATTCTCTAAATATGCCACAAGGTATAAGATCTAAAAAGGAATGCCATCCACTATGATCAGAGCTCTTTTATTTTTCATATTCTTTTCACTCTCGATTCCCCTTCAAGCAGCTTCACAGAAGACAGTAAACCTCTATGGATGGACCTATGTTTTTCCACCTGAGATGCTGGCTCAATTTCAAAAAGAGACTGGGATCAAAGTTAATTTGGATGTCTATGATACTCCAGAGATCATGGAGACAAAACTATTCACAGGCAACTCAGGCTATGATGTCGTCATGGTGACTGTTTGGCCCTATCTGCCACGTCAGCTTGAGGCAAAAGTTTATCAACCTCTTCAAACTTCCCTTATTCCGAACAAAAAAGAGATCGATCCCCTTCTTTTAAAGAAAATGGAAGCGGCTGATCCTCAAAACGTCTTTGCTCTCCCCTTTATTTGGGGCACCAATGGATTTGCTTATAATGCGAAAATGATTGAAAAACGTGATCCAAAAGCTCCTGTCAGCAGCCTGGCCATGCTTTTTGATCCCCAAGTGGTTGCAAAATTTGCCGATTGTGGAGTGATGCTCATTGACTCTCCCATTGATGTATTTCCACCAGCTCTTGCTTATTTAAAGAAAGATCCCAATTCGGAAAGCCCAGAAGATCTCAAGGATGCAACGAAAGTCCTCACACAAATTCGTCCTTATGTTAAAAAATTCAAAGCTAATCCAGCCACAGAAAACCTGACCTCAGAAAATTATTGCCTTGTTCAGGGTTTTTCCTCTGAACTTACGTTGGCTCAACAGCTGGGCAAAGAAATGGGACTTGATATTCGCTATGTCATCCCAGAAGAAGGCGGAAGTCTTTGGGTAGATGCTCTAGCCATTCCAAAGGATGCACCTCACCCTGAAGAGGCCAACATGCTTATCAACTTCCTTTTACGCCCTGATGTCATCGCTCAAGTGACTAATGAAATGACCACTGCCAACAGCGTTCCTTCATCCTCAGAATTCATTAAAAAAGATATCCGAGAGAATTCACTTATCTTTCCTTCCAAAAAGACATTAGAAAAGTTATATATAGATAAGGTTCACTCTCCTCACTATGAGCGCTTACGCCTCAGGGAATGGACACGCGTCAAAATTGGACGGTAGGGACAAATGAATGAAACAAAAACAACGGCGTATTGACCTTCAACCCTGGCAAGATTCCAAGGCCAAGCCCTATATCCACCTTGAAGGTGTTTCAAAGGAATTTAATGGCGTTCTGGCTGTTGATGATGTAACTCTTTCTATCTTTCAAGAAGAATTCTTTTCCCTTCTCGGACCCTCAGGATGCGGCAAAACAACTCTTTTGCGCATGCTTTCCGGCTTTGAAATGCCAACGAAAGGAAAAATTTATATCGATGGGGTTGATGTCACCCGCAGGCCAGCTTATGACCGCCCCGTAAATATGATGTTTCAATCTTACGCCCTTTTTCCTCATATGACCGTTGAGCAGAATATTGCTTTTGGTTTAAAACAAGAGCGCATTCCAAGGGCGGAAATTCAAGAGCGGGTCAAAGAGGTTTTGAAACTGGTCCAAATGGAAAAATATGGCTCCCGCGCCCCGCACCAACTTTCCGGAGGTCAAAAACAACGGGTTGCCCTTGCGCGCAGCCTTGTCAAACGCCCCAAGCTTCTCCTCCTTGATGAGCCCTTAGCGGCCCTTGATAAACGCCTACGGGAGCAAACCCAGTTTGAGCTTGTAAACATCCAAGAAAAGGTAGGCATTACCTTTATTATGGTCACTCATGATCAGGAAGAGGCCATGACCATGTCCACCCGCCTCGGGGTAATGGACCATGGCCGTCTTCGCCAAGTCTCGACGCCTAATGAAGTTTATGAGTATCCCAACTCCGAATATGTGGCTGACTTTATTGGATCAATCAATAAATTTGAAGGACTGGTTACGGAAGTTGATGATAACCATATCCTTGTGGATTCAGAAGAAACCGGCTCTGAACTTTATGTGGGTCACTCCGCCGATGCCCCTGTTGGCTCCCACGTTAAGGTTGCCATCCGTCCTGAAAAAATGATGATTGATCACGCTGCGCCAAATCAAAAAAAGAACGTCACCAAAGGAATTGTGCGTGATATTGGATATTTAGGAGATGTTTCCATTTATCATGTCGAGTTGAAAAGTGGTAAAATTGTTCTAGCGACACAACCCAATCTGGTTCGTTTGGCAGAGCGACCCGTCACTTGGGATGATACGGTTTACCTTTTCTGGCGTGCTGAAAATAGCATCGTTCTAACGGCATGAAGTCGATCCTTCAAAAACTAAAGCTCAATTTCACTTCTCCCTTTTGGGTGACGGTAATCCCCTTTGGATGGCTTCTCCTTTTCTTTTTAATTCCTTTTTTGATTGTTTTAAAAATTAGCCTTTCTGATTTAAAGTTTGGTCTTCCCCCCTACGCCCCCTTAATAGAGTGGACCAGTGAAGGCCTTCTGATCATTAAAATTAATTTAACAAATTATACCTTTATTGGGACTGATTCTCTTTATCTTTTTGCCTATCTTGACTCTTTGGCTATTGCTCTTTTAGGAACGATCGGCTGTCTTTGCATTGGGTATCCCATGGCCTACGGAATTGCCAAAGCATCTCCTTCGAAAAGAACAATACTCCTGATGCTCATTATCTTGCCTTTTTGGACTTCCTTTTTGCTACGGGTATATGCTTGGATTGGCATTTTAAGCCCTCAAGGGTATATAAACACGCTCCTTATCAACTTAGGCCTTATCTCAAGCCCCCTTTCTCTTATCGACAATACCTTTGCAACGGTTCTGGGTATTATTTACTGTTACCTTCCTTTTATGATTCTTCCTCTCTACGCCTTCTTAGAGAAGATTGATCATACATTGCTTGAAGCCGCCTATGATCTCGGCGCACGCCCCTTCCAAGCCTTCATCAGGATCATCTGGCCCCTTTCCCGTCCTGGGGTGATTGCGGGCTCTCTGCTTGTTTTTATTCCTGCTGTGGGCGAGTTCGTTATCCCCGAACTTTTGGGAGGCTCACAAACGCTGATGATTGGCAAGGTGATCTGGAATGAATTCTTTACAAATCGTACTTGGCCCGTAGCTGCAGCTCTAGCGGTGATTATGCTCGTCTTCCTTATTCTACCCATTGCCATCTTCCAACGCTATCAGGAACAGCAAGTGAGGTTTTTAGATGCAGAATAAACTTTCACCTTTCTTGAAAACCATGATGATATTCGGATATGCCTTCTTGTATCTCCCCATTTTGACCTTGATTATTTTTTCTTTTAATTCCTCTCGCCAAGTCACCGTATGGCAAGGTTTTTCTACCCAATGGTACACAGCCCTCCTTCAAGACGAAGCTCTCCTTAAATCTCTTTGGATCAGCATTCAAGTGGCCACCTCTGCTGCAACCCTTGCCGTTATTTTAGGAACACTGGCAGCTATCTCCCTTGTCCGCTTTGGACGCTTTAAGGGACGCGGTTTTTTTGGCATTTTAACAACCGCTCCCATGATCATGCCAGAGGTCATCACCGGTCTTTCTCTCCTCCTGCTTTTTGTAGGGCTTGAACAAATTATCGGCTGGCCTCATGGACGCGGAATTCTCACTATTACCTTTGCCCATACAACTTTATGCATGGCGTATGTGACCATCATCGTAAGAGGACGTCTGGCGGATATGGACGTCTCTTTAGAGGAAGCTGCTCTTGATTTAGGTGCACGGCCCATTAAGGTTTTCACAGCCATCATCCTTCCCATTATCTTTCCTGCCCTGCTTTCGGGATGGCTTTTGGCCTTTGCTCTCTCGTTAGATGATCTGGTGATCGCAAGCTTTGTGGCAGGACCAGGTTCCTCCACCCTTCCCATGGTAATTTTTTCTAGCATTCGCTTTGGCATCACCCCTCAAATCAATGCGCTTGCTACCCTTATTATTACAACCGTTGCCATCGGAGTTATGATTGCGGGATGGCTGATGCACCGCAAGAAATAAACTTTGTGAATTAGCTTTTTGATTTCCTGACTTGAAAGAAACTTTCGGAATTGACATTCATATCCTTTCCAGGGCCAGCTCATGAAAATTTTTGATCCTTTCTTAGTGACAGAGTTGATCTTTCAAGGGACATAGAATTACCTCTCTCCTAATGCCATTATTTAATGGAAAATGGCATTAGCTATGCCACAAATGAAAGGTCCGCATTCTGGCAATAAGTGAAACCTATCTTAGTGCAGATAATGAAAACAAAATTTAAAATTATATTTAACCATTGACAATAAGAGGGTATCTAAGGTATTTCAGAAACACTTCCTTTGGGGGTGTAGCTCAGTTGGTTAGAGCGCCGGCCTGTCACGCCGGAGGCCGCGGGTTCAAGTCCCGTCACTCCCGCCACATCTCTAAAATTAGACGTGTAGCCTTTAACTCAATCATCTCATCCTCTAAGGTTCTTAAGAAACCTTCGTTATAAGGCGCAGAAGAATAGCCTGGCGTTCCCTTTTTTACTTCCTCAATGCCTAAACGAGTGAGATAAATTTCCTCCATTAAATTAGCAATTTCTTCATTATAAAATTTTTGATATTCAGGCATAAATATTTCATGAATTTTTCCTTCGGCCCATGAAAGAAGTAATTTCTTTTTTAATAATTCCCACTTTTCATGCTCTAGGGTTTCTTCATTATAAGGCGCAGAAGAATAGCCTGATGTTCCCTTTTTAACCTCCTCAATGCCAGCAGCAAGCAACTTAATTTCTTTCATTTTTGTATCTACTTCTTCTCGAAGAAGTTCAATAGCTTGTTGAGAAGGCATAAGCTCTCCAGTGTAAAAATTAGCAAAAACAGCTAGTTTTGCTAACTCTTTCTTTTTAGACACTAAGTAATCTCCAATAAACATAGATTGATCATCATCAGAACTTTCTCTTACTATCTCAATATCTTGTGTAATTGTGGAAATTTCTTTGTTTAAAGACTCCATTTTTGCGTAAACAATAGAAGATGCTTTCTCTCTCAATTCATCTATATTTTTTTCCTCTTCACAAATACTTGCGTCTTCACCTATTTTAAAGTGTAACCTTGTAGAAGTACGTTCTATGGGAGTTTCTGTAGATGAAGATGCTGAAGATGATGAAGATGAAGATGCTGTAGATGCTGTAGATGAAGATGCTGTAGATGAAGATGCTGTAGCTAATTTGGTGGAATGATTTGTTGGCAAGATAATTCTAAGAATACCTTTTACACTTCCTTCAGAAGACCCTACAAGATATTCATATTTAAGAACGTCGTCTGGGTATAAAGTCTCAGATAATAACTTAAGAATTAAATCCTCATTTAAAAAATGTACGTCAATAAATTCAGCTTTCCATTGACGACCATATAGCATAAAACAGATTCTCTGAAACATAGGGTCAGAAATTTCAATAATACTTCCTATAGATATACTTCCTATAGATCTTCCTACAAACTTATAAGCTGGATTTTCTTCTGGATAAAAAGGGCTACTAATGTTCTGGCAAGATGCTTGCGTAGAAATATTTGCAAATAAATTATATGCCATAGTAAGTAGTTTTTTAAAGGAAGGTAGTTTTTTAAGAGGATATTTCTCCATATTAAGTTGACTCACCAACATACTTCTTAATTCGGAACAAGAAATGTCCTTAATTCCAGATGGAGACTCATTATCGAAATATTGAATCCTAGCATCAAAAGTGAAAAGATCTAAATTTAAAAGATGTTTTGCAAAAATTAAAAATTGTTCTCTACGCGGCGTATAGTGACCACTAAAATTACTGATAGAAGTTATCTTTCCATTACACAAACAGATATGCCCTGCACTTGATACGTCTTTTCCATAACCAAATTCTAAATCCCCAGATCTTGAATTTAATATATGGCTATGATGATGACAACCCATTTTGCTATCGCCGATAAACAAGTTACCATGTTCATCAGCAACGTAAATACGAGGGGAAGGAAAGTTAACTGCTTCTCCCTGTTGATAAACTTTACCTTCTGTAATAGTAGTAGCGGAACATTCTTCTAAAGAGCTGCCTACAGCTTCCTTATTAACAATTGGTTGTCTACATATAATAAAATCCGAACTTCTATAAAACCTATTGCCCGTGTATATCCTTCCACGTATTCCGTTTATATCCACACATAAAGTAGAGTTTTCTTTTTCATGATCATAAGAAAAAGGATAAATCGAAGAAGTATCAATACTTAAACAATTAGAAACATCAAAAACTATTTTATTTTTAACTAATTTTCTTATTAAACACTCATCATTTAGCAATGAAAATGAAGAAATATTGCCATCTTTATACAAGAAAGCTGCAATTGATTTAAGCCGTTTTAAATTGCGTACTGAGCCAACCTTAAAACTTATAACTGGACCTACAGCATCAGCAAATGGAATTTTTGTTTCTGCTTTAAATCCCGCGTCATATATAAAATCAATTCGAAGACTCGCATTACGCGAAATAAATTTGTTATCGTAATCTACAATCTCGATAGAAACATCCCTTGCCATACCTCTTGTTAACAATGCAAACAAGCACAAAACAATAAAGAAAAAGAATTTCTTCATATCAACCTATTTAAAATATTATAATTTCATTTATAAATTAATTATTAATTTTTCTAAATGCAATAGGAAAATTACAAAAAAGGAAAATTATCTCTCGAAAGCTCTTTTTTAAACGAAATAGTCAAGCCATCCTGACATAACAAGGTTGGCAGGGATGACAAAAAAGAAGACAAAAAGATACAAAAGTACCTTTTTAAGCCGCAGACTTGGTCCTCAGCAGTTTTTCAGGCTCCATGTAAGAATAGCCCAAATCTCTTGCCACCGCCTCGTAAGTCACATATCCCTCACACACATTAAGGCCTGCTAAAAGATGGGAATCGTCCAACAAGGCATTTTTATATCCTTTTTGTGCGAGCGCCAAAACAAAGGGCAAGGTTGCATTATTTAAGGCAAAGGCGGAAGTCCGCGCCACACCGCCTGGCATGTTCGTCACACAATAGTGCACAACTCCATGTTCGATATAGGTGGGGTGGGTAAAGGAGGTAGGACGACTGGTTTCAAAACACCCCCCCTGATCAATAGCCACATCCACAAGGACCGACCCTTTCCTCATCTTCTCAATCATAGAGGCGGTTACAAGCTTAGGGGCAGCTGCCCCCGGCACAAGGACGGCTCCAATCACAAGATCAGAGTCCATCACACATTTCTCAATGGCTTCAAAAGTAGAATACAAAGTCCGCAAGCGAGGGCCAAAATGCATTTCAAGCTCGGCCAAGCGGTGAATTGATTTGTCGATAATTGTAACGCTCGCTCCAAGACCAATAGCCATACGGGCTGCGTTCGTTCCCACAACACCGCCTCCAATAATTGTCACTTTTCCTGGTTTCACTCCCGGAACGCCACCCAATAATATACCTGAACCCCCCATTTCCTTTTCAAGGCAATGGGCGCCTACCTGAATGGACATACGGCCAGCCACTTCACTCATCGGCATCAAAAGAGGTAGTCCCCCCCGAGAGGAGGTAACGGTTTCATAGGCAATGGCGATACATTTTGAATCAATCAGACCTTGGGTTTGTTCCTTGTCCGCTGCCAGATGGAGATAGGTGAAAAGAATTTGACCGGAGCGTAAGAGCTTCCATTCATTTGGCTGAGGCTCTTTCACTTTGATGATAAGCTCGCATGTTCTAAAGATTTCTTCAGGTGTAGCCGCAATAGAAGCACCGGCGGCTTTGTAATCCTCATCACTAATACCAATTCCCACGCCCGCATTGGTTTCAATCGTGATTTGATGACCATGGTGAGCCAGCTCTCGAACTGATGAAGGCACAAGACCTACGCGCCATTCACTAATTTTTATTTCTTTAGGAACACCAATATGCATTGTTATATCTCCATTTTATTAATGGCTTATCCTTTACCAATCAAAGCCTTAAAGTTCAAGAGTATCCATAGATCTTTTATTCCCCCAGTGACAAAAAGACCATGAAACGCTACACTTGATCCCAAACAAATCCTGAGGAAATCATGACTCTTTTTTATTCTGTCTTATCTATCCTTGCCATCTTTATTCTCATCCTTCTCTCGGCATTTACTTCTGCATCAGAGGTGGCTGTCTTAGCCTCCTCACGAGTAAGGCTTTATCATTTAGCTAAAAAGGGGAATCCAAAAGCTTCAATTATTATGGATTTACAAGCCCACATTGGAGGTTTTATTGGCTCAGTGATTCTTTTAAACACCTGGTTCAATACACTTGTAACGGCTCTTGCTACCGGTGTCATGACCTACTTTTTCGGGCCCTTGGGCGTTTTTTATGCAGCCCTTCTTATGGGAGCTTTAATTACTATTTACGCAGAAGTTGTGCCAAAAATGTATGTTTATACATGTCCCGACCGCATTGCAATTATCTTTGCACCTTTTTTTAAACCTCTACTGACTTTCATGATGCCTCTCACCAAAGCAATTAATTTTATTGCCCACGGCTCGCTACAACTTTTCGGAATTCATATTAAACGCGACCTCTCTGAAACCGCCGCAGCTGAAGAACTACGTGGGGCAATTGAACTTCATACGTCTGCCTCACGAGAAGAGCAATCCATGCTGCGTAGCATCTTAGATTTAACTGCAATTGAGGTGACGGAAGTCATGCGTCATCGTAAAATCATGTTTATGATAAATGTGGATACACCCAATCAAGAGATTGTAGATCAGGTTTTAAAAGCTCCCTATACCCGTATTCCTTTGTGGCAAGGGAACCCTGAAAATATCATTGGTATTCTTCATGCAAAGGATCTCTTACGCGCTGTCCAAGGTCACAAAGGTGATGTAGAAAAGCTAAACATCAAGGACATTGCAAGTCCCTCTTGGTTTATTCCCGAGACGACCACCCTTTTCTCTCAGCTAGCCGCGTTTCGTGAACGGCGAGAACATTTTGCCCTTGTCATCGATGAGTATGGCGATTTGCAGGGCATGATTACTCTTGAAGATATTTTAGAAGAAATTGTGGGCGAAATTGTGGATGAACATGATGTAGAAATTCCAGGGGTCCGTATGGCAGCTGATGGAAGCTATGTCATCGATGGAACCGTAACTTTGCGAGATTTAAACCGTCAGCTGGGGTGGGATTTGCCTGATGAACATGCCTCAACCCTTGCTGGCCTTATCTTGCATGAAACTCGAGAAATCCCTGAAGTAGGTCAATCTTTTATGATTCATAATTTTAGAATGGATATACTGCGTCGTCTACGTCACCAACTAACGCTTATTCGCTTAACGCCGCCCCCTCCTCCGGAGAAAACAGTTTCAAACAAAGAGCATGGATCCCAGACTTAAGTTCCTCTTGAAGGCAAGCATAAACCTGTTGATGGCGCCTAAGCCGCGGAAGATCAGTAAAACTTTTTGACATAAGAGTGACCGTAAGATGACTCTCACCGCCTGCCCTATAGTTTCCATGGTCTATATGACGATATGAGAGATCCTCAACTTTTAAAAAGAGGGGCGAAAATTCTCTTGTGAGCTTTTCTTCAATTTGATGTGTTAAGTGCATGATCACTCATTGGTAAACTTTCAAGAGAAGACTGAGGAGGAAGCACCTGTACAGGATTTTCTGAAGCTACCGGAGCTGCGGTTTCTATATCCATGGGCTTTCGTATAGGAGGAAGGCGAGAAGGACGATTGGCCAAAACGATGCGAAAATAATGATCGGCATATTGATAATAATTTTCGGCGGAAATAGGATCTCCTGAGGTGGCCGCATCACGGGCAAGGGTGAGATACTTATCAACACACTGTTGTGCATTTCCCCTCATCTTTTGATCAGATGAATTGCCATTTGCTTGCCGATGAGGTTGTTGTCTATGTCGATCAGGAGAACGGCTGTTCTGCCGCTTGGAATAACCAGCTTGTTTCATTAATAATATCTTCTATCTTGAGGTTAAACTCATTTTCCAGTTTGGAAATATCACTTGAGTTAAATTGAAAGAGATGTTCTTTCCCCTATAGAGATAACAACTAAATATTTTTTTGCAAGTTTTTTTTTCAAATACGACAGTCTTCCGCTTTTCAGTATGCTAATCCCGACTTAACGCCAGATTTTTCTGCAGCGTTCTTGAGAGATTTATCAAGAGTAGCAAGAGGCAGCGAGCGACGAAGAACCAGTCAAGATAAGCTCCCTTCTAGTTTTATCAACTAGTTTTATTCAGCTCCTGACTGGACAACAACAATAGAGGCCAACTTGATCAACTCCCACCTCACTCCCTCACTTTGCTAAAAGCCAGCATAATAAACGGAGGGAGTTATAAATCACAAGAATTCCACTCTCTGCTGTTTCTGTTTTCTTACGACAACAGAAATTCAGCTGAGAGCGTCATCTACCCGAAATAAACTAAACCAATCCCGTGATCATTTCCTTCAGACGAAGGCGCTTCAATTTAAGATCAAACAAAACAAGAGAATTTGGCAACGGCCGAGAAAGTTCATCTTGAATAAGATTATTCAGCTGAACATATTTACGCTTTAGACTTAAAATATAGTTGGAAACGGACATTTTTACGCCTCCTTTTGCTAGGTTATATCTACACTAGGTAGATACCATTTATTTTAATAAATTCTTAAACATTGTCAATTTTTTATTAACATGGTGTATGAGTTCAGTACATATGAGACTCAAGAGGCCATAGGATAGGATTCATGAATATACTGCAAAGGAGTGAGTCC
>JAIEQB010000060.1 GCA_019748065.1 Alphaproteobacteria bacterium | reverse complement strand
TCTTATAAACTCTAACCTTCAGAAAAGGCTGAGAAAAAAAGAAGGAGGCATCTCTTGACTTAAGCGCTATTAGAGAACTGAGGTTATGGAGCAACTCCATCCAGGAGCCATCATTCTCCTCCATGATGCAGATGAGAAAAACATAGAAGACAGATCATACACAGTTCAAACTCTTAAAACAATTATTGAAGCTGTGAGAAAACAAGGATATTAATTTCTCAATTTTGGACTGCTCCGTACTTGAAGAAATTTCCTCTTCTTCAGTTATCATAGCTACACTAGCTGAAGAAGGTAGTGCCATTATAGCTGTAGCTACTCCAAAAAAAACGTAAGAAATATTTTTTATGAGATTCATTCTTCTCCTCCTTTATTAGATGATCAATAGAATAAATATCTAAAATTATAAGAATTTATTGAAATTTTTCAATTCTTTATATGGTTATACTAAAATCTCATTTTGCTATAATCAGTAGGCTTATTCATAACGTTTCACATTCAAATAAGAGCTAAATCATTTTACCTTCAAACAATGAGCTGGAAAACGAGGCTTTGCTTTCTCAGCAGCATTTGGCATACTAAGAGAATGATAGAGAGAAGAGATAATGCCTAAAAAGGATTTAACAGTTCAAGAGCGCAAAGAGGTGATCCTTACATCAGTTGCCAAAAAAATTTCTCATAAAGTTGCGCCTCCTTATAAGACTGCAGCTGAAACTTTTGCCAAACTTTTTTATGGAAATGTCTCTCTTGAAGATCTTAGCGAAACCTCTCTGGATGCTCTTGTCAATTCTACCTATGAGATGTGGCAATTCAGTCTGGATCGCAAGCCACTCCAGCCAAAAATTAAATGTTTTGTTGAAAAAAGAGAGATCAACGGAACTCAAGTTTCACAAACCATTATCGAACTTATCAATGATAATAAGCCCTTTCTCGTGGATTCAGTGGCTGGCGCTATCAATAGTCTAGGCTATTCTATTCACCTTATCATCCATCCTGTCATGCAGGTTGAGCGTGACACTTCCCATCATTTAAAAAAGGTTTTCAATAGGACGCAAGAAACTAAAAAAAGAAGCTATGAGTCTTTTATACGGTGTGAGATTTTAGGACCATGTTCTCCAGAAAAATTAAAAACTCTTAAACAAGAAATTGAGCGTTCTCTTGAAGACGTTGAAGCTTCCGTTGAGGATTGGCAACCCATGCGAAAGCATTTAGAAAATGCGATCGCAAATTTAAAAAAAAATCCTCCTTCCATTTCTAAGGAAGCTCTTAAGGAATCAATTTATTTCCTTGAATGGATAGAGGATAATCATTTTACCTTCCTTGGTTATTGTGAATATTCCATAAGTAAAGAGAAAGGGCAGCACCATAGAATTTTTGCGCCAGGAAAAGGTCTTGGCATCTTAAAAAGTTCTCCAAAGCAGGAACTTTCCCATATTTTTGAGGGTGTCCAACTTAATGCAACGATTTGGAGTTTTATCACCGATTCGGATCCTCTTATTTTAACGAAAACAACGCAAGTCTCCCTCGTCCATAGGCGAGATCCTATGGATTCTCTTACGATTAAGCGTTTTGATAAAGAGGGTAAGGTTATTGGCTTTTATCAATTTGTTGGCCTTTTTACCTCCGTTGCCTACAATCAGAGTGCCCAAGAAATTCCTCTTTTGCGGCGTAAAATTTCTCGGACTTTGAAGCGATCTGGTTTTGATGAGCAATGGCATGATGGAAAAACACTTCTACACATTCTAGAGTCTTTTCCACGCGATGAGCTTTTTCAAGCTTCAGAAGACTGGCTTTTTGAAACATCTATGGCCATTCTTCAACTTCAAAATCGGCAGCGTTTAACTCTTTTCATACGTCCAGATAAGTTTGCAAGGTTTGTAACGTGCCTTGTTTATGTTCCTCGAGACAGATACGACAGCGAACTCAGAAAAAAAATCGGCAATATTCTTGAAAAAGACTTAAATGGAAAAATTACAAATTGGCAAATCCAACTGGGAGAACTTGCCTTTGCACGTATTCACTTCTCCATTCGTATATTACAAAAACAGTCTCTGACCTATGATATTAAATCCATAGAAAATGACCTCTCAGAAGCCACTCTGACATGGCGGGATAACTTGCAAAAAGCTCTTTTCAAGGTTGAAGGTGAAGAAAAGGGTCTCCAACTCTTTGAAAAATATAGCTTGAGTTTTAGTAAAGGATATCAAGAGAAATTTACAGCGCAGGAGGCTGTGCTTGATATCAAGCACATTGAAAGCGCTTTTTCAACATCAGGATTAAAAGCGTCCTTAAGTTATGCTGATGGCGAAGAACATAACAAACTTAAGTTTAAAATTTATTCTGTTGAAGGTCCTGTATCACTTTCAAATGTTTTGCCTGTCCTAGAAAATATGAACATGCATGTTCTTAGTGAACTTCCTTTCTTAGTAACGCTCCCTAACAATGAGAAAGCGTGGATTCATGATTTTGAATTGGAAACTCGAGAGGGAGATGAGGTTGACCTCGAACATATCCAAGAGAACTTCTTAGTTGGATTTAATCGCGTCTGGCAAAATGAGGTTGAAAACGACGGGTTTAATCGTCTTATTGTTAGGGCTAATTTTACCTGGCGGGAATGTCAGCTCATACGTGCTTATGCAAAGTACCTTCGTCAACTTCAGGTTACTTTTAGCCACGCCTATATGGAAGAAGTTTTAGCTAACCATCCTCTCATTTGCCGTATGTTAATTCAGCTCTATACTTTTCAATTTTGTCCCGACTGTAAAGAAGATCGTGATAGCGCAAGAAGTGAAATACTAAAGCGTATTTTCTCTCATTTAGAAGACGTCATGAATTTGGATGAAGATCGTATCTTACGAAAGTTTGTAAATATGGTGATGTCAACGTTGCGAACAAATTATTACCAACTCGAAAACGACCTTCCAAAATCTTATCTTTCTTTTAAAATTGACTGTAAAGCAATTGATGAGATGCCTCTTCCTAGGCCTCTTTATGAAATTTTTGTATACTCACCTCGTGTTGAAGCTATTCATTTGCGAGGGGGCAAGGTAGCCCGAGGTGGAATTCGCTGGTCAGACCGTAGAGAAGATTTTCGGACTGAAGTCCTCGGTTTAATGAAGGCGCAAACAGTAAAAAATGCGGTTATCGTGCCTGTTGGGTCAAAGGGAGGATTTGTCCTTAAACAACTCCCCGCTCCTGAAGATAAAGAAGCTCTTAAACAAGAAGTCATTTCTTGTTATAAAACAATGATTTGTGGTCTTCTCGACCTTACAGACAACATCGTTGATAAGGATATTGTTTCTCCTCTCAATCTTATAAAAAGGGATGATGATGACCCCTATTTGGTTGTTGCCGCCGACAAGGGAACTTCTTCTTTTTCTGATTTTGCAAATCAAATTGCTGTCGATTATCATTTTTGGTTGGGAGATGCTTTTGCTTCAGGGGGTTCTTCAGGTTATGATCATAAAAAGATGGGAATTACCTCCAAAGGGGCATGGGAATCAGTTAAGCGTCACTTCAGAGAAATGGGGATGGACGCAACCCGTGAAAGACTTACTGTTGTCGGCGTTGGCGATATGTCAGGGGATGTTTTCGGTAATGGAATGCTTCTATCTCACCATCTAAAGCTTCAAGCTGCCTTTAGCAATTTACATATTTTCATAGATCCCGAGCCTGATCCTGAGAAAAGCTATCAAGAACGAAAAAGGCTCTTTAATCTCCCCCAATCGTCATGGGCTGATTACAATTCAGCCTTAATTTCTAAAGGAGGAGGTGTTTTTGACCGGAAAGCAAAGTCAATTTCTCTCACACTAGAGATAAAGAATCTCCTTGAAATTCATGAAAACCATTTAACCCCTGCGGAGTTAATCACCTATATTTTAAAGGCACCTGTGGATCTAATTTGGTTTGGAGGTATTGGAACTTTTATTAAAGCAAAAGGGGAAAGTAATGCTGAGGTTGGTGACCGAGCTAATGATGCCGTCCGTATTAATGGCATTAATGTTCGCGCGAAGGTCATCGCTGAAGGGGCTAATTTAGCTGTCACTCAGCTGGGGCGTGTTGAATATGCAAAAAATGGAGGACGCATCAATACGGATGCCATCGATAATTCGGCAGGAGTCGATACTTCTGACCATGAGGTTAACATCAAAATTCTCTTGAGCCAGGCTATGATGAATAATGGCTTAAAACTTGATAAACGGAATGCTCTTCTCGAAGAAATGACGGATGATGTCTCTCGTTTAGTTTTAAAAGATAATTTCTGGCAAAATCAAATTCTTAGCTTAGCCCAAAGTCATGGATTAGCGCTTTTAGATGAACAAGCCCGTTTTATGCGAGATTTGGAAGCCGAAGGGATCCTTAACCGTGCTCTTGAAGGTTTGCCCGATGAAACAGAAATTGCTCGAAGAACAGCAGATAGACAAGGTCTCACCCGGCCGGAACTTGCGGTTTTGTTAGCTTATTCAAAGTTATCTTTAAAACATCATCTTATGCAATCTGAGATTCCTGACCTACCCCTCCTTCATGAACGTCTTCTAAGTTATTTTCCTGAACGACTCCAATATGCATACCGAGAAGAGATTATTCTTCATCCTTTAAGACGAGAAATTACATCAACTCTCCTTACCAATAGCATTGTCAATCGTATGGGAATTACCTTTATTTCTGAAATGAAACACCAAACGGGTAAAGAAGGGGCTGACGTTGCAAGAGCTTATTTGGTGGTCAGAGATATTCTCGATTTAGTCTCCCTTTGGCGCGATATAGAAACCCTAGAAAATCTCCCCGTGACGACTCAAAATGAATTAATGCTGAGTATTTATCAAAGCGTAAAAAGATATACGGATTGGTTTTTAAGATTCATGAAAGAACATCACAGTGTGGAAGAGACTATTAATCTCTTTAAAGAAAATATTGATACTTTAAAGGAAGAGCTCAGCGCTCTCTTCACCCTCCAACAACTGCAAGCCTATAGCGCAAAATGTGAGGAATATGAACATATTGGTCTTTCGACAAGTCTCAGTGAAAGATTAGTCATCTTGGAACCACTTATCTCTGGGCCAGACATGGTTATCCTTAGCAAGGATACAAAGCAAAAGATTCAATTGGTAGCGCGCGTTTATTTTGCCCTCAGTCAGCAGCTCGGATTTGATTGGCTCAGAAAAACAGCCCGCTCTCTTTCTGGTGATACTCATTGGCAGCAAGGAGCCTCTAATGCCCTTATTGAAGATTTATATGCAACGCAAAAAATTCTCGTCTATAAAATTTTGACAAATCAAAAATCTCCCAAGGAGCTGTTTACGGAAGATGGAACTCTCATCAAAGACGTCATCTACACCTCTAATGTTGAAGCAACTTTATTTGATTTAATGAATGCTTCAACTGTAGATTTTGCAATGATGACGGTTATCAATCAACGTCTGCGAGCACTTGCACAAACCTCATGAAAAAGTCCTTTGGCCTTTATATTCATTGGCCTTTTTGTTTATCAAAATGCCCTTATTGTGATTTTAACAGCCACGTTCGAGAAAATATCGACCAAGGACGATGGCAAAAGGCTCTCTTATGTGAGTTAGAAAACGCAGCAAAAACCTATGAAAGTGGTATTCTTAGAAGTATTTTCTTTGGAGGAGGTACTCCTTCCCTCATGGAACCTGACACAGTTAGGGTCCTGATTGAGAAGGCAAAAATTCTTTTTCCTTATTCAGAAACTCTCGAAATCACCCTGGAAGCCAATCCCAGTACGGTGGAGTCGTCTCGCTTTAAGGCGTTTTCTGAAGCGGGCGTAAACCGTCTTTCCTTAGGGATCCAATCCTTAGAGGACAAGGCTCTCACTTTTCTGGGAAGACGACATTCAGCAAAAGAAGCTCTCCAGGCTTTAGAAATTTCAGCAACCTATTTTCCTAGATTTTCCTTTGACTTAATTTATGCCCGCCCTGAGCAAACTCCTGAAGGCTGGAAAAATGAATTGAGCGAGGCCTTATCCTACGCTAAAGGCCATCTCTCCTTATACCAACTTACAATTGAACCTCAGACAGCATTTGCAACACGACTGGCCCGGGGAGAAAAAATGACTCTTGAAGAGGAACCTTCTGCTCACTTATATGAATTAACAGAAGAAATCATGAAGGGGGCAGGACTTCCTCCTTATGAAATCTCAAATTATGCAGCGCCTTTAGAAAAATGTTTTCACAATCTCATCTATTGGCATTTTGAAGATTACGTAGGTATTGGCCCTGGAGCTCACGGTAGGGTTACTCAAGGAAAAAATAAATATGCCACCTCTCGTTACAAAGCACCAGAAACTTGGCTTAGGGAAGTTGAAAAAAATGGCCATGGTCTTGAGATTCTTCAAAAACTTTCTCCCTTAGAAAAGCTCCAGGAATTTACCTTGATGAATTTAAGACTTACTCAAGGCCTTAGCCTGAGTCGTCTTAAGAAAGAAACAGGGTTAGAGAGAGAAGAGGCCTATCATGATAGAGATTTAAAACTTCTAGAAGATGAAGGTCTTCTGACTATCACGGCAACCCATCTTATTCCCACCTTCGAAGGAAGACTCCGCTTGAATGGTTTGATTTCTTTTATTCTTAAAAAGTCTGGGGAGCAGGGCTTAAAGTCTTAAAACCACCTGGTGTGACTTGGAGAATAGCAAGCCCTCTTTCATTAAGCCCTTGAGACGTTAAACGAAACAACCCATCCAACCCTGAAAACCCTTGCGAGAAGGTAAGGTTCTGTGCAGAATACCCTTTTTCAGAAAGAGCTACACTCAAAGCCACAGCATCATAGGCAAGACTTGCAATACGAGGAGGCCTATATCCATAAGCTTTTTGAAAACGTGATTCAAAAAGTTTCTGCTCTTGTGGATTTGGAGACGCAAAGAAACCTTCCTTAAAAGTAGAAGCGAGCTGGAGGGTCTCAGAAGTATCCCATTGACCACTTCCCAAAATGATTAAGGGCATTTCAGGAGAAAGAAGATTTATCAGATGAGAAAGATTTTCTCCTCCTTCTGGGACAAAAAGAGCCTGAACTCCCTTTGATTTATATAAGGCAACATCTTCTAAAAGGCGAGCATTACCCGGATTGCCCTCTAAAAGATCCCCTTTTGAATAGTGAGACGTGCCCAAAAGTTGAACTTTTCCCTGAGCTTCAAGTTGCTTTAAAGTTTGATCAACTAGTTTCCCATAGTCATCTTCGGGCGTTAGAGCTGCAAACTTTGAAATTCCTTTCTCCTTTGCAAATTCAGCTACACGGATAACTTGCTGGGAAGGAATAAATCCTAAAATAAAGACACCATTACCTGCGACCCTCTGGTTGGTTGAGAAGGCAATAAGATTAACGTTTCGGGAAGCAACTAAGGGTCTTATAGCTTCAACTTCTGGCGAAAACACAGGCCCTAAAAGAAGTTCAGCCCCTTCATTTAGAGCATTCAGAGCCGCTTGATGCGCCCCCTCTTGATTTGTATCCTGAGGCAAGAGAACAATGGAAGAAGATGGGCCCACTTCAAAAAGAGCCAATTCAGCTGCTTGCAACAATCCTTTACCTAGATCAGCTTGGGATCCTGAGAGGGGAAGCAATAGTCCTATCTTGTGGGTAAGAGGTTCTTTCACAATCGGCGCTGGAGGCGGTGCTATAGGTTTCTTTTTAGGGAGAGGTGCTGAAGGTTTTGAGGTCACAACAGTCTCTAAAGGTTGCTCATGACCGCACGAGGTAAGGCTTACTAAAAGAACTCCCCACAAAAAAAACCATAACGTTCTTGTCATTCCTAATCTCCCGTGTTGAAATAGGTTTCTAAAAATAAATACTCTTTTCTTTAACATGAGTAAATTATGCTTTACCTTATAGCAACACCCATTGGCAATTTAAAAGATATTACTTTAAGAGCCCTTGAGATTTTAAAAGAGGTGGATATCATAGCCTGTGAGGATAAGCGGGTTTCATCAAAACTTCTTCATCATTATGGCATTTCAAAAACACTTTTTTCTTACCATGATCATAATGCAGACAAAGTGCGTCCTCGCCTCCTTTCTTTTTTAAAAGAGGGAAAAAAAGTCGCTTATATTACGGATGGAGGTATGCCTCTCATTTCAGATCCTGGGTTTAAACTTGTAAGAGCTTGTCAGGTAGAAAATCTACCCTACACGTTTCTACCGGGCGCTTCTGCGCCTTTAATGGCTTTATGCCTTTCAGGGTTTTCTCCAGATCGTTTTTACTTTAGTGGTTTTTTACCCTCAAAATCAGCCGCTCGATGCAGCGCTTTGGAAACTTTAAAAAGCTTGACCGTGACACTTATTTTTTTTGAATCCCCCAAAAGGCTCGTGTCCTTTTTAAAAGATGCGCAAAAGGTTTTTGGAGATCGAGAAGGTGCTATCTGCCGCGAAATGACAAAGCTCTATGAAGAAGTTCAGAGGGGCCCTCTGTCATCGCTTGTTCAACATTATGAAGTGATTCCACCTCGTGGAGAGATCGTGATCCTGATTGAAGGGGCTTCTTCACTTTCTTCTTTATCGGAAGAGGAACTTGAGGCACATTTAGAAAAAGCCCTAAAAACGTCTTCGGTTAAAGAAGCCGTAGAGATGGTTTCAAAAGCTTTTGAACGCTCAAAACGTGAGGTTTATCAACGTGCCCTTTCCCTTAAAGAAAAGAAAGAAAGCCTATCTTAAAGGGATTTTGGCTGAGAAAATTGCAAGCCTTTATCTTCAATTCAACGGATATGCTATTTTAGAAAGACGATTTAAGACACCTTTTGGTGAAATTGATTTGATTAGTCGAAAAGGTTCCTATATTGTAGCGGTAGAAGTAAAAGCGCGCAAAACCTATGAGAAAGCAGCTTTATCTGTATCTCCATACCAAATGAGAAGGATTCAAAACGCTCTTTCTTTTTATGCAAAGCGTTGTTCTTCTCTTGATTTAAGGTTTGATGTCATTCTAATCTCTCCTTGGAAATGGCCTCGTCATATTCAAGGAGCATGGTCCCCTCGCTAAATGGAGAAACAAATGTACAAAAAATACTCAATTCTTTTGCCTCTTTTACTTTCAGGCTGTGCAGTCCCACTTGTTGGTGGCATTGGGAGTATTGGAATGCACGCGGTCGAAGACCGTGGTCTAAGTGGTTCATTTAGTGACGAGGCTCTCCAATTTACGATTCGTTCAAAACTTTGCGGAGAAATTCCTAATTGTCATGTCATTGATATGACCGTCTATAAGTCCCGGGTTTTGATGACAGGAGTTGTTGAAAGTCCTCAAGTTAAAGTTGATGCCGTTCGCGTTGCTAAAAGCGTTGAAGGCGTTAAAGAAGTCATAGATGGACTAAACGTTGAAGGGCAAGATACCTTCGCTGAATATGTTCAAGATAGCTGGATTACAACAAAACTAAAATCGGCATTATATTCGGAAGATGAGGTCTATGCTCCTAACTATACCATTACAACTTTTGATAGGGTTGTTTACATTTTTGGAACAGCAGAATCAAAGGAAGAGATGCAAATCGTGATTAATGCTGCATCTGACATTACAGGTATTAAAAGAGTGGTCAATTTAATCGAAGTTAAAACTAATATACCTAAATAAGCATAAAAACGGGGGAGGCATGTTTTCACGGCTCAATACGGTTTCCTTTCAAGGCGTCGATGTCATTACCATTGATGTACAAGTCAAAATTTCCTCAGGCCTGCCGAAATTTCCCATTGTAGGTCTGCCTGATAAAGCTGTGGATGAATCAAGAGAGCGCGTTAGGTCAGCCTTTCATTCCATGGGCCTTTCGCTGCCCTACCAACGCATTACCGTCAATCTGGCTCCTGCCGATGTGCAAAAAGAGGGGAGCCATTATGATCTCCCCATTGCCTTAGGCCTTCTCGCGGCTATGAATGCAATTCCTTCTGACGCCATTGCCGATTTTATTGTTTTAGGGGAACTTTCCCTTGATGGACGTATTGCTCCTATTTCTGGTGTTTTGCCCGCAGCGATTCATGCCGCCTCCCTTGGAAAAGGCATCATCTGCCCCAAGATTTGTGGAGGAGAAGCGGCTTGGGCAGGAGATATTAATATTCTCGCTGCTGATACCCTTCTTTCTCTTCTCAATCACTTTAAAGGAAGCCAAGTCCTCTCTCCACCGGAAGCTGTCATGGAAGATGAAGTTGCCCAAACACTCCTCGATCTGCGGGATGTTAAAGGGCAAGAGACGGGGAAACGAGCTCTTGAGATCGCAGCTTCCGGGGGCCATAATTTATTGATGCTTGGGCCTCCCGGCTCTGGAAAATCCATGTTGGCTGCTCGTCTTCCAGGAATTTTGCCACCCCTTACCCCAGCTGAAGCCTTAGAAGTGACGATGATTCAAAGCTTGGCAGGACGGCTTAATGATGGAAAATTAATCCGAACCCGTCCTTTTCGCGATCCTCATCATTCTGCCTCTATGCCCGCTCTTGTGGGGGGTGGCCTAAAAGCCCAACCAGGAGAGATTTCTCTCGCCCACCATGGAGTTTTATTTTTAGATGAACTTCCCGAGTTTGCCCGTGCAACCCTTGAAGCCCTCCGTCAACCTTTAGAGTCTGGAAAAACAACCGTGGCAAGAGCTAATGCGCATGTCACTTATCCTTCACGCATTCAGCTCGTTGCGGCCATGAACCCTTGTCGGTGTGGATACATCTCCGATGCAAGTCGTGCCTGTTCTCGAGCCCCAAAATGTGCTATTGATTATCAGGCAAAGATCTCAGGGCCTCTCTTTGATCGTATTGATTTACATGTTGATGTTCCTGAAGTATCCGCTGCCGACTTGATTCGTGTTTCAACAGGAGAGAGCAGCGTTGAAGTTGCGAAAAGAGTTAAAAAAGCGCGTATGAATCAGCAAATTCGCTATGAAGCCTTAGAAACACCTTTTTGTCTCAATGCCCACATCGATGGCGAACTTTTAGAAAAGGTGGCCCTACCTGACGATGCTGGTCAGAAAATATTAAAGGAAGCAGCAGAGAAATTTAAACTTTCCGCACGGGGCTACCGGCGTGTATTACGAGTCGCCCGAACCCTTGCGGATATGGGAGATTCTCTTTCTATTTCAGGAGAGCATATCGCAGAAGCCTTAAGCTATAGGCGATTACATTTTTCGACTTAATTGACTTATTGAAATTCAAGGAATTTTAAACTATACAGAAAAAATTGTATGGTAGGTATCTTTTTAGAAAGAGAAACAAATGAAAGAAAAGAAGACAATTGCTATTATTGGGCTAGGGTATGTGGGGCTTCCTCTTGCTGTGGCTTTTGGAAAAAAAGGTTATAAAGTCATTGCCTATGACATTAACAAGAAACGCATAGAGCAATTAAAAGAAGGCATCGATATCACTCTGGAAACAACTTTTGATGAGTTAAAAGCCTCACCCCTTCATTTTACTTCAGAAGAAGAAAGACTCGATAATGCTTTGATCTACATTGTTACCGTTCCAACACCAATTAATGAAACTAATCGACCCGACCTTTCCATGATTATTTCTGCCACAGAAATTGTGGGGCGCCATTTGAAAAAAGGGGATATTGTTGTTTATGAATCCACGGTTTATCCGGGTGTTACGGAAGACGAATGTGTCCCCATTTTAGAAAAAATTTCAGGCCTGAAGTATAAGTCAGACTTTGGAGTCGGTTATTCTCCCGAGCGCATTAATCCTGGTGATAAACTTCATCGCCTTGAAACTATTATGAAAATCGTCTCTGGATCTGATCCTGAAACGCTTAAGATTGTTGCAGAACTTTACGGAGATATCATCGACGCCGGGATATTTCAATGCGCCAACATTCAAACGGCAGAAGCTGCAAAGGTCATTGAAAATATTCAACGAGATGTGAACATTGCTCTTATGAATGAGCTTTCACTCATCTTTGATTTGTTAGGTATTAATACACATGATGTCTTGGATGCAGCTGCAACAAAGTGGAATTTTTCGCGTTTTGAGCCTGGTTTAGTCGGTGGACACTGCATTGGTGTTGATCCGTATTATTTAACCCATTGTGCTGAAAAATTAGGATATCATCCGGAAGTGATTTTATCAGGACGCAGAATCAATGACCGTATGGGTGAATATATCGCTGAAAAGGTTATAAAATTAATTCTTAATTCCGCTTCAACTCTTACTTTTCCACCTGTTATTACCATATTAGGCTTTACCTTTAAAGAAAATGTCCCTGACATTCGGAACACAAAGGTAGTGGATACTTATCATGCCCTTAAAAGTTTTGGAGCTCAGGTTCAAATTTATGATCCCTTTGCGGATGTGGATCAAGTTAAGCATGAATATGGAATAGAATTAACTCCTCTTGAAAAACTTGTCCCTGGAGATGCCGTTGTTGTAGCTGTTAAACACAAGTCTTTTGTTGAGGGAGGGTGGCCATTTATCAAAAAATTCCTTAAAACAGAAAAAAGTGTTGTTGCTGACTTGAAAAATTGCCTCTCTTGCGCTGACCTTCCAAAAACAGTTCCTTTTTGGAGGTTATAAAGAAAGCTTCAAAAAACCTATGGTGCCCCCGGGGAGAGTCGAACTCCCACATCTTTTGGATAACAGATTTTGAGTCTGCCGCGTCTACCAGTTCCGCCACAGGGGCCTTTGGAGCGTATCATAGCGTTACGGCTTATTCCGTCAATAGAAAAAAATACCAATTCGCTTCCTACCAATGAGTGCGTCAGACTTCGGACTCGGCGTATTCACGTGTTCAAATACGCTCCGCGCCCCTCGCCTCGTCTTCCTACTCATTGTTTGAAAGCAAAATGGTAAAAATACTAACCTTCAAAATTCTTTTCAGCAAAATCCCAATTGATAAGATGGTTTAAAAAGATCTCCATATAGTCGGGACGGCGATTTTGGTAATCAAGGTAATAAGCATGCTCCCACACATCACAGGTAAAAAGCGCCTTCTTTTCATGTACCATCGGCAAATCCGCATTGGCTGTTTTCATAATCTCTAATTTACTATCCTTATTAAGGACAAGCCAAGCCCAGCCACTTCCAAATTGAGTCACGCCAGCTTGTTTAAAAAGCTTTGCGAATTCCTCATAACTTCCGAAATCCTCATTGATTTTTTCAGCGAGCTTCCCTTTTGGCTTTCCTCCACCTTGGGGGGTCATGGAATGCCAATAAAAAGTATGGTTCCACACTTGGGCTGCATTATTGAAAATACTAACCTTATCCTTATCACCTGCGGTGATTCGAATAATGTCTTCTAAGGATTTATTCGCAAGCTCTGTCCCTTCAATAAAACCGTTTAGATTTGTTACATAGGCCTGATGGTGCTTTCCATAGTGAAAGCTCAGTGTATTGGCCGAAATATGAGGCTCTAAAGCATTAAGGTCATAGGGAAGCGGGGGAAGGTCAAAAGCCATAAAGCACCTCTTTTTTCATGTGATTTTTTATAAGAGTAGAGGTTTTTATCCTATTTGAAAAGGGACTACGTAAATTCCTTTCCCCGCTTTAAAGTCCATGGTATAAGCCTAAGATGACACTTGCGCAGCTGAAAAATATGCCCTCAACCGGTCAAGAAATCACAAATCCTGTTTTTTTAGAGCAACTAAAAACGCTCAACCCAGCTCAGCGTCAAGCTATTGAGCTGACGGAAGGTCCTCTTTTGGTTCTTGCAGGAGCAGGAACTGGAAAAACCCGGGTTCTCACCACTCGCCTTTCTGCCCTTCTTTTAAGCCACAAGGCGTGGCCGTCTCAAGTTTTAGCTGTCACCTTTACTAATAAAGCGGCCCTAGAGATGCGTGAGCGCGTTGCCAGTCTTATCGGAGGACCCGCTGAGGGATTATGGCTGGGAACTTTTCACTCCGTCTGTGTGCGCATTTTAAGGCGTCATGCCGAGCTTTTAGGCCTCCAAAGTTCTTTTACAATTTTGGATACGGATGACCAGTTACGGCTCATCAAGCAAATTATTAAAGCCGAAGAACTTGATGATAAAAAATTTCCCCCGCGGGTTTTAGCTTCCATTATAAGCCGTTGGAAAGACCGTGCCCTCCCCCCGGAAAAAGTGTCCCCTCCCGCCTCCGACTTTGAAAAGGCCGCTTTTCATGTTTATAAGATTTATCAAGATCGCCTTAAGGTTTTAAATGCTGTTGATTTTGGGGATCTGATCCTTCTTTGTTTAAAACTTTTCACGGAACACAGTGATGTTCTCGCCCAATACACAACTCAATTTCATTACATTCTTGTGGATGAGTACCAAGATACAAACGTGGCCCAATATCTATGGCTCCGTCTTTTAGCGCAAGGCTCTGGTAACATTTGTTGCGTTGGCGATGATGATCAATCCATTTATGGATGGAGAGGGGCTGAAGTTGGCAACATCTTACGCTTTGAAAAAGATTTTCCAGGTGCCACCATCATTCGCCTTGAACAAAATTATCGCTCCAATGCTCATATTTTAGGTGCAGCTTCGGGGCTTATTGCTCAAAATGCCAGCCGCTTTGGAAAAACCTTATGGACTGAACAAGATGGGGGCGAGAAAGTTCGCATTCAGGGAGTTTGGGACGGAGAAGAAGAAGCGCGCGTTGTTGCGGATGAAGTAGAGTCTCTTCACCGAAAAGGAAATTTCTTAAATCAAATGGCTATTCTTGTCCGTGCAGGATTTCAAACCCGTGAGTTTGAAGAACGCTTTATAACTCTTGGCGTTCCTTATCGTGTGGTTGGAGGGCCTCGGTTTTATGAGCGCCTTGAAATTCGCGACGCATTAGCTTACATGCGCATTGTCGTTCAACCCAATGACAGCCTTGCTTTTGAGCGTATCGTTAATACACCTAAACGTGGCATTGGCACAAGCACTCTTCAAGTTCTCCATCAATATGCCCGCTATGAAGAGGTCTCTTTGACGGAAGCCACCCTTCGCCTCATGGAAACCGATGAGATTCGTGGAAAGGCTAAAACGGCTCTCCAAGGAATCCTTTACGATATCGACCGGTGGCGCAAACAACTGAATATCCTTGAACCTGGAGAGTTGGCACGGTTGATTTTAGATGAATCGGGTTATACGGGTATGTGGCAAGCGGACAAATCTCCTGAAGCCCCTGGGCGCCTTGAAAATTTAAAGGAATTTGTGAACGCCATTGATGAATTTGAAAGTATAGGAAACTTCTTAGAACATGTGAGCCTCGTGATGGAGAATACAAGAGGCACAGGTTCAGATATGGTTAGCATCATGACTCTTCACAGTGCTAAGGGCTTGGAATTTGATTCCGTTTTTCTGGCTGGATGGGAAGAAGGACTTTTTCCCCATCAGCGAGCTTTGGGAGAAACGGGAAAAGCTGGTCTTGAGGAAGAAAGACGGCTGGCCTATGTTGGCTTAACCCGTGCTCGGCAGCGGGCGATGATTACTTTTGCAGCCAATAGGCGAGTCCATAATCAATGGCAGTCAAGTTTTCCCTCTCGTTTTATCGATGAGCTCCCTCTCGAACATACAGAACGTCTGAATGTGGGGGGAAATCATACCTTCATTCGCCGCACTCCCCAACCAAAGTTACAAGCTTTAAAAGAACCTTATCGCCCTATAAAGGAAGATGCTTTTCGCCTTCATCAGCGGGTTTTTCATATCAAATTTGGCTATGGACACATTATTGCCTTGGAAGGAGATAAACTTGAAATCAACTTTGATCATACGGGGATAAAGAAAGTAATGAAGAGTTTTGTGGAGATAACCGAATGAATTTATACCAGATGGAGGGCTCTCTTGAGCCGCAATTTGCCGAGGAACTTTCTTCTCTTCTTGAAGAAGAGGTTGTTGCCTTCTCTTGGTATGAAAAGGAGCCAGAGCATTGGACTTTTCAACTTATTTTTAAGATACAACAAGAAAAAAGTTTAAAGGAAAAAATAGCCACTTATTACAAAGAAAAAAATCTTCTTTACCCTGAAATTCATACCCAATCCCTTCAAGATGAAGATTGGGTATCGGCCGTTTACAAAGATTTTCCTCCCCTTCATTTAGGTCAATTTTATATCTATGGATCCCATATTGAAGAAGCTCCTCCTAACGGATTGATTCCTTTGTGTATCAATGCAGCAACTGCCTTTGGCTCCGGTCAGCATGAATCAACGGAAGGATGTTTAAAGGCCCTAACACTTTTAGCTCAAAAAGAGTCCTTTAGCTATCCTCTGGATATGGGATGTGGTTCAGGGATTTTAGCTTTTGCTATGGCCTCTCTTTGGAAGGTCTCAACACTGGCTTGCGATAATGATCCCGAAGCTGTCAAAGTGACTCTCGAAAATGCGCGTATCAATCATCTTGAGGCCTACATTGAAGCTTTTGTAAGTGAGGGGTTTTCTAGTCTTAAAATGAAAACCTTTGATGTCATAACGGCAAACATTCTTGCCGGCCCTCTTTGTCAAATGGCAGGAGACGCTGTAAGCGCTCTCTCTCCAGGGGGGTTTATCATCCTATCAGGCCTTTTAAATCGTCAAGCAGAAGATGTTATTGATGCTTATCGCAGCCAAGGAGCTAAACTTGTGGATCAGCTCTTTTTAGGAGATTGGTCAACGCTTATATTGAGAAAAGGAAACAATGGACAAGATTAAACTCTTAAGGGATTTCATGAAGAAGGAAGGGCTTTCCGCTCTTCTCATTCCCCGGACAGATGAATTTCAGGGAGAGTATATTGCTCCTTATTCTGAAAGGCTAGCGTGGCTCACAAGGTTTAATGGCTCAGCAGGATTTGCTATTATCACTCTCAAGAAAGCTGCCTTTTTTACCGATGGTCGTTATACCCTCCAAGCTAAGGTTGAGGTTCCTGACATTTATGAAATATATAATACATCCCAAAAAACACCTTCTCAGTGGGCACTAGAAAATCTTTCTCCCGGTGATGTGATTGGATACGATCCCTGGCTTTTTACGGAAAAACAACTGGAGTTCTATAAAAACCCCCTAATTCCCTTGGATAAAAACCCTATTGATTCCTTGTGGACTAACCGTCCCCTTCCTCCTCAAGATTTCGTTCGGATCCATCCCTTAGAATTTTCTGGAGAAAGCAATGAAAGCAAACGAAAGCGCATTGCCGAAACCTTAAAAGCAGACCATCTCTTGCTTACGGCCTGCGATTCCATCGCGTGGCTTTTAAATATTCGCGGTAATGATGTTCCCCACACGCCGCTTGTCCATAGTGTATGTTTATTACATAAGGATGGCTCTTACGATCTCTTTCTCAACTTAAATAAGATCACTGGCAGGGTTTATAATCATCTTCAAAAGGGAGGGGGACAGGCAATTGAGATCCGTTTTCTTCTTGAGCATCTCAAAACTCTAAAAGGCACATGTCAGGTTGATCCTCTAACAACTCCCGTTCTTCTAATTCAAGCTCTTGAAAACCAAGTTGTGCGAGAAAAGGATCCTTGTGTTCTCCCCAAAGCTCTTAAAAATCCCATTGAAATTGAAGGCGCAAAAAAAGCCCATATCCAAGATGGTATTGCTCTTCAGCGATTTTTCATCTGGCTTGAGGAACAGCCTCTTCAAGGTGAAACTACCGAGCTTTCGGCCGCTAACAAACTTTATGAATTTCGAAAAAAAGGCGACCATTTTGAAGATTTAAGCTTCAATACAATTTCTGCATTTGGCCCCCATGGAGCCATTATCCATTATAATGTGAGTCCAGAGACGGACATTCCCCTAAGCCGAACAAATTTATACCTTTTAGATTCAGGGGGGCAATATTTAACAGGTACAACTGACATCACGCGAACTCTTTGTCTTGGTACCCCCTCTCCTGAACAAAAGGAAATGTATACCCGCGTTCTCAAGGGCCATATAGCGCTCGCAGAAGCTATCTTTCCTGAGGGAACAACAGGAGCTCAACTTGATGCTTTAGCGCGTCAGTATCTATGGGAAGCGGGAATGGACTATGATCATGGAACAGGACACGGAGTAGGAAGTTATCTTGGTGTTCATGAAGGCCCGCAAGGCATTTCAAAAAGAAGCGCAAACGTTCCTTTAGAGCCAGGAATGATCCTTTCCAATGAACCAGGCTATTATAAAGAGGGAGAGTATGGTATTCGCATTGAAAGCCTTGTCTATATCATCAAACTTAGAAAACCAAAAGGCTTTCTAGGTTTCGAGCCTCTCACTCTTGTGCCTTTAGAGACAAAGCTTATTGATGAAACCCTTCTTACAGAGAAAGAAAAAAAGTGGGTAGAGAACTATCATAAGCTATGTAAAGACTTGATTCAGTCTAAGTTATAAAGATTGGCGCTATCCGTTATCAGAGCGTCGAATCCATCCTTAAGAGAGGCTGAGACACAAATAGCCTTTGCCGCTTTCGCAATCTCTTAACAACACGACACCTGTGAATAACCATCCTTCCTGAAGCCCATCATTCTGTAGATCCGGATCCTCGATGGTTCAAGAAAGGCAAGAGGAGTTATTTTGGTGTTTATAAGGAGTTTGCCGTCGTTGATGAAAAACAAGGATACATTAATCACATTCGTGTAAAAGTCACTAATGTTTCTGAAGTAAAAATCTATGGAAGGCGGCTCTTTAAAAAATCCATTGCTTTTGTATTTTCCCTCTGTCAATAACACGTAAAGATGCCCGAGTTAATTAACACTTATACTTCTTATCTTGCGAGTTTGTTCAAGAATCTGTAGGATTCTTTCAAATAAAATAGTTGCAAGGTAAAAAATGATTCAAGCGTTTCAAAAATTCTCTCAATCGCGGGTAGCAAAAGTTTTTCTCGCCATTGTAGCTTTAAGCTTTATGACTTTTTTTGGAGGAGGAAGCTGGTTCCGCCCCCACGATCCCAACGCTGTCGTTGCAGAGGTAGGAGATCTTACTATCGGGCGCTATGATTTCGCCGAAAGAGTTCAACAACAGATTCAGCGTCTCACAGCTGAGTCAGAAGGAAAAATCTCTCGAGAACAAATCCTTAACGCAGGCGTCCCTCAAATGGTTTTGGGGCAAATGATTCAAGAAATTCTTTTGAACCTTGAAAGTAAGAATTTAGGGATTACAGTAAGTGATGAAGCTATCCGCGAGCAAATTCAATCTATTAAAGCTTTCCAAAAAAATGGTGTCTTTGATCGCAATGTGTTTACTCAAATTTTAAGATCTCTGAACATGTCAGAAAGTGCCTATATTGAAGAAGTTCGCGGAGAACTGACGCGCGAACAACTGGCCGATGCAATTGTAGTCGGTACCTATCTTCCTGATATGATTATGGAGAAGTTGTTTGAGGCTCAATATCAATTCAGACAGGCCTCCATGTTCTTAATTTCCCCTGACACCATGCCTGTGCCCCAAACGCCAAGCGATGCTGTGTTAGAAGCCTTTTATAACGATAATCAAAAAGAATTCAAAACTCCTGAATTAAGGACCCTTACAGTCTTTCTTATTGATCCAATCCAGCTAGTGGCAAATCTTCAAGTTACTGAAGATGATATTCAAGCTCTTTACGAGGCTAAAAAAGAAAGTTTTAGTAATAAACCCCTCAGTGAAGTGAAGCCCTCTATCATTGCAGAACTTCAAAAGGATAAGGCTAATGAAGCTGCCTTTAAACTTACCCAAGAGTTGGACGATAAAATTGCGGGTGGTGCAACTCTGGAAGAACTTGCACCCACTGTTTCGGGAGGAAAACTTCTGAAACTCGAGAACATCAATCGTTCCGGCTTAGAAAAGGGAGACAGTCCTTCCCCGCATCTTCCAAAAGACCAAGAGTTAGCCCAGGAAATTTTGCAAGTTGGCTTTGCCTTGGATGAAGCTTCTGATACGCCCTTTACTCAAACCAAAGCTGGGGATTATTACATGGTTCGTGTAGATAAGGTATCTCCCCCCTCTCTCCCTACTTTCGCTGAAATTAAAGACCGTGTTCTGAAGTTATGGATCAAACATGAGCAACACAAAGTGGCTCAAAATAAAGCAGAAGGTTATGTTCAAACCTTTAATAAGGGAGAGCGGAAGGCAGCTTCCATGATGACATCTCTTCCTCAGTTGTCCCTTTCTGAAGCTTCTCCAGAGGTGGCCGATGAGGTTAAAAATGTTATTTTTTCCTTAAGACCCCAGGGTACAGGTTTAGCCCAAACAAAAGAGGGATTTGTAGTTGTCACGTTGAATAGAATTACCTCGCCAACTGGGCAAGTAAAGGAAAAGAATCTTGCTGGTTTTAAAGAAAAAATTTTAGAGCACTATAAAAACGATCTTTTCTTGGGATATGTAAATGCCTTAAGAATTCGCTATCCTGTTAAAATCAATTCAGCGGCAATAAAAGCTTTATTCCCTAAAGAATAAAGCTTTTATTTGAAAAATCCCCTGTTTTTGGCAAAGAACATTCCTATATTATAGATTGTTCATCCTTATAGGATTCTATGGTGCAAAGTCGTTTTTTATATTTAGTCGTTTGTTTTGCGTTTCTCCTTTATGGAGGAAAGGTTTTCTGGCAAAAAACTTGCTTCACCCCTTTGAAGGTGATGGAGGTCTCTTATGCCCATCAGCAAAACCTCACAGGAAAAGGCCTTGTTGTGGCTGTCCTTGATGAAGGGTTTGATGCGTCTCATGCGGCCTTAAAGCCGCAATTAAGTCCCTATCGATATAACACAGCAAACCAAAGAAGTGACGTCTCGGAAACTATTGTGTTTAACAAGGGCTCTTTTAGATTTGAGAGTCATGGAACTCATGTTGCAGGCATTATTGCGAACGTGGCTCCCGATGCCAAGATCATCCCCATTAAAGTTCAGGGATTTGATGGAGACCAAGATTTTGTAAAAGCGCTCCAAATTGCTTCAAAAAGCCCCGCTCATATTGTTAACATTTCCTTGCGTTTAAGCCACACGGGACGTGAGTTAAGCCCTAACGTTTACGCAGCTCTGATAAAGCTGGCTCAAAGCGGGAAAATCATTGTGATTGCAGTGGGAAATGATGGGGTACCTCTTATGAAAAATGCTTATACCGCAAGCCTTGTTCAGCTCTCTCATGATCCAGAAATGCAAGGGCGCTTTATTTTAGCGGGCGCCCTCTCCTATAAAAATGGAAGGGAATCCTTAGCTGAATTTAGTAATTTTCCTGGAAATAGTACCTATGGAACTTCACAAACTTATTTTATTACAGCTCCTGGAGAAGACGTTCTTTCAGCCATTACGGGCGGTTATTTTGGAGAAAAATCTGGCACTTCAATGGCAGCTCCCATGGTTGTTGGTGCTTTATGTCTTTTAATGCAGGCCTTCCCTGACTCTAAGCCTGAAAATACGACCCGCCTTCTGTTAACGTCCGCACGAAAAGTATCGATGGATGGGCTTCCTCTTTCCTCAAACACTTTTGGCCAAGGTATCGTCGATCTTAAATCCACCCTACTACTCGAACCTTTTCATGAATTCTAGTAAAATTAACCATGCAATTTCATTTTTTAGAGTTGAATTTTTATGAAAGTAGGGAGTGTTTTTCTTTTCTTGCCAGAAGACCCTTTCCTTTGTTAGCGTGTCTTTCAATTTAAGGCTGGTTGTAATAATGATAGACGTCAAACTTAGACCCTCATTCGGTCGTCGGAAAGCACGCAAGATGCGGGTCCAATCCCAGCAGGCCTATGATGAAATTTTGCCGCGTGTTCGCCTTACCCCTGAACAGGTTCCCTTTGATGATAAGGTCTCTGAGGTATGGTTGGAAATTGGTTTTGGGGGAGGCGAGCATTTTATAGAACAACTTCAGCATAATCCTGCTATTTCCATGATTGGCTGTGAGCCTTTTATGAATGGAGTGGCGAAGCTTCTTATGCAGCTTAAACCTGAAGATTACGACCGTATTCGTGTATGGCATGATGATGTACGCCATCTGCTGGGGGTTATTCCAGCTTCCTATTTTTCCTGTGTTTTTATTTTGTTTCCAGATCCTTGGCCTAAAAAGCGTCATCATCCGCGGCGCTTAATTACAAAACAATTTATGACACAATTATGGCCAACCCTTAAAGAAGGAGCCTTTCTCCATGTGGCGAGCGATGATCAACCCTATGTGGAGCAAATTCAAGAAGTACTTCATTGTTTTCCAAGTCTTATTCTTTGTGAAGGACCACTTTCTGCTGATCCGCAAACCTGGACTTCTCGACCTGAGGGATGGCCTGCAACCCGGTATGAGAAAAAGGCTATAAAACAGGGAAAAAAATGTGCCTACATGCGATTTCAAAAGAGAGGTCGTGGATCTTCCGAGTAGGTATTATACACTCGTTCATCAGCTTCATGAATGTAGGGATCATCAACAATATGAGCAGTGAGAAAAATAACAAGTTCCGTTGTTTTTCGCTCGTCTTCCTTGCCGCTAATTAATTCTCCAAGAAAGGGAATATCATCGATACCTGGAGTTGAACTAGTTTGATAGCTTGAGCGATCCTCCATAAGGCCTCCAATAATTAACACTTGGCCCGATTTCATCTTCAGCACAGAATCTAGCTCACGCACCTGAATCACAGGAATTGTCGAAATTACTTTTTGTTGGGATTTAATAGAAACTGCAGGGTCTTGTACCTCTTTCTCAACACGAGAAATGGTGGGACGCAGTGTCATCAGAATTTCACCGGTTTGAAGATTGATGGAGGGTTGAACAATCATGACAAGACCAATGGGTACGGTCATGGCATCACTAGAAATATTCTCAATATCAGGCTTTCCGTCGGCTTGAAAATAGCGCTCAAATTCTAAATGAAAAAAGACTTCATTCGTTGCCACTTTTAAGAGAGCGGGTTGATTATTCATTACTGTAAGACGGGGATTGGAAAGGGTACGGACAGTGCCAAATTTTTTAACAAGATTAACCACTGAGGAAAAGTCACTTAACCCTATAGAAAAGGTAAACATGTCACGAGAAAGAAGTTGGGAAGGGGAAAGGTCTCCTAAGGGAGCGCCCACTTTAAAATTTTCACCAAAATGGCTCCAATTGATTCCTGTTTTATATTCATTATCTAAGGTAACTTCAATAATTTTTGCTTCAATAGTTACCTGTGTTGCAATGGACTCCTTAAGTTTAGCGAGATACTCTACAATATGTTGATGAGTTTTGGTTGAGCCAAATATGGTTAGAAGACCTGCCTGTTTATGAAGGGAATAATAAGGGTTCTCTTTAGAGGAAAGAAGTATCTTTAGATTTTTCTCAAGCTCTGCCCAGAAATCCATTTGGCTATGACCAAGTAAGGTGCTCATAGAGCCATTGTCATGACGATTTTGCCCTTCCATAGGGGAAAAAAGATCGGTGGAGATAGAAATCTTATTTTCACTTTTTCGAGAATGACTTAAAAACTGAATATTGTAGGTGGTTAAATAAGGATCATCCGGCTCAATAAGAAGTCGATTCCCCTGAATTTGGTAACGATGGTTTGTTAAAGAACAAAGATCTCCAATAATGTCAATGAACATGGCTTCCTGTGCATCATAAACCAAGGCCATATTTTCTTGTGCCATTTTAGGGCTTAGAACAATACCTACCCCCGCTTGACGCCCTATCTCAATAAAAGCGCGCTTGAGGGAAATATTTTCTTGAAGAGACAGAGAAATCTTTTTCTTCATTGAGGGTGTGAGTGGAGGGGCTTTGGGAGGACAAATAGCTTTTGGACAAAAAGAAGGAGTACTTCTTTTCTCAGAAGGAGGTTTTGTTATTTTTTCATAATCTTCTTTTTGCAGTTTTAAAGCAGGGTCATGATAGGTTCTATGGCCTGAAAATTCGCATCCGTATAAAAGACCAAAAAGAATTAAAGTAAGACCCGTTTTTGTTCTCTTCATGCTTTCCTAACTTTGTTAAAAATTATATAAAAATTTCATTATATTTTTAAAAATGAAAATTACAATGAAATTGTAATGTTAATTTTCCCTTGCTTTCTATCAGTTTTGAGTCCATGCTTGGAAATAAGTTATGACTTTCTGTTAAATTTATGGTGATAATATGAATATATTAAAGAAATTAAAGTTAGTTCTATTGATAATAGGTGCAATGCTCTCTTCCTATGATGTTTATGCAATGGAGAAAACGGAAGAAAAAAAACCGGTGAGTGGAGCAAAACTTTCTTCTGGAGGTCAAATAGTGCCTTCAAGTAAACCGATTGGCTTTGATAAAGCAAGATTATTAATAGTGCATAAGTTTCCTGCTGCAGCAGACTTCTCGAAAAAGCTGGCAGTGATGAACTCAGATGGAAAGGATACTTAAGAGGGGGTAAACACTGAGCGCGCTTCTTATATAGGACCGTAGGGAATGAATAAGTTCAGATACAATTGAGACAAAAAGAGAATGTTCAATTAACTGTGTCAACGGTTAAACATTGAACCCCAGTTGGAGTCTTCCTTCAAAATATATATCT
>JAIEQB010000042.1 GCA_019748065.1 Alphaproteobacteria bacterium | reverse complement strand
GGACTCACTCCTTTGCAATATATTCATGAATCCTATCCTATGGCCTCTTGAGTCTCATATGTACTGAACTCATACACCATTGAAAAAATGCATGAGCTTTTATCGAAGAATGAGCGAGGGTTGCTCCTCTTTCGTGATGAGCTAATGGGACTTTTGGTTAATTGGGATAAACAAGGCCATGAAACGGACCGCGCCTTTTATCTGGAAGCATGGAATGGATATGGTTCAAAAATAACGGATCGTATTGGGCGAGGAACGATTCACACGAAAAACCTTTGCGTTTCCATCCTGGGAGTACGCAGCCCAGCAAACTTCTCTCCTATTTTCAACAGTCGCTCTCAGGAATTGAAAATGATGGGCTTCTCCAGAGGTTTCAGCTTCTTGTTTATCCTGATGAATTGCAGAGGTGGAGCAACATCGATCGAAAACCGAATGACCAAGCGCGAGAACGGGCCTTTGCCTTGATGATGAAACTTATCCGCCTTGATTTTTGTCACTACGGGGCTTACCAGGATGAAAAATCAGAAATTCCTTATTTTCGCTTTGATCATGAGGCTCAGGCCATTTTCTACGAATGGCTGACAGAGTTAGAACACAAATTACGCAATAGTCCCGATGAGCCGATCATGATAGAGCATCTAACAAAATATAGAAAACTAATGCCCTCCCTGGCTCTAATCTTTCATCTTATTAACCTTGCCTCAAATAGATCCACAGGAGCCATAACAACTGATTGTGTTGAGCGGGCTGCTGGATGGTGTGATTATTTAGAATCCCATGCCCGCCGCATTTATGGAAGTGGCATCAATCCTGCTTATCAAGCGGCAAGAAACCTTGCAAGACGAATTCAAGAGGGAGATCTCCATGATCGTTTTGACATAAGAGAAATCTATCGAAAGCAATGGTCCTCACTCAAAACAAAAGAAGAGGTTGAAGCTGCCTGCGATATTCTTATCCAAAAGGGATGGCTCAAGGAAGAAAGTCTTTCAAATGGGAGAAAAACAAAAAGCTGTTATCTTGTGAATCCTGCCATATTAAGAGGGACGATCCATGGGTAAATGGTTAACAAAGTTTCTGGAAAATAAATCTCAAAGGTGTACTGACAACACTGACATTACTGACAGATTCACTTCAAATGCGAATATGTCGGTGTTGTCAGTTCCCTCTGTGGGAGTTTTTTATAAAAATCCGGTGAATATTTCTAAAGTAAGCACTGACAGTACTGACATTACTGACAGATTCATTCCAAAAACGAATATGTCAGTGTTGTCAGTTCCCTCTGGGAAAACTTTTTATAAAAATCTGGGAAATATTTCTAAAATGAGCACTGACAATACTGACATTACTGACAGATTCATCCCAAAAGCGAATATGTCAGTGTTGTCGGGTTCTTCTCTACTGGATAGTTTTGAAGAGAGGCTCGCCATTGCAGAATATGATGGTCGGCAAACACACCTCCAAGCCCAGCGCATTGCCTATCTGGATGCCTTTATGGCTGTTTTGAGTGCACTCCACTTTGAGGAGGAGGAAGGTCATTACGATGAAGATTGGTTGACGCGCAGAGTAAAGGCCACTCAATATTGGCTAGAAACTGAAGGATTACAGCAACCGAAATGATAAGGCCTGTTTAGGGCCTAAATATAAACTTTCATCCCTGAATAAGGTGCAAAGGTTGTTTCAAATACAGGTTTGTTATTTTTAATATGATGTTCATCCGTATTGAGGGCAGCATAACCCAAAAAGATCTCTTGTTTTTCATTCCATTGAGGCGGAGTGATTCGATGAGCTTCATTGTAAAAATAAAGAAAAGTATCAATGTTGCGCATATGAGTCATTTTTTTTGAGTCCTCACAAATCATTAATTACAAAAACATTTAATAATTAATACATAATTATTAATAATATGTTTGTCAATAGCACTTAAACTCTTTTAGAGTTTAGAAAATAAGTCTAAAAACCTAAATTTTTCACCTATGGCTTTGTGGCTAAAAAGTTTTTTGCTTGCGTGGGATAAAAGAAACTCTTAAACTATGTGGTACTTATCTCGTCGGGAGATAAGCGAGGAACAAAGACGGTCGAAACGCCCTTGTCCCTCTAATCATAACAGATATACGAGGTATCCATCATGACTGAGCCTACATTAGCGCGAATTCTGCGCCTTTCTCAAGAAATATCTTATCAGTATAAAAGTTCGAATCATCTTCTCTCGAAATCTTGGCTGGAGCTTGAATCTGCCCAAGGAAATTTAAGATGCCTTGAAATGCTTTATGATGATTGGTTGGAAGAAAAAGGCCTGGAGCTAAAGCGCTGGCCCAAGGAATAACAATCTTTCTCACAACATTTTTAAAGCCTTTAAAGAACTGTTGTTCTTGGGTTGTACTTAAAAATGGGAGAGGAGTGTTATTCTTGGTTTTTTAGTGATAAAAAGGATGGAGGGAGTATGAATTTTTAATCTTTCCCCCTTTTTTTATGCAGATAATAATTGAAGGATGAATTTGCAGCACAAGCTGATGCGCAATTGGTGAGAAAATATATCTGAGGTTTCCGCCCAATCTTTAATAAGGTATTTTAAGGGAGATAAGGATATGGTACAATTTATAATTAGGAAGCAAAGTAGAGTTAAGGACTAAAATGTTACCATTAAAAAGTTTACACGCAGACAGAATAAGTCATTTTGGTCTCCTTGCAGAAAAGTTGGGGAGAGAAGGCGTTCATCAAGCCATTTCTGAACATAAGTTAGCAGGTAATCCAATCTATTTTACAGGTAAGAACGGACAAATTATTAAAGAACTTGCAGATGGACGACAATTTGTCGTGAAGATTTTTTTAGACGGCCGTGAAAAAGTTGGCAAGCAAGTCCTCTAAAGAAGATTCTCCTTGGCTATGGTTTATTGCGGGTCCGAATGGGGCTGGAAAATCAACGTGGGTAGATTCTTCAGCACGTACAAAACTCCTGGGCAGCATTCCTATCCTTAATCCCGATATTATTCACTCTCAGACACAAGAGTTTAAGAATTTTATCGATGCAGGACGTCAAACTCTTTTAGCCCTGAAGTCTCATATAACGATAGGGAAAGATTTTGCTATAGAAACAACTCTTTCAGGCAGGCATTATATATCTAAAGCTCAAACTCTTAAAAAGAAGGGCTGGAGTATAGGATGCATATATATAGGGTTAAGTAGTGTTGAGCAATCTATTGTACGAGTGGAGGAACGTCATCGCAAAGGCGGGCATACCGTGCCTTTAGCAGACATCGTTAGACGTTATCCTCGTTCAATAAAAAACCTCGCTTTAATGACTACCTTTTGTGATTATGTGGCTGTTTTTGATAATTCATTTGAATTGGAGCTTTTATTAGAAACTGATGGAGAAGGAGTTTATATTAGAAAGAACTCGCTTCCCCAATGGTTAAAACAAATTTTAAGCCAAATCTTATAAGAGGAAAGGTATTTCCTGGAAAAATTCTCGATCCATCATCAACTCCGGACATGTTACGTTCAACTTTGGGATTTTCCAAATGATTTCACTATGTTTCACCTCGTCTCCGATAGTCGTACAAACTCTTTAAACAAAGCAGCCGTCGGCTCTTTCATTTCTGGATCCTTTTGAAGGTCATTTCCTAAAACAATACCAAAGGATTTAACAACTCCGGCATTATCACAAAGAGTGGCAACTTGGATTAAAGTTCGAGTTCTTGCTTTTTTGGCCGTGGCCGAGGTGATCTCTAATTCATGCATCCTTCTGTATCTTTGCTCTTCCGCCTTGGTGATCTGCTGGTTCAGTCGCTTGAGGTGTTTTGTTGTTGCTGTATGAGGGACATCCGGCCGCGTTTGGATCTGCTTTCGTTTTTCTTTAAGCTTTTGAATCTTTTCTTCAAGGGCGCGTACTTTATCCATGAGGTGGGTCTTATCATTTTTTATAATGTTTTAATGTAACAAATTTGTTATTATATTGCAATGTAATTTATTGATGTTAATCAATATAACTAAAAATAGCTAAATACAAATAAATATAACTTCAGATAATTATGAATAATTTAAACAACCATAATCTCTCCTTTAAGGGGGATGAAGCTGTCTTAGCGAACTTTGTTAAAAGTTTGATAAGCGCGCTTATACATGGGTGGTTCCCATGGTGGCTTTGGTGCAAGCACCGACGACTATTTTGTGAGGTAAGATAATGGCTTTGTATCACTTCAGCGCAAAAATTCTTTCACGAAGCAGCCGGAATACGGTGAATGCCCTTGCCTATCGTGCCGGGTGCAAACTTTATGATGAGCGCACGGGCCAGACTTTCAATTACCAAAAGAAGGAAGTTCAGCATGTGGAATTGGTCTTGCCTCAGGATGCGCCTTTATGGGCAAGGGAGATTCAAAAGCTAATCGCTGAAGATCGTCAAAAAGGCGTTCAGGCCTTTTGCAACATCGTTGAAGGCGCTGAGAAACGAATAGATGGTCAAGTCTGGCGGGAGTTTGAGTTTGCCCTTCACCGCGAACTTACAAAAGAACAAAACATGGCTCTTGCCCGGGAATTTGTGGAAGATCAAATTGCCTCCCATGGAATGACTGCCCAAATGAATTTCCATTTTGACGTGGATTCGGAAACAGGAGAAGAAAAGCCCCATTGCCATGTGACGGCAATCATGCGTTATCTTGAAGAAAATGGATTAAGTTCTAAAAAAGAAAGAGCCTGGAATAGCAAAGAGTACCTTTGTGGTCTCAGAGTCAAATGGGAGGAGTATTCCAACTTTCATCTCAAACTCCATGGCCATGATGTTTGCATTGATCATCGTTCAAATATCGAGCGAGGCATTGAAATGGAGCCGCAACCCAAATTAGGACGGGGGGTTAGGGAATGTGAAGAAAGACTCCAACGTCTTGAAGGAAATGTTGAAAAATCCGAAAAGGCTTCTCCCATCCTTGACAAGGCCAAAGCCTTTCATAATATTCAACTTCGTAATCTTTATCGCATTGTTCGAAACCCAGAGACAGTCCTTGATATTATTACCCGCCATCATGCGACCTTTATGTGGGGGGATGTGCAGAAGATTTTGGGACGGTACGTTGATGATAGCACTCTTTTCCAGAGGTTAGATGCTCGACTTCAGAATTCAAAAGAACTGATTCTATTAAAAGGAAATGAGGAGAGCAAAGACCAGGCCATATATACTACTCATACCATGTTTAAAGCTGAAAAGAAGCTCGTTGGGACAGCTGAGTTGCTTGCGGAGAAATCGACTCATTCCGTTTCTTTTGCATCTATTAAAGGCGGTTTAGAACGTTTAAAGACGGGATTAGAACAAGAAGGTCATACGCTGAGCGAGGGGCAAGAGAAAGCTATTCGTCATTTAGTGGATGAGGGACAGCTCAAGTGTATTGTTGGCTATGCAGGTGCCGGTAAAACAACGGCCTTGGAGGCCTGCCGTGATATCTGGGAAAGTGAAGGGTATCGAGTATATGGCCTGGCGCCTACTGGAAGGGCGGCTCAGAATCTTGAAGGCAGTGGAATTTCTTCTCAAACCCTGCATAAATTTCTCGAGTCCTTTGAAGAAGGCAGATGCCAATATAATGAGCGCAGTATCCTTGTCCTTGATGAAGCGGGCATGGTGGATGTAGAGAGGTTTGATAAGTTTTTAGGTGCCGTTCAATCCTTAGACGTCAAAGCTGTTGTGGTGGGTGATGGAGCTCAACTTCAGCCAGTAGAAGCTGGTCCTGCCTTTCGTTTAGTGACAGAAAGGGTGGGTGTTTCTCGCCTTGAGGAAATCGTCCGCCAAAAGGAAGACTGGCAAAAAGAAGCCACTGTCTTGTTTGGACAGAAAGAATCACAAAAAGCTATTCAGGCCTATCAGGACAAAGGCCATGTTCATCTTATAAGCGACGGCCTTCCTTCAGATATCATCTCTCGCTATGAAATGGCCGCAAGAACATCAGGAATTATCTTTCGTGAGATCATGCGGGAAGTGAGGGAGTTATCTCTGGCTTCCCAGCATGAAGATTATGGGCTCTTTCTGAAATGGAAAGAGTGTCAAAAAACAGCTGGCAAAGAGATTTTAGCTAGCCCTGAGGTGTATAAGCCTATTCTTGAATCCAGAAGCATTGACCCTCTGGAAATGGCTCGGCTTTTTGTGAATAAAAAACAAACTAAAAAGTTGCAATACGATGATGCTGCTTCTCTTCTTAAGGAGAAGGGACTTGATCACTTGATAGGCCTTGAGAAACTGCCTGGTCAAACCGTTGAAATCAGAAGGGGTGCCAAAGCGGCTTTAATTGAAGACTGGAAAAAGGTGTTTCAGGGCTCTCCTGAGAAGAGCCTTCTCATGATGGCCTATAGCAACCAAGATGTGAGAGATCTTAACGCCCAGGCACGCACTCACTTAAAGGAACTAGGAATTCTTGATAGACAAGATTTTGCTTACACCATTCACCGAGAAGTGGAAGATGATTTTGGCCGCAAGAAAACCTTTAAGGAAGAGCGAATGTTCTCAAAGGGAGATAAGCTCGTCTTTACCCGCAACAACACTGGCCTTGGCGTTAAGAATGGCACCATAGGGACCATTACAGAGATTAATGCTCAAAAAATTGAGGTCAAAGTCACAGAGGACCACAAGGTTTCCTTTGCTCCCAAGTTGAATCCTTATTTTGATCAAGGCTGGGCAGTGACTATTCATAAATCCCAAGGCACAACCGTCGATAAAAGCTTTCTTCTGGTTTCCCATGAAATGACGCAAAACTTGACCTATGTGGCCATGACTCGGCACCGGGAGTCTGTGCAAGTTTATGGAAGCACCTTAGACTTCTGGAGAGACGAAAAACTTCCCTCTGTTCTCTCCAAATCCGGAGAAAAACTAGGAGCTGCTGATTATTTAGATGCAAATTCTCTGGCTAAGCTTATGAAAGAAGAAGATCGAATTCTCACCAAAATCTTCACCCGCCTTGGGGATGAGCTTCACGCCATTGGGGCCGTTTCCAAGCAAGTCTTTAAAAATGTTGCCGATCATTTTCTAGGGCGGACTTCAGAGAAGTCCATTCTTTTAAAATCCGAAACAGTTCGAGAAGAAGTCCGGGCGCAAGAGGTTCTTCAAAAGGGGCTTGGTTCTATAAGTACAGAAATTAATACCGTCCATGATGTTCTGGAAGATATGAAGCACCTTGCCTTTAAGGATGCTGACTTTTACAAAAAGGTCTTTACAAAAGGCCTGGAAACTCAAGGAGACGCGGCTTCCATTGAATACTGGAAAGAAAAGAGAGAGCCTTACGTTAAACAATTTGAGCAGAAAATTGAAAACATCAATCAGTTGCTCGCCTCTCCTTTGTTAAGCTATATGTCCGATAAATCAAAGGAGCTGGCGCAAAAAGCTGCCTTTGAAAATCCTGACAAGGCCATAAAGTTTTTAGGTGATCTCAAAGACATCAAACAGGCTGAACACGATGCTCACACACAGGCCTTGCAAGTTAAAGAGGCAGCTCGTAAATTACAAGCCCAACAAGAAAAAAGGCATCAAGAGGTTTTGAAAGAAAGTTTGTCCCATTGTTATCGCTTTAAAGATCTCGGCCATGAGTTGGAGAAAAGATACGATTCTGACTTAGAGAAAGAACGCTCCGACCTGAGCAAATCCCTTTATAAAAACAAGGAAGTGTTTGACCACATCAAACAAATCGACCCAGAAATCAGCAAGGCCATTAAGCAACTCGCTCAAGAAAAGCAACTGCAACAAAAAATAATGGAAATGGATAGGGGCGGCATATCATTGTGATTATAGAATTTTTTCGGAAAGAGATGAGAATTTTTCCTACACAAAATTCCTAAATCAGGGATTATCGCTCTTTACCTGTTTTAAGAGACAATCAAACTTTCTAAAATCCCAAACCTTCATGAACTTTCGATAACGATGGTTGGTTAATACCAATTAATCTAAACAAATCATCTCTAACTGATTCATGGGAACCTCGTCAATTTTTTCCCTTCTTATAACAAATTTCTTAAGACTTATCATTTTGCATCAGTCACAATTAGTAAACAACCCAAAACTGTGGATATGAAAGAAATAAACCCCTTTATCAATCACCTTGTTTCTATTGGCGCAAAGGCGCGTTACCCACAGGGGCCACAGCCCTGCCTAGCTTAGCTATGGAGCTGCTAGGAGACTGTGGACTTGTGGATAACGCTTCCTCCAAACCGGACATTTCTATATTGCACAAACCGGATATTTCTATATTGCGTTGACACTGTTTATGCAAAACAGCAGAAATTCCCGCTTAAGAAAGTAGGAATGAAGTTTTTTTTAAGCAAGAACAAGAGATTGTCAGCTGATACAGGGAGCGGAGGTTGGCTGGATAAAGGTTCAATCAGGCTAAACTTCGACTTTTACATAACGCTGGATCAGCATTCATTATGCCGATTTAAGTTGAAGACTTGGCGGATCTAAAATTGAAGTATACATGACGGCCCAGTTCTCTACACAACACCACCTTACCAAAAATCTAAAATCTTCCCAAAGCCGGGGGCGAGACTTCCTCTTTTGAAGGGCTTTTATAAAGTCTAAATTCACGACTTCTAAACACTGATCCACTAAAAAGGCCAGCAACATTAATCCAGTCAAGACATTGCTCAATGTTTTATTCCCATGGTCTGGTAGCCAAGGGGAGTGTCCACCCCCCAGCCCCATAGTTCCTATGATGGGGCTGTTGCTAACTGACAAGATTTGAGAAATTTGTTATAAAGAAAGGAAACAATTGAGGTCGTTTCATCAGTTTATTATGTTACATATCTGTAAGTTTAAAATACGGAAATGGTATTACTAAGGCGCAAACGCATTCGTTTTTCGAATTCAACTATCGAGAAAAGGGCCACGCCAATGCCAATCATGAGAAGCCAATCAAAAAAAGAAACAGGCTGAGTAGAAAATACATTTTGCAGTACTGGCAAGTAGGTAAGAGCCAGTTGAGCTAAGATAATAATGCTTATTGTCATCCACTTAACTCTTTTTCCACGTATCTTTTTCCATGTGAGGGAAGTTCCAAAGATGTTGCAAATGAAAAGGAGATGAGAGATCTCCATAACGACAATTGTGTTCATGGCAAGAGTTCGTGAAAGTTCTATGGGATAATACCCTTTCATCGCATAGGAATAAATACCATATACCCCTAGCAGAAATAAAATAGATACAAAGATGATATGCCAGGTGAGATAATCGCTGATCAGCATCTCCTCTTTGGCACGTGGAGGGCGACGCATTACATTTTCTTCAGTTGGCTCAAAAGCAAGCGCAAGGCCTAATGTCACGGCTGTAATCAAATTAATCCAGAGGATCTGAATGGGGGTTACCGGCAATGTCATGCCAGAAAAAAGCGCAAAAATAATTATCATGGACACACCCGCATTCGTAGGTAAAGTCCAGCTAATAACCTTTTTAATATTATCATACACTGTTCGCCCCTCACGAACAGCTGCAACAATAGAAGCAAAGTTATCATCCGCTAACACCAATTTTGAGGCTTCTTTAGCAGCCTCACTCCCCTTTTTTCCCATAGCTACCCCTACATCGGCACGCTTAAGGGCAAGTGCATCATTTACCCCGTCGCCTGTCATCGCAACAATTAATCCGTGAGATTGTAAGGCTGTAACGAGCCGTAACTTGTGCTCTGGCAGGGTTCGAGCGAAAATATCGCAATCCAGAATTGCGCGCCTAAGCTCAGTATCGTTCATTTTGTCAAGTTCAGCTCCACTGAGAACTGTATTAGAATTTTGTAGTCCGATTTGCTTTGCAATGGCTAAAGCCGTTTTTACATGGTCCCCAGTAATCATCTTCACACGAATACCTGCCCTGTGACACTCAGCTATGGCTGCCACAGATTCATTCCTCGGCAAGTCAAGCATCCCTACCATGCCAATAAATGTTAACGAATTTTTCACGTCAACAAGCTCAAGGACTGTCTGCTCTGGCTTGACGGGCTTTATCGCAATAGCAAGTACGCGCTGACCTTGAATCGCCGCATTATCTGCTTTCTCACGCCAATAGGACGCGTTAAGAGGTTCTACACCATGAGCACCCCTTTGATCCTTACACATGGAAAGTATTGTTTCAGGGGCTCCTTTCACAAATATAAACGCATGATGGTTATGGTCATGGTTCAAAGTAGCCATGAACCTATGTTTTGAATCAAATGGAATAGCATCTGTACATCTCCATATTTCTTTTTCTTTGCGCGCCTCTATACCGACTTTGCTGGAAAAAGTTAACAAAGCTCCTTCCAATGGGTCACCTTCCACTACCCATATTCCTTCGCTCTCACGCAACACGGCATCATTACAAAGTGAGCAAGCACGGGCAAGTTCGAGAAGGACTGCATATTCGTTTGCCTCCACTTCCTCATCTTCGAGTCGAATGAGACCCTGCGGAGAATAACCGTTGCTTTCAAGCGTAAAGATGTACTGAGAAGTAATGGCTGATACTACCGCCATCTCATTGCGTGTTAAGGTGCCAGTTTTATCTGTGCAGATAACAGATACTGACCCAAGGGTTTCAATAGCAGGAAGATAACGAACAATAGCATTTCGCTTTGCCATTGCCTGCACACCGAGGGCAAGTGTAATCGTAAGTACAGCAGGCAAGCCTTCCGGTATGGCAGCTACTGAGAAGGCCACGACAACCATGAATATTTCTTTGAAAGAATAGCCACTAATAAAGTTGCCATAAATCAGCAACCCACCTCCAACCGCTAAAATCAAGGCGGTTAGCCATTTAGCAAACACATTCATTTGTTCTACTAACGGTGTGGTTAATATCTCTATCTCTGAAAGCAAGCCGCTAATGCGTCCAATTTCCGTGACACCTCCTGTTGCGACCACAACGCCCTTTCCTTGCCCAGAGGTTACCAGCGTACCAGAAAAAGTCATACAGGAACGGTCACCTAAATGAGCAGCCTCAATCACCGATTTCGTTTGCTTTTCAACAGGAACGGATTCACCTGTTAGAATGGATTCTTGCACGAACAAACCGTGAGTTGAAAGAAGCCTTATATCAGCAGGAACTTTATCTCCAGCTTCCAGTAAGACAATATCTCCAGGAACAAGCGTCTCGCCTTTCACACTTCGTCGTTCTCCGCTGCGTACTACCGAGGCGCGAAGGGCTAACATATGACGAATAGAGTCCATTGCTCTTTCAGCTTTGCCTTCTTGAATAAAGCCCATTATAGCATTAATGAGAATGACTAATAGAATGACGAAAGTATCAACCCAATGATTCAAAAAGGCTGTAATAACAGAAGCCCCAAGTAGCACATAAATCAATACGTTGTGAAATTGACGGAGAAACCGCATGAGCGCGTTAGGTTTAGGTGGTTCGGGAAGACGATTAGGACCATACTTCTCAAGTCGTCGTTGGGCTTCTTGCTTGCTTAAACCAGAATCCACCACTTTTAGTGCTTTCAACACAGCTTCGGGAGGCATGGTATGATATGATCTGGGTGTTTTTATCACTTCAATTTCCTATATATTTTCCCTACCTCATGTTGTTATGTTTCACCCTTGAGGTTGGAGTTTTGAATTGGGTTCTTGTTTAATGGTACACAAAAATCGGGACTTCAGCTGATCTTAAAAGTTCTTGTATACAAGAGCCCTTAAAAAAATAAGTAACCCCTCTGTGGCCGTAAGCTCCTGTTACGAGCATGGAAGGCTTTACACTTTTCATTAAATTCAGCAATTCAATGGATGGTTTTTTGCTGCTTTCAATGGGGTGAATGTGAGATTTTAAACCATGATTTTTACAGAGAGAAGCCACTCTATTAACAAGATCACGTGCCTCTTTTTTGTCAGAAGATACATTTGCAACGTGAATGGTTTTATTCTTCAAAAGTCCAAGGAGAATGGCCATGTGGGCTGCTCTAGAAGAGGCAAACGTTCCATCATAGGCAACAAGAATATTAGAGCTATCCTGATTGGGAAGTTTTTTGCTTGTCAAAACAAGAGGGCGATGGATGTCTTTAAGAAATTCTTGTACAGAAGGTGAGATTCCCTCTATAGGTATAAAGTGAAAATTTGCTTCTTTCCCAATAACTATAATATCATGTTCTGTAGAGAATGTGCCAATTTCATCAACTGGAATGCCCATAGCATCAATAATAGAACACGAGATTTCTTTGTCTTTGCATTGATCAATAAACGCTTTTTCCATTTTATAGACGTGCTCTCTTTCTTTTAGCATAAGCTGTGCTTCAAGTTCAATTTTGAAAGATGCTCCCCCTAAAGGAATTGCTTGGGGACCTTCTATCCAGGATTTGTCCAGAATGCCAATACCCGTCAAAGAAGCCCTGTATGTTTGAGTCAATTGAATACCTAATTTTTTTGCTGAAAGGCTTGATTGTGAATCATCAAGAACAACTAGGATACTTTTAATCATGCTATTCTCCCTTATAGGCACGATCAAATATTACATTTGAAAAGTTAAAAATATCTTAAAATAACCCTTTAAAAAGACCATAGCCATTCCAGCAAGAAGATTTGACATAAATCAAGAAGCTAGAAAAATATTTTTCGCAAAAATTACTGACTAATCTCAACTTTAGACTTTCGTAATCATTTGGAATTTTTTGTAGCTAAATATAAGGAAAAAAATGTTAAGATTAGTGTAAAGTGAATGCCGACAAGCCAAGGAAAATATTTAAATTCATATAACTCAGGATTAAAAAAAACAGTCAATAGATGTATTGAAGATATAATGATAATATAAATCAATATGTCTATTTTTATCTTTCTTAATCCTAATTCCTCATTTTGTATCAAAAAATCTTTCTTTTGCAAGTCATCTTTTTCTAACAAAAGAGATTTATATCCTTGTAATATAATAATAACGATAAGATTAGCTATAAGAGCCAAATCAATTAGAGAGAATATACTTAAAGTTAAGTTAACCTCTTCCCCCTGTAAAAATAAGAATGCAAGGTGGTAAAACTTTTGAAAAAAATTGATAATAAAAAGAATCAGAGTTAACATAAGACCAAAATAAACTATTAAAAGCAACCATCGGCTCGCTAAAAGTAACCTGCCAATCAGAAATAATAATTTCCTCTTAATATAATGATCTTTCAAGTGTCTCTCCTATCTATCTACACAAAAGAATCTTATTTTCAAAAGGTAAAGAAAGAGATAATTTTTGTGAGTTTATGAGGTTATTTTTATGATTTTTTGATATTTCATTAAAAAGACTTAACACTCTCAATTCAGGTAAGAAACACGTTATGCATAGCTCAGAAAAACATCTACTGCCTCAATTTCGAGAATTTTTCAAAGGCCTATTGAGGCTATAAATCACCCACTCTCAAGGTGTCTTATCTAAAAGCAAGAATTTCCTTCAAAAGAGTATGTCGTAGATCTAGATTACCAACTCATTTTCAGAATAACTTCTTACTCATTCTTGGTTCATAAATCGTAAACTAGGCAAGAGCAGTCATAAACGTTATTAGAAATTCTGCTTAAGAGTATTAAAATTATTAATTTTTCTTATTATCAGGAGAACCATAGAATGTGATTCAAAAAAATGTGTAAGGATGTTCTGTTATGACTATTTTTTCTCTATTCATAGAAAATGCTCTATCTCCTGTTATCTTGTTTTTTTTGCTGGGGTGTTTAGCCGGCTTTATGAAGTCAGATCTTATTGTTCCGGATAGTATAAGTCGATATCTTTCTCTTTATTTAATGATGGCAATTGGGTTTAAGGGCGGTGTTGCCCTCATTGAAACTTCTTCTTTTGATTTACAAGTTGTTTCAACGCTTATAATGGGATTAGCAATCGGATTTCTACAACCATTTATTGGATATTTTATCTTGAAACTTACTACTAAGTTAGACCGTGAAACTGCTGCTGCAATTGCAGCACATTATGGATCTATAAGTATAGTTACTTTTGTAGCAGCTACAAATTTTTTACAAGAGAATCACATTTTCTATGCAGGCTACATCGTTGCAGTACTAGCTCTAATGGAGGCTCCAGCTATTTTATCAGGCCTATTCATTGCGCGGCATGAGTCTGTAGGAGCTGTAAAAAAACACTCTAATAACTTAAGAGACATTTTTACGAATGGGAGTCTTTTTCTTCTCCTGGGTTCTTTTCTTATAGGCTTTTTAACTGGAAAACCGGGGCTAGAAAAAATGCAGGATTTTTTAGTAGCCCCTTTCCAAGGAACTTTAGCTTTCTTTCTTTTGGATATGGGCCTGATGATATCGAAGCAAAAGCATCATTTAAAAGCTTTTACATTCAGTCTATTTCTCTTTGGGCTTTATATGCCTTTAATAGGAGGAATTGTAGGGGTTGTTGCTAGCAAAATATTGGCTTTAGATATTGGCACGGGAACTCTCTTTACTGTTCTTTGTGCAAGTGCATCTTATATCGCCGTACCTGCGGCGATGAGGGTTGCATTGCCCCAAGCAAGAGCTGCCATTTATCTTCCGATGTCTCTCGCAATTACTTTTCCTTTTAATATTACTATTGGCATTCCAATATATTTTATACTATGTCAGTATGCATTGAATTAAATATTTAAGAGAGCTGAATATGACCTATAAAAATCAATTATGCGCTCTTACTACAAAGCACAGCAAATCTAAGGCTATTGCTGAACCTTTCTCAATGATTTTAGGCCTTCAGATTATCGAGTGCAATGAAAACACAGACCAACTAGGAACTTTCTCTGGAGAAGTAGAACGAACAGGAACGACATTTGAAGTCTTAAGAAAAAAATGTGAATTGGGGATGGAAGCTAGTGGTTTAACCCTCGGTATAGCAAGTGAGGGAAGTTTTGGCCCTCATCCTTCTCTTTTTTTTCTTCCCTGCGATCATGAAGAGTTAATCTTTATAGATAAAGAAAAAGATTTTTACCTTAGGGAAAATGTTTTAAGCTTGGAAACAAATTACAAATTTAAAGATATTTGCTATGAGAATGAATTTCTAGAATTTGCGAACGCAATAAAATTTCCATCTCACGGTATAATAATCCGTCCCGCTGATTGGGTAGATAAATCTATAATTTTCAAAGGAATTCAGTCGGTTGGAGAGTTTAAAAAAGCCTTTCATATCTGTAAGAAGGCTTCATCGAATAAAATGGTCAGAGTTGAATCAGACATGCGAGCTCATATGAATCCAACCCGCATGGCAGTTATTGGTCAATTAGCAGAAAAGTTAGCTCATCGCCTCTCTATCCTTTGTCCTAAGTGCAAGCTTCCAGGATGGGGGCTTGTGCGTTTACTAAAAGGTCTTGAGTGTACTGAATGTGACTTCCCAACTGAAAAAATAAAAGAGGAGATTTTTGGCTGTGTCAAATGCGATTTTGAGGAATCATTTAGGAAAGCCCTTAACACGGGTCCAGAAAATTGCCCAATTTGTAATCCATGATCTAGTGCGATTCACTAAAGACATGCATCCGAATTTGTAATAAGAATATGAAAAATAATCAGAGGCTTTACTTATATGATATTGCGACCTCTTTATTGCGATCAATTAACACTTAACTTGGCTAGTCTCAAAGAAACTAACCCGCGGGAAGATGTAATTCTTTTTGCAGAAGTTTTAGAAGAAGCTAGCTTTAAACGCCACAAGAAAAAATTGATCCTTCAATTCTCGGCTATGAGGCATTTTGCTCAAGAACTCAGAGAAAAGGGCTATCAAGTTACTTATGTTTCTCTAAATGATCCTCAAAACAGTGGCGCTTTCAGGACTGAAATACAAAGATTCGTGAAGAAACTTTCACCCTTAAGTGTTAGAGTTACAAAACCTGGCGAATATCGTCAATTTCAAGACATGCTCAATCTTCAGAAGGTACTTGAAATTCCTTTAGAAATAGAAGAAGACAATCGCTTTTTTATTAGCTCAAATGAATTTTCAAAGTGGACTAAGACACAAAAAAATCTTCTTATGGAAAACTTTTATCACATGGTGAGAAATAAAACAGGTTTACTCATGAATGGAGAGTCCCCTGTTCAAAACAGATGGAATCTAGATAAAGAAAACCGTAAAATTCTTCCTAAAGAATATAAAGGCTTATCTCCTTTGAAATTTGAGTCTGACGAAATAACGAATGAGGTTTCTCGTCTTGTAGAAGAAAAGTTCTCTAACCACTTTGGCACCACGGAAAACTTTTTATTTGCTGTTAAGGCACAAGATGCCAAAAAAGCATTTAACTACTTTCTAAAGAATCACTTAAGATATTTTGGAGATTACCAAGATTCGATGAAGTCTGGGGAGCCCTTTCTTTTTCATAGTGTAATTTCTCCTTATTTAAATACTGGCCTTCTTGATGCAAAGGAAGTTTGTAGAGACGTAGAAAATGCCTATTATACTGGAAAAGTTCCTTTGAATGCTGCAGAAGGCTTTATCCGACAAATTCTTGGATGGCGTGAATTTATCAGAGGAATTTATTGGACTTATATGCCCTCCTATGCACAAAGTAACAGTTTGCAACATACGAGAAGATTGCCGGATTTTTATTGGTCAGCTGACACAAAAATGAATTGTGTCCACCAAGTGGTAAAAATGACCAAAGAGGAAGCTTATTCTCATCATATTCAAAGACTCATGGTTACGGGGAACTTTGCTTTATTAGCTGAAATAAATCCCCAGGAAGTCCATGAATGGTATCTCGCGGTTTATGCAGATGCCTATGAATGGGTCGAACTTCCGAATACAATAGGGATGGCCCTTTATGCAGATGGGGGGGTGATTGGCACAAAACCTTATATTTCTAGTGGTGCTTACATTAATAAAATGTCTAATTTTTGTAAAAACTGCCATTATAGCGTCAAAGAAAAACTTGGGGACAGAGCCTGCCCTTTCAATTATTTGTATTGGAATTTTATCATAAAACATGAAAGTTGGTTAAAAAAGAATCCTCGTATGAAGTTTGTTTACAGTAATTTAGAAAAAATGGATAAAGCTACACACAAAAAAATTACTTTAGAAGCAAATAATTTCTTCGGTAGCTTAAAGTATGATTATGAATAAATCTGAGAAAGTTGGTACGCCATGCCTGAACTTCCAGAAGTAGAGACAGTCTGTAGAGGGCTTCGTCCCTATTTGGAAGGAGCTATTTTAGATTCTGTTATTCTCAACCGGCCTGATTTGAGGTATCCTTTCCCTGTAAACTTTAAGAAATATCTTCGTAAAGTTCGCATAAAAACAGTAGATCGAAAAGCAAAATATATCCTCATCCATCTCGAAAACAACTATACTTTAATCATACATTTAGGGATGTCAGGAAGACTTTTGATAAACCCTACAAATGCGTCAATTCATGACCATGTCCATTTTATTGTGGAAGAAGTAATTATAATTTATAAGGATCCGCGTCGGTTCGGATTTATGGATCTCGTTCCAACTGCAAAAATTGGACAACATAAATTTCTTAAAAAGCTTGGGATAGATCCTCTTTCAAAGGCATTAACAAACACGTATTTGGGAGCTCATTTTCAAAGGAGAAAATCCCCTATTAAAACAACCTTGTTAAACCAAAACATTATAGCAGGATTAGGAAATATTTATGTGAATGAAGCTCTTTTTGCGTCTGGAATTCATCCCGAAAAAAATTGTAATGAATTAAAAAGCAGCGAATTAAAAACACTATGTGAAGCCATTAAAAACGTGCTTAAAAAAGCTATTCTTTCTGGAGGATCAACTTTGAATGATCACCGTCAAGTCGATGGAATATTAGGATATTTCCAACATGAATTTAAAGTATACAACAAAGAAAATTTGCCTTGTAAACTCTGCACAACCCCTATTCGGCGAATTGTTCAATCGGGTCGTTCTACATTTTATTGCCCTTTCTGCCAGCAATAATCTTTTATTTTTAATTAGAGACTCCAATTGAGAAAATCTATAGCAAGGAAATAAAGAATGAATAAAAAGAGTCTCTTTTGGTTTTGTCAAGATTTACGTCTTTCTAAGACCGCTGCATAAAGGGTAGTCGTGCTAATTTTTAGAGATTACGAAGCTCGCTGCTTAAACATGACCTAGGGCTGTTCGTTTTTTACGCTCCAATAATACCTTTTTTGTAAGATTTTGTGTCATTTAGACGCAATACACCTGTCTATAAGCCTTTAAGAGGTTAAAGGAAATGGCTTTGAGGATCATTTGGGCCTCTACTTTTACTTCGCTGAAGTAGGATGCTCTCGTAAATCGAAAGCGTCTTTTTAAAGTCCCAAAACATTGTTCAACCCGATATCGGATTCCAGAAACCAAACGGTTGAATTTTTTTTGTCGACTGCTTAGGTCATGTCCACGGCTCGCTTTATACATAAGCCCGGTTTTGATTTTTTGACCTCGCAAATGTTCCCGATTGTTCTGGCTTGCATACCCCTTGTCTCCATAAAGACGTTTGGTCTTAGGCATCCCTTTAATCACCTCTTCCAAAGACCTTACTTCAGAAGCATTGGCTGGTTTGACACGAATATGATCAATGTAGCCTTCTTTGCCATCAACAACGGCAAACCCCTTATACCCAAAATAGCTTTTCTTGCCTTTCTTGAGCCATCGCGCATCCGGATCTACAGAATGATGGGCTTCAGGAAGGATGGTTACGTTAATTATCTCCTTGCCTTCCTCTTCCAAGCGATCTTCTACAAGCGCTTCTAAACTTTTACGAGGACGCGCCGCAGATTCAATGATGGTCGCATCCAGAATAGCCCCATGGCTGGCTGCAACCTTTAGACCTTTATCTTCAAGGGACGTGTTGATGGATCTCAAAATCTTTTTCCACAGCTGCCTTGTTGTTAAGAGATTGCGAAAGCGGCAAAGGGTGGTGGCATCAGGTACTTCTTGGTCAAATCCAGTAAAAAGCATGAAATCTAAACGAACGCGTAAAGCTTCTTCTAGTCCCACATCAGACAGGCTATGCCAAGCCTGAAGAATCAAAGCTTTTAAGAGTTTTAAAGGATCATACCCTGTTGGCCCATATCCTGAACGGCCCAAGCTCCCCATCTCTTTGACAACCTTGTTCCATTCTATGAGTTCCCTTAGTTTTAAGAGAGGACTGTCTTTGATTCGAACCCGTGCTTCGCTTGCTAAAAATGACATCCTTCAACCCCACCGTTTTGTTTGCTTTTATATGAAAAACATAACAAATCTTCGGGATCCTTGGTAGGAAAATTAGAGGGTTTTAATGGAACTTATGCAGCGGTCTTTTTCTGACAATCCTGGTTTATATGAGGCTTCCCAGAACGGTGAGATAATTCCTATTTATATTTTAGATGATGTGAATTCATCCTCTTTTAAAATGGGGGGAGCGAGCCGATGGTGGTTGCATAATTCCTTGAAGAAACTTAACGCAACATTGAATAATAAATTAAACGTTTATCAAGGCGATTCAAAAGAGATTATTATTAAACTTCTCCAGGAACTTGATATCAGCGCCGTGTATTGGAACCGATGTTATGAACCTTGGCGTATTCGTGTCGACTCAGAAATCAAAGCTATCCTTAAAAACGTGGGCGTAGACTGCAAGAGTTTTAACGCTTCTTTGCTTTGGGAACCCATGAATATCCTTAAAAACGATAACACTCCTTATAAAGTGTTCACTCCCTTTTACCAAAAGGGATGCACGAAGGCTAAGAGTCCACATCAACCCTTGCCAAAACCTCAAAAACTAAATCTTATAAAAGATGCTAAAAATTCTATAGAAATCGATGATTTAAAACTTTTGGATTCGATTCCCTGGTATGTATCCATGAAACCTTACTGGGATATTGGAGAAGAGGGCGCGCGCGCCAGATTAAATGAGTTTTTAGAACAAGGCTTAAGAAACTATAAGGAAGGACGCAATTATCCCACAAAAGAACATGTATCACGCTTATCCCCTTATTTACACTTCGGAGAAATATCTCCTCACCAAGTTTGGTTTGCTGTACAAGACCACTGTGTGGATGATTCTATGAGCCTTGGAGATGCTGCCTGTTTTTTTAGTGAACTTGGATGGCGTGAATTTTCTTATTATTTACTTTACCATTTTCCAGATTTGCCTCAAAAAAACTTTCAAAAGAAATTTAATCATTTCCCATGGCTAAGCGATTCAGAAGCATTAAAAGCCTGGCAAACAGGGAACACAGGCTACCCTATTATTGACGCTGGCATGAGAGAGTTGTGGCAAACAGGGTATATGCACAATCGAGTGCGAATGATAGTTGGCTCTTTCTTGGTAAAAAATCTCCTTATTCATTGGAACCATGGCGAGGAGTGGTTTTGGGAGTGCCTGGTTGATGCTGATCTTGCAAATAACAGTGCAAGTTGGCAATGGATAGCAGGATCAGGTGCCGATGCTGCGCCCTACTTCAGAATATTTAACCCCATCACACAAGGGGAAAAATTTGATCCAGAGGGGGATTACACGCGGAAGTTCATTCCAGAGCTTTCCCATTTGCCGAATAGATATCTTTTTCAACCTTGGGAAGCTTCAGAATCTATTTTAAAAGAGGCCGGAGTAGAATTAGGCACGACCTATCCTAGGCCAATTATTGATCTCGCATTTTCAAGAAAAAGAGCTCTTGAAGCTTTCAAGTCTTTACCTAAGGAACATGATGAATAGCTCATTCATTCACCCAATGGCTTTCTTAGTAAATTTGTTGGGCTATAACAAATACAGCTAGAAATAATTATACTTTTTTGTTCTCGAGGCTATGCATAATATGTTCGGCTAGCATTTCTCCTACCTTAGATAAATTTTCGCATTTCATGAGGGCGATCTCAGCATCAGCGAGTTCCGGTAGCTTGATTTCTTTGCGGATAGGATGAATTCCAGGTGGTAACATATTGGCTGGTAACACTGTAATACCGAAACCGGCTTTAACAGCAGCGATAGTCCCGGCCAGACTGGGACTTGTATAGCTGATGTACCATGACTTTCGTGCACGGTCGAGGGCGGCCAAGGCGCGTGCTCGATAAATACAAGGTTGGGGGGACAAAACTAAGGATAAAGGTTTTTCTGGCCGATAATAATCTGCTGCTGCCCACACAAGTGGTTCTCGCCATACCTTACTTCCTCCTTTTACCCTTTGAGGATCTCTCTTTACAAGAATCATGTCAAAATTGCCTTGCTGAAACCCATCCAGAAGATTAAGAGTTAAATCGCAAGCGACATTTAATTGTACTTGAGGGTGATTTTTCCTAAAATTTGCTAAAACATCAGGCAAGTAATGAGAAGCAAAATCTTCTGGTGTACCTAGACGTATCTCTCCCGAGATTTCTGGTTCTTTGATGCGGCTATAAACCTCTCTTTGTAGTTGAATAATCTGTTTTGCATAGCCAAAAAAAATTTCCCCTTGTTGGGTTAGAGTTATCTTGCGATTGGTCCGATTAAATAACAAACAGCCTAACTCTTGCTCAAGGTTTTTAATCTGAAGACTAAGAGCAGATTGTGTCCGCCCAACAGATCTTCCTGCGTGACTAAAGCTACCGATTTCGGCAATGGCTATAAAACTTTTGAGTTGTAAAGTATCAATATGAAAGGGCATTGCTTATAAAAAATCCTCATAGATTTTATAAAGAATATTAATTTTACATATACATCTTTCAACTGTAACATAAAACAAAAATAAAGATTAAAATTTTTAAGAACTATCTCTAAATATTATGTTAAAGTACTTAATTAAAAAGATACAGTAATTTTAGAAAATTCACCATAAATTTAATTAAAGCTTTATGAACTACTAAAAAGAAGAATATCTTTGTCGTAGATGATAAGACAGTCCACAGTTAGCCCCAAAGTATTTAGTTAAGCATCCAAAGAGCCCCATTTAAATAGGCTGCAAAAATTAACCATATAAAGTATGGGATAAGCATTATACTAATTAATTTGAATTTATCCTTGGTAAGATAAATCGTTGTAATAGTGAACCCTGCTATTATGATGATCCAAAGGAAACTTAAGCCAATAAAATGAAAATAAAAGAAGAGCGGTGTCCATAACCAATTCATTACAATCTGTGCAGCATAAAAAAATATTGCTGTCCTAGCAATTGATCGACGACGGTATTGCCAGAGCAAATAACCAGCTAAGGCAAGAAGTACATATAAAATAGGCCAGATGATAGAAAAAACCATATTGGGAGGAGTAAAAATTGGTTTATTAAGTAATTCATACCAAGGACTGATATTTGCTTTGGTAATGAGGCCAAGGTAAAAGCCTACAAGCTGAAAAATTAAAATCCAACATACAATTTGAATTATTGTTTTTCGCATGATAAATAAGTTTCGTCTTTTAAAAGTTGGTTTAATCCTTCCCTATAGGTAGGGTATTTTAATTTAAATAAAAGATTTTTTTTCATCTTAAAATTACATACTCGTCGGTTATGTGAATAAAATTCTTTTTCAATTGGAGATAATCTAGCTATCTCAAATGGGATTTTATCTATCAGGGGCATATCCAGTAAAGATGCTGCATAATCATCGATAACATGCGAAGGAGCCGGCTCATCATCCGCAATATTGTAAATAGAAAGAGGATCAGGCTTCTTTATAGAAGCAACAAGAGCAGATGCAATATCTTCCACATGAATCCTTGAAAAAAAATGGCCTTTCTTATAAATAGTTTGTTTCTTGCCCTTCAAAAGCTTCACTAAAGCATTTCTTGTGGGACCATAAATGCCAGCCAATCTAAAGATATGAAGAGGTAATCGGTAATCATTTGATAAAGAGAGCCATGCGTTCTCGGCATCTAACCTTAATGCCCCTTGTCTACCGGGCGATATTGAAGTTGAAGTTTCATCAACCCAAGCTCCTTGATGATCCCCATAAACGCCGGTAGATGAAAGATATCCTAGCCATTGGATCTGATGAGAAAACTTTTTAATTAATTTAGAGAACTTTGCAAGAATGAGATCACCTTTTTCCTTTGTAGGTGGAATGCTAATTAAAATATGTGTTGCCATCTTTAAATATTTTTCAACATTAAATGCTGAAAAACTAACGAGCTCATAATTTGAGTGAGGATAGAAACCAACTTTTTCGGGGCCCCTTGTAGTTCCAATAACTTGCAAATCAAATTCTACGAGTTCTTTTATTAAAAATTCAGCTGTATAACCAAACCCAATTATGAAAAAACAATTTGTCATTTTTCTTTATTAATAATATTTTTTCCAAAATTTAAATAGGGATTCTTAATTTTGAATCTGAAACTCTATTGTTAAAAGCTCAATTTCTAAATTCTAAACATTTTTAATTTTACTTAATATATCATTTATCTGGCAGAAAAAGAAGTCAAGCTTTAAAGAGAGAAGAGGAAATTCTTTACATATGCGGTTTATGATAAAACTGATGAGATTTTATGCAGCTAAGGACTGGAAAGTTAAAACTCTTGAAATGTGTGTGATAAACATATAGTAGTGATGCCTTGGGGCTCAAGACTTAGCAGAATGAAAGAAGAAAAAATACATCAAGTATCTTGAACAGTGCTCTGAGATTACTTAGGGATAGAATTGTCACTTATTGAACCTGCTGCGAAAGTAGATTTTAAGGACGCAGAAAAAATGCCAAGGTCTTGGAAGTATAATTATTTTTTA
>JAIEQB010000036.1 GCA_019748065.1 Alphaproteobacteria bacterium | reverse complement strand
CTATCGCTTTACCCTCCACTTCACAGCCCCTACCTCAACTAACTTTTTGTCTCACTTGTATCTGAACTTATTCAGAAGGTATAACGTAATTTGAGAATTGTTAGTTTTTATGATATTGGAGTGTTCATAATATGAACTCAAGGAAATCTTTTCATGTTACCTAGGACAAGGTACTCATCGCTTTATATTTTTTTAGGGTTTCTTTGTTTTTTGCCTGCCTATGCTAAAAATACCAGTGACCTTGAATTGCTAAAGGATTTTGAAAACCCACTTTCCAATATTGTGTCGATTCCTCTTCAAAATGATCTAAATTTTGGATTTGCAGACAAGGATCAACCTCAGTATATTCTTAAGCTAATCCCTCAAATACCCATAAGGATTTACGAAAATATAAAAGTCATTACTCGGCCTATCCTCCCTATTTATTCTCAAGTAAACATTTTGACTCAAAGGGGTCATATTTTCGGAATAGGGGATTTTAATCCACAATTTTATCTTGCACACGTCCATATAGAGAAAACTTCAGTTGGCATTGGCCCCCTATTTTCCCTACCGACTGCAACAAATCGTCAATTAGGATCAGGAAAAGTGAGTGCGGGTCCCGGGATGATCCTTGCAACTACCCCCGGAAAGTGGGTCTTGGGGTTTTATGCGAATAACCTTTGGTCTTTTGCAGGAAGCAAAAACCAACCTCGTGTTAATACATTCAATCTAGAAGCTTTTTCTTATTATAACCTTTCAAATGGGTGGTATATTGCCTCCTTGCCCCAAATTACTGCGGATTGGACCCTAAAGCATACACAGAGATGGACCGTTCCTGTGGGAGGGGGAGGCGGATATGTATTTAAAGTCAACAAACACTTTGTTAGTGGTACCTTCCAAGCGTTTTACAATGTTGCCGTTCCCTCTTCCGTAGGCACAAAATGGACAGCCCGTTTTACACTTAACTTCTTTTTTCCAGAGTAAGATTCTCCTAGAAATTTCACCCCTCCTATTATATGTTGAGTAACCTTAATAGAAAATGGATACCCGCTTCATGAGCTCAGTACAATCCTCGCGGCTTCTTTTGCCCATTTTATGTCTGCTCATGGCCTTAGGCTTTTTTTCAACGGCAATCTATCTTCCCTCCTTCCCAGCTATCGGAGAAGCGCTTCATGCGAGTCGCGAACAGGTTCAACAAACCCTTGCTCTTTTCTTTTTAGGATCCGCAGTGGGGAGTTTAGTTCTCGGCCCTCTTGCTGATCGCATGGGACGACTTGTTGTTGCTAAGGGAGGAATTGTTCTTTTTATTCTTACAAGTTTTTGGTGTGCCGAAGTACAAGATGTTTTTAGTCTTCAAATAGCTCGTTTTCTTCAAGGATTTGCAGCAGGAGCCGGCCCGTTGGTTGTGCGCGCCGTGGGTCGAGATCTTTATGAAGGGGCTGATTTAACACGCTTTTCAGCCACAACAATGATGGTGGCCTCCTTTTCACCTGCCATTGCCCCTACTTTGGGAGGATTTCTTCAGTCTGCTTTTGGTTGGCAATACAACTTTTATTTTTTAATGGGCTTTGGGATAATTATTGCCGTAATGGTTTGGAGGTGGCTTCCTGAAACAAAATCTTTGTCAGAAGAGAAAACACCCCTTTCTTCAATTCTTAAAAATTACGTTACCTTATTTAAGGATCCTTCTTATGTCCTTTTTTGTCTTGTGATTGGACTGCAGATGGGGTCAATTTTTTGCTATGTTACTTTTTCGCCTTATCTTTTCATCACCCACTTTAACTTTAGCCCTGAAGAGTATGGTGCATTAGGAATTGTCGGTGCTATTGGCAATGTTTCAGGATTTAACTTTGCGCGATACCTGGCGCACCGTATTCAATTTCATCAAGGAATCCTTGTCGGGAGTTTCTTATGTTTGTGTTTAAGCCTCATTTTTCTAAGCATTTGTCTTTTATTTTCCGCAACAGCATTGATCGTAATTCTTTTTACCATTGGGTTTTATGCTGCATCTGCTCTCGCCGTCGTTAATGCATCAACAGCTGCTATGAATTTATTTCCTAAAATTGCAGGCGTCGCATCCGCCATGGTGGGGTCTATTCAAATTGGATCAGGATTTATAGGAAGTATCCTTGCAAGCTTCCTTCCAACAACACCTCTTATCCTCGCCATTGTTTTAACAAGCATGATGTTTTTAAGTTTTATAGTAAGTTTTATCATTGCAAGGAAAAGATGGCTGGGGCGGTAGGAATCGAACCTACGAATGGCGGTACCAAAAACCGCTGCCTTACCGCTTGGCTACGCCCCAAGGAAAGTTGTGTGTAACATAAAAATAATTAACAACAATTGCAACTGTTAGTTCATCATTTAAACGAGAATCTTCAAATTGACCTTTTTGCACGAGAAGGTTATTCTTTATTCTTTAAAATAAGGATCTCCTAAAATGAAATTCGAAAAGGTGAAAGATTTTTTATCAGCATGCCTTTGTCTGCTTTTTTTGGTCTCTTGTGGTGAGAAGAAGGAAGATGAGAGTATGAAACCTCTTATTGTTATTACCTCTCCTGATAACCCCCCTTACGAATTTAAGGATACAACCCAGAGCGGAGACAAGGTGATTGGCTTTGATATGGATGTCGTCCATAAATTAGGAGAACATTTAGGCCGTCCCATCAAGATTGTTGAAGCTGACTTTTCTTCTCTTATTCCTTCTCTTCAGTCGGGTCGAGCAGATATGGCGATTGCTGAACTCTCTCCAACAGAAGAAAGGCGTAAAAGCGTAGATTTTTCAAATCCTTATTATAATAATAAATCTGAGCTTCTTGTCTTAGAAACATCTTCTCTGACTTCAGAAAAAGATTTAGAGGGACAAAAATTAGGGGTGCAATTAGGAAGTTCTAATGAAGTGATTGGTCGGAAGTTGACCGAGAGTGTTCCTGATTTGACCCTTATTGCTTTAAATAAAGTAGGAGATCTTGTTCAAGAACTTAAGAATGGGAGAATTCAAGCAGCCCTTATTGGGAGCGCAGTGGCTCACAAAATTGCAAAATCGACTCCCGGATTTAAAGTTGTTTCCGTAGACGTCTCCAGCGGTGAAATCGCTATTGCCTTTCCTAAGGGATCTCCCCTTGTGGCTCCTGTCAATGAAGCTCTTAAAGAAATGCAAGGTGATATCAAAAATATTGAAGCAAAGTGGATCACTCAGTAATGCTTTTAGACTTTGAACGCGTATGGCCCTCAGTTCCTTATATCCTTGAAGGTGTTCAAGTTACCCTGGCTTACACAGGCGTTTCTTTGTTTTTGGGTTTTTTATGGGGCACATGTCTTGCCCTTTTTAAAATCAGTCATATTAAAGTTCTAAAATGGTTTTCTAGCTTTTACACATCGGTTTTCCGTGGCACACCTTTGTTGCTCCAACTTATGTTGATTTACCACGCTATCCCTCAACTCACGGGGTATACCATTTCTGTTTGGGAAGCGGGTATTTTAACATTTACTCTGAACTCAGGAGCCTATATTTCTGAACATATTCGAGGGGGGATTAATGCCGTCGATAAGGGGCAGATGGAAGCGGCCCTTTCTTTGGGTATTTCTTATCCCTTTGCCATGAAGGATATTATTTTACCTCAAGCTATACGGATAATTCTTCCGTCTCTTGTCAGTGAATCTATTGATTTGCTCAAAGAATCAACACTTATCTCCGTTATAGGAGGCGCGGATATCTTGCGGCGAGCCAACATTGTGGCAAGCGAGAAATACCTTTATTTCGAACCCTTATTGATTGCTGGCGGCTTATACTATGTACTCGTGATGATCCTCACCTTGGGCGCACGCATTTTGGAAAAAAAGTTAAAAACATCATGATCTTATTGGAAAACATTCATAAATCATTTGGGTCTCTTGAAGTTCTAAAGGGCATTTCTGGGCGCATCCCGCGGGGAGAAGTCTTGGCCATCATTGGCCCTTCTGGTTCGGGAAAATCTACTCTTTTAAGGTCTATTAACCTTTTAGAAATTCCCACATCTGGTAAGATTTTTGTCGATAATACTTGCATTACCGATAAGGGCGCAAACATTGGGAAACTGCGCACAAAAGTGGGGATGGTGTTTCAACAGTTTAACCTCTTCCCCCATATGACCACCCTTGAGAATGTTATTTATGCGCCGCTGAAGGTCAAAAAAATGGCGCGCAAAGAGGCGGAAATCTTGGGAAAAAAGCTTTTAGAAAAGGTAGGTCTTAAGAACAAGGTCCAAACTTATCCCCCTAACCTTTCGGGCGGCCAAAAGCAACGGGCCGCCATTGCGAGGGCTCTTGCCATGGAGCCCGAAGTGATCCTCTTTGATGAGCCCACCTCTGCTCTGGACCCTGAGATGGTCAAGGAAGTTCTCGAAGTTATTAAAAGTCTTGCTCACACAGGCATCACCATGATTATCGTGACCCATGAAATGGGTTTTGCGCGGGAAATTGCTGACCGTATCTGGTTTTTGGATGAAGGTCATTTGGTTGAAGATTCCATGAGTCAAAAGTTCTTCAAATCTCCTAAAACAAAACGAGCAAAATCGTTTCTTGAGAAGGTGTTGTAAACAACACACATTCTGAAGTGTTTGAAGATGACTTTTTTGACTATATTGGTCTTCCTCCTGGATCAACTGTGTTATTGAAAAGATCCTGAGCTCGCCACTTTGTGGCTCCTCAGGATGACATTTCTCTAATAAATACAAAATGCTGTCATCCTGAGACCTTGAGCGTAGCGAGAGGAACTGAGGATCTCCATAACGACATAGTTGATCAAGGGCAAATAATTTATTCCGTAGGAATGAGGAACCCTTTTGGATAAAATCAATAACATTGCTGCGCAATAAGTCATGCACTGGACCCCCTCATTCGAGGGGATGACAGCGGAGTATTAAAATTTACAGAAAATAAAAAACGTCAGCTGGTGAGATAAATAAAATCTCATTCTTTTAGAGATTTAGAACATATCCTTGGATCCAAAACGAATAGTCATGGTTTTCCATTGATCATAGCGATGGAGAGGCAATTTGAAAGGGCTGCACTTCGGATTTCTAATGGCCCGCAAAGCACTATCTTCTAGTGCCCGCTTATAACTTCCATCACCGCTGGATTTTGTTACAATGGCTGACTGTACTGTCCCATCAGGATTCATTTCAAGTCGAACTTCCACATAAATATCCTTGGCATCTTGTAGCACTGCAGGCACGTTCCAACAAGACGCCAACTGACGTCGGATAAGATCCAGTTCGGTTACGGAAGTAACCTTAATATTATTGGCTTCATAATCAGATGTTGAGCTTTCGGCCTTTTCTTGCTGAGCTTGAACCCTCTGAAGCATACAAGTTGTGCAAAAAAGAAGGGTTAAAATCAGTTTCATCATAGTGTCCCCTTCAGGGTAAGATAAAAAGCCTATACTTTAATGTATTCTTTATATCTCAAAATAATTTCTTATGCAATCAATGACAACCGGCTAAAGCCGAAAGTTTAAAGTACGCTTGAAGTGAAGTATTACAAAATATGCTTGGGATCAAAGCGAATGGTGATGGTTTTCCATTGATCATAGCGATGGAGAGGTAGTTTGAGAGGGCTGCACTTAGGATTTCTAACGGCCCGCAAAGCACTATCTTCCGCTGCCCGTTTATAACTTCCACCGCCGCTGGATCCTGTCACAACGGCTGACTGTACTGTTGCATCAGGATTCATTTCAACCCGAACATCCACATAAAGATCTTTTGCATCCTGGGTTCCTGCAGGTACATTCCAGCAAGCCGCCAACTGACGTCGGATAAGATCCAGCTCGGTGATAGACAAAACGGCATTAATGTTGTTAGCTGCATGATCAGATGTTGAGTTTTCATCCTGTTCCTGCTGAGCAGGTCCATCCGATGAAGCGTCCGCATTATCAATATTGTTCAAAAGCTGCATGAAATCCTTCTTTTTCTTTTTTTTCTTAGGCTTTTCTTTTGGCTTCTCCTTAGGCTTTTCCTTTGGTTTTTCTTCTTTCTTTTTCTCTTCTTTCTTTTTCTCTTCTTCAATAGGAGCCAACAAATCATCCATGGTAACCTCTGACATCGCTTCAGGCTCAGGAATAGGGTCAGGAGCTTTTTCTGGTTTTGGCTCTGGCTCTGGTTCTGGCTCTGGTTTTGGCTCAGGCTCGGGTTTTGGTTCAGGCTCTGGTTCTGGCGTTTTTTCAACAACAGGAGTAGGTTTTGGAGGTTCGGGTTTTTCCTCTTTCTTAGTTTCAGGACCATCCACTTTTGGCTTAACCTTAAGATCAGGGGCCTGTGTAATATCAGCAATATTCACAATTTCAATGGGAATGACAGGTGGCGGTTCAAGTTCACGGCGAAAAAGTTCGGGAAGCCCCGCCAAAAGAAGAAGGATAACAACGCCGTGTAACAACCCTGAAAGTATGGCACCTTTACCCATGAAAATCTACTTTCACTTTATACTTTTAGCTGGTTTTTGATCAACTTGTTTTGGATCTCCCGCTGTAGGGATTTCAGAGATAAGAGCTACCTTCTTAAACCCACCCGCACTAATGGCCCCCATGACTTCCATAACCCGGCCATAGGAAATTCCCTTGTCGCCACGCACATAAATGCGGGCTTCAGGATTTGATCCCGTAATGGCCACAAGCCGCGGCACAAGAACAGCAAGTTCAAGAGCTGTTTCTTGAAGATAAAGGTTCCCTTGAGCATCAACAGTCACCGTTAAGGGATCTTCCTTTTCTTGAAGAACGGAAGCTTCCGTCTTTGGCAAGTCCACAGGAATGCCCGCTGTAAGCAAAGGCGCCGTAATCATGAAAATAACCAGCAACACCAACATAACGTCAACCATAGGTGTGACGTTGATTTCAGCAGTGATCGCCGCCTTGCGCCGGGTGCCTGTTCTCTTTGATTGACTTAAGGAAAACCCCATCTAACGGCCCTCTTCTAACTGACGAGAAATGATCGCGCCAAACTCATTGGAAAAAGAATCCAATCGATTGGCATAACGGTTTAATTCAAGAGCAAATTTTTGATAGGCAATAACCGCTGGAATAGCGGCCACAAGACCAATAGCGGTTGCAAAAAGGGCTTCTGCAATACCCGGGGCTACCACAGCGAGGCTTGTATTTTGAGCGGCTGCAATGGATTGGAAGCTATTCATGATGCCCCATACGGTTCCAAAAAGACCGACGAAGGTCGCTGTAGAACCGAGGGACGCCAAAAAACCCATATGGCGCTCTAATTTATCCATTTCTCGGCTAGAGACAACTTGCATGGCCCTTTCAATGCGTTCTTGAAGGGTCACGGAGGAAGGACGGGATGTGCTTGTACTTCTTTTCCATTCGCGCATGGCAGCTGAAAAAACAGCACTCATGGGATCGCCCACTTTTTTACCCACGCGATCATAAAGAGCGTCCAGAGATCCGCCAGACCAAAAGGAATCCTCAAAATGGTTAGCTGCGGAAAAAAGGGATTTTAAACGCATAGCCTTAGTAAAAATGATGGTCCAGGACCAAAAGGAAGCAGCCAGAAGACCAATCATCACTATTTTTACGATAAAATCAGCTGACATAAAAAGGCCCCAAAGGGACAAGTCATGAGCTATGACTTGAGCCGTTGTGGCAACGCCAGTCAAATCAGGGAGTTGGGTAGGTGTTTCCATCGTCAATTTTCTCCAAAATAAATCCGCAGTTTAGTGGCTAAATTTGCATCAAGTCTTATTGGTTTACCAGAAGAATTGATGCACGCTAAAACAACCTCAAGGGTTGCAATCAATTGGTCTCCTCGCCTAATGGCTTGAAAAACTTCCAGTTTGACGCCGCCAAGCTTTTTAAAATGAGTCTGTACCTCTAATACATCATCTAGACGGCTAAATGCAAGGCAGTTTAAATAACAAGAACGTACAATAAATGTAGCTCCTCCTTTTTTCATTAAATCTTCATAGCTCACTCCAAGGGAGCGCAAGCATTCTGTACGGGCGCGCTCAGCAAATTTAAGGTAATTGGCGTGATAAACAATGCCGCCCAAGTCCGTGTCTTCAATATAAACACGAAATGAAAAACTGTGAGTTTTATTCATCTTCTTCCTCAAAAAGAGGAGACTGCAAGTGAGAAGGGGCTTTCATGCCAAGGATTTCATAGGCGCGGGAAGTTAACATGCGCCCTCGGGGGGTGCGTTGAATATAACCTTGCTGTAGAAGGTAGGGCTCAATGACATCTTCAAGATTATCCTTTTGCTCAGCAAGAGCAGCAGCAAGAGTTTCAATGCCTACAGGGCCCCCGTCAAAATGGTTCAGAATGTGTTTTAAATAGCGGTGATCCATAGAATCTAAACCAAAACCGTCAACTTCTAAATGAGACAGGGCTCGGTCGGCACCTTCTGCTGTAATTTGGTTTGCCCCTTCCACAAGGATGAAATCCCGGATGCGCTTTAAAAGTCGTAAGGCAATGCGGGGCGTTCCCCGGGAGCGGCGCGCGATCTCTAAGGCGCCATCATCAGAAATGGAAACCTGAAGGGCTTGGGCCCCCCTTATAAGAACACTTTGGAGCTCTTCTGGCGTATAAAAATTTAGGCGTACCGGGATGCCGAAACGATCCCTGAGAGGCGAGGAAATAAGGCCCGAGCGGGTTGTCGCACCCACAAGGGTAAAGGGAGGTAAATCAATTTGGACGGAGCGGGCAGCTGGTCCTTCTCCAATCATCAGATCCAACTTGTAATCTTCCATCGCGGGATAGAGAATTTCCTCAACGGCGGGGTTCAAACGATGAATTTCATCAATAAAAAGGACGTCAAAGGGTTGAAGGTTCGTGAGAAGGGCTGCTAAGTCCCCTGCGCGTGCTATCACAGGGCCAGATGTTGACCGAAAACCTACCCCCAACTCTCGAGCCATAATTTGGGACAAGGTCGTTTTCCCAAGACCTGGTGGGCCATAAAACAGGACATGGTCCATGGCTTCTCTCCGCGTGCGGGCCGCTTCAATAAAGACCTTTAAGTTTTTCCGGGCTTGATATTGCCCCACAAACTCCTCAAGAAGTTGAGGGCGCAAGGAAATATCGGCTGTCTCTGTCGTCTCTTCTAAAGCAACAAGGCGCGAAGGATGATTCATGTGCCGGTCCTCGACATAAGACTGAGCCCTTGGCGAATAAGGTCATTCAAGGAAGCATTCTCGCCACAGTGCTGCTGAGCCTTACTAACCGCCGTGACTGCTTCAATGCGGCGGTATCCCAGATTTACAAGGGCAGAAACGGCTTCTTCTACCATAGGAGTTAGAGAAGAGGGGTGCGAATAAAGGGTCGCTGAAAAAGCACTTTCGGAAGGAATTTTATCTTTCAGCTCAGTTATCATACGGCTGGCAAGCTTGGGTCCCACACCGTCGGCACGGGTTAAGGTTTCTTTATCTTGGGAAGCAATAGCTTGATAAAGATCTGAAGGAGAAAGGGCAGACAAAAGGGCAAGCCCCATTTTCATACCAACCCCTTGAACGGTAATGAGAAGGCGAAAACAACTCTGTTCTTCCGTGCTGGAAAAACCATACAATTGAAGACTTTCTGCCCGCATCACTGTTTCAATATAAAGAACAGCTTTATCTCCATTAGAACCAAGCTGGCCTAGGGTACGGCTCGAGCAAGAGACCAGGTAGCCCACCCCATTCACATCAAGAACGGCAAAGGTATCTCCAAGAGTATCAATAATGCCGGTGAGTTTTGCAATCATGAGGCGGCCCTTATTTTTTGTTCAAAGCTGCGGTAGTGGGCGTGGCATATGGCCACCGCCAAGGCATCGGCAGCGTCTTTTGTGACGCCTTGGCTTTTGGGGAGTAAGCGTCCCACCATCATAGCCACCTGTCCTTTGTTCGCGTGTCCCACACCAACGATACTCTTCTTGACCTTATTAGCGGCGTATTCCGCCACATAAAGGCCGGCCTGGGCAGGGGCAAGCATAACCACCCCACGAGCCATTCCAAGCTTTAAAGTCGATAAAGGATTATTATTCACAAAGGTCTCCTCAACGGCGGCTTCATGGGGAGCATAAAGCTGAATAATTTCGATCAGTTGAGTGTACAGATTCTGAAGGCGCGTGGGAAGATCTTCTCCATCCTTTGAGGTCACAATTCCGTGAGCCACATGAGAAAGACTCGATCCCAAAACGTCAATAATTCCCCACCCAACGATTCGCAAGCCAGGATCAAGGCCTAAAATGCGGGTAGGGGGTGGGGTCATTTTCCGCTCGCCAGCTTTTCCAAAACCTCATCAGAGACTTCAAAATTAGCAAAAACGGCCTGCACATCGTCATTATCTTCCAAAATATCAATCAGCTTCATCAAGGAAGCTGCCTTTTCCTCATCCACAGACGTTGTTGTTTGGGGCTTCCAAATAAGCTCGGCTCCTTCAGGATCTCCAAATTTGGCGATAAGCCCATCCCGTACCGCTGCAAAGCTTTCCAAGCTACATTCAATCTCATAGCCCTTTTCCGTTTCTTCCAAATTTTGGGCGCCAACTTCAAGGGCCTCTTCAAAAAGCGTGTCAAAATCAATTTTGCCTTTGGGATAACGAATTACTCCCGTGCGATCAAACATAAAGCTGACGCTGTTGGTTTCTCCCATGTTCCCACCATACTTTGTAAAAGCAGCTCTTACTTCTGCCGCTGTACGGTTGCGATTATCCGTCAATGCCTCCACAATCACAGCTACCCCTGCAGGACCATAGCCTTCATAGCGCACTTCTACATAATCTGCCGTGTCTTCTCCACCAGCGCCGCGTTTGATAGCTCGCTCCATCGTGTCTTTCGGCATATTCGCGCCACGGGCTGCAATGATCGCTTGGCGAAGACGGGGATTGGCTTCCGCATCGGGGTTGATACGGGCGGAGGTCGTTAACTCACGGATGATTTTTGTGAAGACTTTCGCGCGCTTTGCATCTTGCGCACCTTTGCGATACATAATGTTTTTAAACTGAGAATGGCCTGCCATAACGTTTCCTTCAAAATTGACTTTTGTTATAGGACAAAATAGGGTGTTTTTACCCTAAAGGGCAAGAGCACGTTTTGCAAAAGTATAATAAAGTTTGAATGTTGGGGATGTGAATGACTAACCCCAGAAAATTTCTCAGATCATCAGACTTAAGCTGTCCGCATTCCTAAATTTTTATAAAAATTAATCAGCTTCTTTTCTTCACTTTCCCAATTATACTGTTCATTGATAATTTTTATACCCTTAATTCCTATAGAGTGGCATCTCTCTTTATCAGCAATGAGTTCTTTTATGGTCGTTCTAATTACTTGAGGGTTTAAAGGATCAACAAAATAGATATTATCAAAATCTTTCAATAATTTTCTCCAAAAAGGAAAATCTGACATAATGATGGGAATGCCGGCTCCCATATACTCGAATAATTTAGTAGGTAGGCTATTAATATAATTTGGCGTAGGATGGAGAAGACAAATTCCCAATTGAGAGTTTGATAAAATAGAAGAAACTTTATCTCTTCCTACGCGCCCATAATAAACCACATTTTTCCACCCTTTATGTTTTTCTAAGCTTTTTATTAAACTTGGAGGAGTCAAAGCCCCTGCCAGATGCAACTTAATCTCCGTATCCTCAATCGCATCTAATAATTGCAAAATTCCCCTTGCTTGTGTGACAGAACCAACGTAACAAATTGAATTATCTTCCCTCATCGTAATTTTTTTCTCTAAATCTATAAATTCGCACAATATAGGATAATTATTTATATTAATAGAATTGTTATTTAATTTTGTGAATATATCTGTAATATGTGGTGTAGCAGCAATAACACCATCGAAAAATCTTGAACACATGGATTCAACCATTCTCATAACAAAGGAAAAGCTAGGCTTGAGGTAAGAAGGAATCCATACTTTGTGAAATATTTGTCCAGGAGTATCTTCATGAACATCATATATGACTTTTTTACCAAATATTTTTAATAATATTCCTACTGGAATAAGTTCTGGATCATGGAAATGAAAAAGGTCAGCTCGCGTTTTTAAAGCTGCGGAGAAAGCCAAAAGAGGTTTAAAATAATGTCGGGTTATTCTCCACTTATATAAAGGAAGAGGTATTATATTAATATTTTCAATAACCAGACGTTCATTATTGGTTGCTATTAAATTTACTTTCATTCCATTCTTGGCAAGAGATTTACATTCTTTATAAAAAATTCGAGTGTCAAAAACATAATGTGAAGTCGTAATGTGAGTAATTGTAGAAGTATTCATCTCTGCAAATCCAGTCTTTTAATTTTTTATTATAAGAACAGAATCACAAAAAATAGTTAATTTAACATTAAAAAATTGTAGGCCTATTACTTTAATTGGGCACGTTGTTTAAATTAAGTCTAAGCTGTTTGTATTCCTAGTTTTTTATAAAACGCGATGAGTTTTTTTTCTTCACTTCCCCAATTGTATTTTTCATTGATAATTTTTATACCTTTAATTCCTATAGAGTGGCATTTTTCTTTATCAGCAATTAGTTCCTTTATGGCTGTTCTAATTGCTTGAGGATTTAAAGGATCTACAAAATAGACATTATCAAGACCTTTCAATAACTTTCTCCAAAAAGGCAAATCTGAAGCAACTATAGGAAGTCCAGCTCCCATATACTCGAAGAGTTTGTTAGGAATACAATTCATATGATTCGGAACAGGATGGAAAAGGAGTATTCCAAGCTGAGATTTTGATAAGATTGAAGAAAGCTCCGTTCTATCTACGTGCCCAAAATAAACTACGTTTTTCCAGGCCTTATGTTTTTTTAAGGTTTTTATTAGATCAGGGGAAGGAATCTTCCCCGCTAAATGTAGTTTTATATCTGTTCCTTCTATGGCCTCTAATAATTCCATAATGCCTCTTATTTTTGTTATGTTACCAATATAACAAATAGTTTTTTCTTCTTTTATAGAAAGATCTATATTTTTTGACTTTATAGATTCCTCTAATATAGGATAGTTATTTATATTAATAGAGTTATTATTTCTTTTTATGAATATATCTGTAATGTGAGGGGTAGCAGCTATAATACCATCAAAAAATTTTGAACATAAAGCTTCAAGTCTTTTCATAAAAAATGATAAGCTCGGTCTAATATGAGGAGTGATCCATTCTTTACTTAATATTTGAGCAGGGGTATCTTCATGAACGTCATAAATGACTTTTTTACCAAATATTTTTAATAATATTCCTACTGGAATAAGTTCTGGGTCATGGAAATGAAAAAGGTCAGCTTGCGTTTTTAAAGCGGCAGAGAAAGCCAAACAAGAGTTGAAAACAATCTGTGCATCTCTTCTCTTAAATGAAGGTAGAGGAATTATATTAATATTTTCAATACATTCATTTTTAGGATGAGTTGCAATTAAATTTACTTTTATTCCATGTTTGGAGAGAGATTTGCATTCTTTGTGAAAAATTCGTATGTCAGAGGAAGGATGTGCGGTGGTGATATGAGTAACGATAGAAGCTTTCATTCGTGCACCCTTGTTCTTGAACGTGTTTTCATCCTCAGAACAGAATCTTCTATAATAGTTAATTTATCGTGAAAAATTTGACTTTTCTATGAGTTATAGACACCAGAAAGTTAAACATCCTGGCTAAGAGATAAGAGTGTTGCCTAGAAAGGCTTTTTTCTTAAGGTTTTTCGGCGAATCTGGAGGGTAAGATTCCGCATCATTTGAGCTTATAGCCATAAAGCTGATTCCTTTTGGAATGTATTAGTTTGCGGTCTTTACCAGATCTCTAATAATGTGCCTGAAAAAGGGACAGTGGGCACATATAAGTACGACGACCGTGGCTTTTTCTGATTTTAACTGAGACAGGGACATAGTTTTTCCAGAGATCACATCCGGGAGAGTAAAAATTGGCGCTTTTGTCCCTAAGGGGATCATTTGAGAAGGGGTGATGGTCATGCGAACTTCTTTTATAAGTAGTGTACGGACGTGTTCTATCCATTCTACATTTATTGTACACTGATTTTTTTAAAAATCGAGAATATGAATTGGAGATTTATAAACTGTCAGAAAACTAAACCCTTGCAAAGTTAAAGTGAGACTTATGATTTGCAAGGGTTTAGGAAGAAAAAAAGTTAAATTTATCGTTTTATGAATCATACCTACCTAAGTTTCTCCACTGAGTAGAGTATTTTTTGCCAGGATGTGCTTGTTGCTTTCTTTCCAAAACAGCGAGTAAATACTGATTTATTTTTAAGCCGCTTGCAATGTCATCTGCAGGATTAGTAACCGCAAATTTATGGGTTATAGCCCAAAGAACTGCCTTTGTCTCTTTTTCATCTAGCTGCTCAAGAAGAATTTCTGAACTTGTACTCATTGATATTGATGGAGCCATCTTATCTTCAGGAGCCATCTCAAATTCAGGTCTTAAGGGGAGTTGAGAAGTGCTTGGTAGGCTTGATGAAGGGTATCCATATGCGCTTGCCATTGCATTAGACCATGAATCACTCAATGTGAGCTGTTGATTATAATGCATTTTGTATTTCGTATCACATCGCTGATAGTCAGGATCTTGAGAATAGGCTAAAGGCTTTGCAAGTCTAAGGTTAGCACTTTTGTTGTACCAGTTTATGCTCTTTCTTCCTAGAACAGTGTCTAGGTAACCTTGTACCTTTGTGGCTCTTTGGTCATCCTCGGGATTTTTAAAGTCAAATTCTCCCCAATTAACCTTGTATCCATTGTTTATAGCTTGAAGGGCGACTTTTGCCGCTTTTGAATCGAGCGCTTCAAGCAAATCCTCTTCTCGACCTACCGTCGCCATCGCTGCTGAATCCATCAGTGATACTGTTACCAATGAAAATAAAAAATATTGCTTCACAATGTATACCTCAAATAAATGTTACTATCACCTATATAAGGTTGAATTTCTATTTTTCAAGCTTTTTTTAAAGCTTACTCATCGCAACTGCTGTGTCGGACATACGGTTGGAGAAGCCCCATTCGTTATCGTACCAGGATAAGATGCGGCAAAAAGTCCCATCCACAACATGAGTTTCCGTGAGGTCAAAGATAGAGCTGGCAGGGTTATGATTAAAATCAACGGATACCAAGGGTTCATCATTCACAGTTAAAACGCCTTGAAGTTCCCCTTCAGCAGCTTCTGCCATCAAGCCATTAATTTCTTCCTTGGTTGTGGGCCGTGCGGTTGTAAACTTTAAATCTACGAGAGAGACATTTGGCGTGGGGACACGAACGGCGGTGCCGTCCAACTTTCCCTTAAGTTCCGGTAAAACAAGACCCACGGCCTTTGCAGCTCCCGTGGAAGCAGGAATGAGAGAGACAGCAGCTGCGCGGGCGCGGCGAAGATCTTGATGAATCGTATCCACCAGCCGTTGATCGCCCGTATAAGAGTGGATGGTTGTCATGAAACCGTGTTTGATACCTATGGCCTTGTGAAGAACATAAGCAACCGGCGCCAAACAGTTGGTGGTGCAGGATGCATTGGAGACAACCTTATGCTCCGGTTTTAATTCCTTGTTATTGACGCCCCAAACAACGGTTAAATCGGCGCCTTCAGCAGGGGCTGAAATCAAGACTTTCTTAGCGCCCGCAGAGAGGTGTTTTGCCGCGTCCTCGCGCTTTGTAAAGCGTCCAGAACACTCCATGGCCACATCAACGTTTAAATCTTTCCAAGGCAGTTGAGTGGGGTCGGGAATAGCAGAAACCTTAATATAGCGCCCATTAATTTTAAGGCCATCTTCAACGGTTTCCACCGTACCAGGGAAAGGACCATGGACGGAATCATACTTAAAAAGATGAGCATTATCTGCAATGGACCCCAAATCATTGATGGCTACAACTTCAATGTCAGAGCGACGGTTTTCTATAATGGCTCTGAGAACAAGGCGGCCAATACGGCCAAATCCATTAATAGCAACTTTGCATGTCATCGTTTTTTCCCTTCAATAATGTTAACAATATGCTCAGCGGTGAGGCCAAACTTTTCATATAAGATTTCCTGAGGAGCTGATGCTCCAAAATGATCGAGGCCCACAATGGCACCATTTTCTCCCACGTACCTTTCCCATCCAAAAGGAGAAGCTGCTTCAATGGCCAGACGGAATGTATTTACGCCTAAAACCTTATTTTTATAGGCTTGATCTTGTTTATCAAATAATTCCCAACAGGGCATGGAAACAACGGCCGTTGGCGTTCCTTTTACTTCTAGAAGCGCTTGGGCTTTGAGGGCAATCTCCACTTCAGAGCCGGTGGCCAGAAGGGTGACTTTTCGGGGCCCGGTTGAGGATCTTAAAACATATGCGCCCCGAGCGGAGAAGTTCTCTGAAACATCGTCCCGCAAAAGAGGAAGCTTTTGACGAGTTAAAGCTAAAATGGAGGGAGAAGTTTTTGATTCAAGGGAAAGCTGCCAACATTCAGCAACTTCCACCGCATCACAAGGCCTAAAAACCTGAAGGTTTGGAATTGCTCTTAAGGAAGCCAAATGTTCAATAGGTTGGTGGGTGGGGCCATCTTCTCCGAGCCCAATGGAATCATGGGTCATCACATAAATGACGCGGACGCCCATTAATGCAGAAAGGCGAATGGAGGGACGACAATAGTCGGTGAAGGTTAAAAAGGTGCCTCCATAGGGAATAAATCCGCCATGAAGAGCGATTCCATTCATAGCAGCAGCCATGCCGTGTTCACGCACACCGTAATAAATATAACGGCCTTCAAAATTATGGGGTGCAATCCCAACCATGTCCTTGGCTTTGGTATTGTTTGAGCCCGTCAGATCCGCTGATCCACCCACCAATTCGGGAAGTTCAGGAGAAATTGTATCCAAAACCATTTGAGAGGATTGGCGTGTGGCCACAGCTGTTTTTTCGGCCACAAATTTTTTACAAAGCTCTTTAAGGGGAGCTGTCCATCCTTGGGGCAAGATACCGTGGAGGCGCCGCTCAAATTCGGCTTTCTTCTCACTCTTGGAAAGGCGTTCTGTCCAGGCGCTGACCGTCGATTGATGACGCTTTCCTGCTTGCCTCCAAGTTGAAAGAAGGGATTCGGGGATCTCAAATGGAGTATACGGCCATCCAATATTCTCTCGTGTGGCCTTAATTTCTTCTTCTCCTAAAGGAGAGCCGTGGGCGGCAGATGTTCCTGCTTTGTGAGGAGCGCCCTGAGCAATTTTTGTTTTGCAGGCAATGAGAAACGGTTTTGTGGCCGATTGAGCTTTGGAAAGGGCTGCATCAATTTCCTTGAAATTATGCCCATCAATGGCAATTGCATCCCAGCCAGAAGCTTTAAAGCGCGCTAATTGATCATCGGAGACAGAAAGGTCCGTCGAACCATCAATAGAAATGTGGTTATCATCAAACAAAACCACGAGGTTATCCAATTGCAAATGGCCTGCCATTGAAATAGCCTCATGGGAAATGCCCTCCATCAGACAACCATCCCCTACAATCACATAAGTTTTATGGTCAACGAGCTCTTTTCCAAACTGAGCTTTTAGCATTTTTTCAGCCATTGCCATGCCAACAGCATTCCCAAGACCTTGACCCAAGGGGCCAGTGGTGGTCTCAATGCCGGCAGCAAAGCCATATTCAGGGTGTCCTGCCGTTCGGCTGTCCCATTGACGAAAGTTCTTGAGCTCCTCAAGAGTCATGTCTTGGTAGCCCGCTAAATAAAGGAGCGAGTAGAGTAGCATGGACCCATGGCCCGCAGAAAGGACAAAGCGATCCCGATCAGGCCAGTGAGGAGCGGTAGCATCAAATTTCAAATATTTTGTGAAAAGAACGGTGGCCACGTCAGCCATTCCCATAGGCATGCCAGGGTGACCTGATTTCGCACGTTCTACAGCATCCATTGAAAGGGCACGGATGGCATTGGCCATCATCTCTAACGACACAGCAGAGGAATTTTCGTTCATGTGAACTCTATTGATTTGTTGATTCATCCTTGCAGGATGCCTTTCTCTGAAACTCACGTCAACAGGGAAGCGCAAAGAAAAAGTGAACCTTTTCATTTAATAGTTTTCACAAGCTCTTTTTTCCCTTAAAACAAAGGCATGAATATTACGGATGATCATTTTCGCAAAACACTCGGTCTTTTTCCCACAGGGGTAACGGTAGTGACGGCCTGCAGTGAGTCTAAAGGACACATTGGCATTACCATAAGTTCCTTTACTTCCGTTTCTTTAACGCCGCCACAAATTCTGTTTTGCCTGTCGCGCAAGTCCAGAACTCATCCGACTTTTAAAGACTCTCTTTATTTTGTCGTGAACATCCTTAACAAAGATCAAGCCCACCTTTCTGAAGGGTTTGCCAATCATACCGCCTTAAGGTTGGAAGAAATTGCAACCTCGTACCATGAAAAATCCGGTTGTCTTCTTATTGGTGAGGCTATGGGCCATATCGTATGTGAAAAAAGTGCCGTCTATGATGGAGGAGACCACGACATCATAGTTGGTAAAGTTATTGATCTGACAGCTTCCCCCGATCACTTTCCCCTTATTCGTCAGCGGGGAAAGTATCATACAACGGGAGATCTGACTCCTTCTTCAAAAATCAATTAAGTGCTCCGGGGTAATCTTAACCTGTTTTGGATAAGAAATTTTTAACCCCTTGGATTTGCGTTATCCAATTTCTTATAATGAGATTCTTAATCGTCCACCAACTTAGAGTTATTGTTGCATTTGTCCATGCACGCCGTCCAAGCATAAAGTTCTTGTTCCATAACATTTTTTCGTGTTTCATGGTATATTGAGCTGTGGAGTCTATTGCAATTTTTTTCGCAAGCGGAGAGATCGTTTGCAAAGAGTGCCTCGCCAGTACAGACAAGTATCGCTATTAAATTCAATATCAGGATGAAATTTTTATTCATAGAAGCCTTCCGTTTTTACTAAAGTTGGGTCGTCCATTATGGGTGGATTCTTCTTGTAGAATTTCCCCCCACATGGTCTGCTCTCACTATTTTTGTAGTTTAAAATAAAAGCTTTAAAAAACCCTTAACTGATTTCAGTTATTCCCGCTTAAAGCGTTAGTAAGAGTGCATTTTCTAGAAGACGCAGGGGGCATCAAATAGTAAATCCTTAAAAAGGTAAGCTTCTTGACCAGGAGTTACTGAAAATCCAAATTTTTCCTTCCTTTTTTCATTTAAAGTGAATAAGCTTAAGGCTCTATTTCATGGTGAATGATATTAAGTATTAAGATTTAGTTCACACTTACAGCCTGGATGTAATTCTGTCTACGTTTAAGTACATGTCGTATCTCCATAAAACCCAAGGCTCGATTTCTGGTGAAGAGAGTTTACCCATGGTTGAATAGGAATTTCACCCGTTAGAAGCTCCGGGTTTGTCCTGGCACACCAGGAAGTGATCCTGACTAGATTGTCCGTATGAACTTCTGATCCACTCTCTATAATAGGAAGCCATTCTCTGGCCTAGTTTTATGCCATACCGCTCTATAGTTCTATGTGCTAAGTAACAGAACAATAAAAGTGAAGAAAGTACTTGGAAATTTATGGGCATTAAGCTGAAATTAATTTTATTTATAATAAGAAGCAGATAATCCCAAAGGAATTTGTGAAATAAATAAACACTATATGTAATACTTGATAAAAAGCGTACCGCTGTGAAGTCTTTGATTGTATTTTTAATAGATAACAACGATAAAAACAATATTAATGCAAGAACTGCATAATGAGTTTCCTTCCATAAGGGTTGAATTTCTGAAATAAGATGAAGGAAGAAAAGAAACATCACAGCAACACTAACTATACAGGTCGTTTTTTTAGCCATCTTTGTTTCAGCTAGATAAATGCATGTTCCCATAAATAGGAACGGTGTGTATAAATTAAAATAACCATAATTCCAATGTAAACTGTTTGGAACTTTTGGTAGAGCATAAAGGGTCATTGAGATTACCAATAATAGTAAGGGCAGCCAGTCAGATTTACGAAAGAGCCCAATAGCTTTCATTCCAGCCATAAATAAATAAAATAGAATCTCAACTCGAAGTGTCCATTCCACACCCGCAAGGGCAAGGGGTGTTCCGAAGAAATCGCCAATTAAAAGTAGTCTGGGGATAAAAATTGAAAAGGGAGAGAGTGGGGCTCCGTTAACGATGAATCCAAGAAACTCTTCTAAAAGAATAGCTACTATGAATAGAGGATAAATTCGGAAAGCTCGTTTTATCAAAAATTCTACTGGTTTTTCCGTTCTTAAAACATGAGTTATGATATAGCCAGAGATAAGAAAGAACACAACAACACCAGCTGCCCCACCAATGTAAAATGGAGTCAGGATATCTGCAAGACATCGAAGCGTTATGTGAAGCGATTGATCGCCGCTTAATGCGGCAATATTCCCTGAAAATTCGTGACCTATGAGAACGCTCAGGAAGGCAAAAATTCTCAGGTAATCTAGAAATACAATACGTCCTTTTATTTCAATCATCAAAAAGCTGCCAATGAATAGTTTGATTTTAAAAATTAAATGAAAACTCTGCTTTTGAAAAGATATTTTTAGTAGGACTCCAGGGCCTATGTATGAAGATAATTATGATATTATTGTCATACTTAAGTTTCTCAAAATTTTCTCCTTCCTTTTTTCATTTAAAGTGAATAAGCTTAAGCATCCCTTTCATAGTGAAAGGGAATAATTAAATCAATGGAGACTGATTATGCATCACCACCATCATTATAAGAACTTTTTATTCACTGAAATAATTCAACGACTTAAACGAATGAGGACCCTAAAATGTTATACTTTAAAAATTTATTTCAACTTATAAAACTAACTTTTGTATTTTTCTTACTCTTCCTTTCTTCTGCTCAAAGTTCTCCCAAAAAAATTTCCATCCTTCAACTTGTTGAACACCCTGCCTTAGATGTAACGCGAGAAGGCTTTCTCGAAGAGCTAAATAAATTAGAGTATCGGGAAGGGGAAAATTTTATTTTAGAGTTTCAATCTGCCCAAGGAAACCCTACTTTAGCCGCTCAAATCGCTCAAAAATTCATGTCAGATAAGCCGGATGTGATTGTGGCCATCCCCACAACTGCCGCTCAAGCTGCCATGGCTGCAACGAAAGACACGAATATTCCCGTTGTCTTTAGTTCGGTGACCGACCCCATTGCCGCAAAACTTGTTACCAGTTTGGAGACTCCAGAGGGACACGTCACGGGTGTGTCAAATTTTGTGTCTGTTGAGCCTCAATTCAAGCTCTTTAAACGTGTTCTCCCCAACTTAAAAACTTTGGGGATTATCTATAATCCCGGGGAAGCGAACTCCACAGCCTTGAATGCTATGATGGAAAAAGCAGCGCCTTCCTTTGATTTGACTTTGGTGATGGCAGTGGCTTCTAAAACAAGTGATGTGATGGCAGCAACGCGCAGCCTTTGTGGCAAGGTGGATGCTGTGTTTATTAATAATGATAACACGGCTCTGAGTGCCTTTAAAAGTGTGGTGAAAGCAGCTCAAGCCTGCGGCATTCCTGCTTTTGTGAGCGATATCGATATTGCTGATCAAGGGGCCCTTGCGGCCCTTGGCCCTGATCAGCGTGAGGTGGGTCGTCAAACGGCACGGATGGTGGATTTTATTTTAAAAAATCCTGATAAGCCGCTTCCTCCTGTCGAATTTCCCCAGAAAACAAAGGAGTATATCAATAAAGAGGCGTGAAGGACATTTAATATCCCGTCGGTTTACCGGCGGGATATTTTATAAATACAGATGAATTATAAAGCGCTTGACAAAATATAAAATGCAAAAGTATTGTAAAAATATAAATTTTTTAAGGAGCTTATTATGAAAAAATTATTGTTATCTCTTGTGCTTTCTTCATCAATGCTAGATTGTTCTGTTGCGCTTGCAAAGCAAACCAACGATGATGATGAAGGGCCATCTATACAAGTGGCTCCTTTACCTCCTGTAGTATCTGAAATACCTGTTTATCCAGAAATGCTAGGGGGAACGCCATATGAAATATTTAAAGCTGCAAAGAATCCATCTGAAGTATTATTAAAACATTCAAGTTATACGTTATTTGATAAAAATGTTGATTTTCTTGAGAATACCATTACCAGAGAAAAGCGTTATTCTATCGGTTTGACTTCCAAAAGCCCTGAAGAGAGTATTGTATTGGGAGAGACGTATTATAGTATAAGCTCTTCTGAAGATGCATCCGCGCCGCTTTCTGAACAAAACTATACTCTTTTAATGAATTATTATATAGATGCAAGTGTGCTTTTTGAAAAAATTCCAGGATCCCCTGAAAAACGAAAGGCTACTTTAACCGTACATGAGAGTTCAATTAATTTGTTTCTAAGTGTAGTTACGTTCTAATCCTAGCTGGGAATAGGATTTCCTGGAGCGAAAAACTCCGAGTTTTAAATTGATAATGAACGAGCAGGAGGGGGCTTATACGCCCCCTTTTTCTCATGTCACTGTACAAGCAATGTCACATACGGAGCAGAAACAACCACTAGATAATTATCTCTTTCATTTTATATAAACCTATATTCTTTGAATAAGTTCAGATACAAGTGAGACAAAAAGTTAGTTGAGGTAGAGGCTGTGAAGTGGAGGGTAAAGCGATAGCTTTATCCCCATTTTACAGCCCCTTTCATGCAAGAAAAAAGGCCTCTAGGATAGGTTTTGACGAAACATAAACCTAGGAGGCCTTTATGCAGATTATTGGACTGCACAAAAACATTTATAAATTCTCTTCTTACACTTTGTCACAGGAAAAACTCGAAGTTCATCGAAAAAAATATGAAAAACAAGTAAAAAACCTTAACACCGGACAAATTTTAGATAAGCCCACAATTTGGGTATAGTTGCTAGAGAAAGAGCGGCTTGTAGAATGAA
>JAIEQB010000018.1 GCA_019748065.1 Alphaproteobacteria bacterium | reverse complement strand
TCTCTCAGCTCCCAGACAAAAACGAAGGCGGCGATTTAAAGGGCATGCTCAACCTTGGAGGTATGGAATGAAAATCACAAAACCAGGTCAAATGATTCAAATTGATCATATGACTGTCTCTAAAAATGGCTTCTCTGCTAAGCATTTCCAAGCCTGGGATCCCACATCCAAGTTTATCCATGCGGGCCTTTATTCTAACGCTAAAAGCCGTACCGCTAAAAAATTCTTGAAAGAGCTTATTCAAAAGGCCCCCTTTAAAATTGAATCAATTCAAGTGGACGGAGGATCTGAATTTATGAAAGACTTTGAGGAAGCCTGTTCTGAGCTCGGAATTTTACTCTTCGTTCTTCCTCCGAAACGACCCCAATATAACGGAGGTGTTGAAAGGGGAAATCGCATCTTTAGAGAAGAATTTTATTCGCGAAAAGATCTCTTTCCTAATTCTGTCCATGGTCTGCGTTCCCATCTCTCTCATTCACTCGAAAAATATAACTCTTACAGACCTCATTTTAGTTTGAATGGACTCACACCTTTGCAATATATTCATGAATCCTATCCTATGGCCTCTTGAGTCTCATATGTACTGAACTCATACACTTGGTTTTATTTCACTTGCCACTTTCTCTTTTTTATAATAAAATTAAGTCACTCATCGGGGTGCTCTTATTGGAAGAGCTGAGATTATACCCGTGTACCTGATCCAGATTATACTGGCGGAGGAAATGAGATGAAACGATTCCTTTTACTATTACTCCTATGTTGCAGCGCACCTTCAGTCTATGGAAAAAATCTTCTAACGATTCATACTTATACATCTTTTGTGTCCCCACTTTACGGGCCGGGAACTCAGCTTAAGGAAGCTTTTGAAAAACAAAACCCTGATATTGAAGTCAAATATGTTGCCAATGATACACTTCCCATCCTTTTAAACCGCCTGCGGTTGGAGGGGAAAAGGACGAAGGCTGATCTTGTCCTTGGGTTGGAAGATTTGGTCATGGACCCTGCTCTGTTCGAAAAAACAGTGCCCTATGCCTCTTGTTGTTTGGCCTTTACCTATGATTCAGAAAAAATTCCTCAGCCGCCTCAATCGTTAGAAGCGCTGATTCAGTCGCCCCATAAAATTATTCTCCAAGATCCCCGTACCAGCATTACGGGATTTGGATTTCTTGTGTGGATGAAGAAGGTTTACGGAGAAAAGGCCACAGAGAAGTGGAAGGCTCTTGCCGCTCATGTTCTGACCTTTACCAAAGGATGGAGTGATTCTGCCCTTCTTTTTAAAAAGGAAGAAGCGCCCATTCTTTTGAGTTATACCACAGACGCTCTTTATCATGAACTTACTGAGGGCCATCCCCAGTTTAAAGCCATGGTTTTTCCGGAAGGCCATCTTTGTTCCCAAATTTATGCTGCCAAAATAAAAGTGACCCAAAATGGCGCTCTTGCGGATAAGTTTATAAACTTTCTCTTAACCCCAGAGGCGCAAAACCTTATAGTCGTGAAGGGATGGGGATATCCCGTTTCAGGGGAGATACCTGACTCTTGGCTCAAGGCCGAAAATTACTTGCCAGCTCCAGTTGCAATTCCCTTTACCTCCGAGGAAGTTACGGCCTCGAGTAAAAAATGGCTTCAAGAATGGATTGATGGACTGATTCAATGAGCTATTCCCTTTATGTTTTTCTTTTTACCTTTAAACAGGCTTTTTTCTCCGTTCTGTTGACGGTTCCTTTGGGCATACTGATGGCCCGCGTTCTTGTGTGGAATCGAGAGTGGGCGCCCACCCAATTTTGTCTGAAGCTTTTAGGAATTCCTTTAATTACACCAGCTCTGGTTGGTCTTTTGGGGTTTATAACTCTTGCTGGGTATTTTTTTAATGTTTATAGCTTTGCGGGAATTCTCTTGGCACACCTTGTTTTTTATAGCCCCTTTGTAGCGTTATTTATGATTAACTCGTGGCGCTTTATTCCTGAAGAACACTATAGATTAGCTGCCCAACTTCAACTCTCTCCGTGGCAAATTTTTGCGCGGATGGAAGCTCCACAACTGCGTAAGCCCATGATAGAAATCACCTGGATTACCTTTTGTCTCTTTTTAAATAGCTTTACCACCATCATGATTTTGGGGGGAGGGCCCCATCGCACCACACTCAGTGTGGCTTTGTATCAGTCTTTATTCTTTTTTTATGATCCGGTACAAGGATTTAATTATGCCGGACTTCAGCTTCTTTTAAGTCTTGGTCTTGCTGTAGGGAGCGTATTATTTAAGGGCCGACCCCATGGCTCTTCCTTGAAAATGCCGGCTCTCCCTTCCCTGAAATCAAATTTCCAAAAACCTTTTGTGATCTTTTCCCTTTTTCTAATTCTTGCGCCTCTTATGGTGGTGGCCAGTTTTTCCTTTTTTTCTCTGCCCAAAACGCTTTCTAATCCTTTGCTTTGGCAAGCTCTCTGTAGGAGCTTTTTGATAAGCTGTTCCGTAGGACCTTTAAGCCTTTTTCTGACACTTGTTCTTGTAAAATATGAAACCCTTTTTTCAAAGTCACTAGCCTCCCTTTACCTTTTGTTGCCGCCAGCTTTGCTGGGAGCTTTTTTGTTTTATGTTTCCCTGGAATGGGAGTTTCTTCCGTCCGAGGTTTTTCTCTTCTTGATGCAATTTTTCATTGTACTGCCTTTTTCTTTGCGTCTTTTAAGAGGACCTTATCAAATCCTTCAAATGACCTACCATCCCACATCTCATAGCCTTGGGTTGTCGTCCTGTCAGCGTTTTTTCCTGATCGAATGGCCGCTCCTGAAAAAGCCGCTCGCAACAGCATTAGGTTTATCGTTGGCTCTTTCTCTAGGGGATTTTCAATCTCTCGCTTTTTTTACATCCCCAGATATACCCGGACTTTCCAGTCTTCTTTATATGCAAATGGGAAAATACAATTTTGAAGAAAGCATGGGGACAGCCCTCATTCTTCTTCTTTTGTGCTATTTTCTCTATCAACTCCCCCAATGGATTTTGAGAACAAATGTCAGGACTTGAACTTAATAATCTTAACTTTTCTCGGGATGGGTTTTCACTCAGTCTTTCGGCTGTGTTGCCCCAAGAGTCAAAAACCCTTCTTGTGGGGGCGAGCGGAGCAGGGAAGAGTACTCTTCTTTCCCTTATTGCTGGGTTTTTATATCCGAAAACGGGAAAAATTATGTGGAAGGGAGAGGAAATCACTTCTCTTCCCCACCAAGGTCGTCCTTTGACTTTATTGTTTCAAGAACACAATCTTTTCCCTCACCTGACCTTGGAGGAGAACGTGGCCTTAGGCCTTCGGCCTTCCTTAAAACTTAAGAGAGAGGAAAAAGAAAAACTTCAAGAGATGCTTAAAAAAATGTGGATTTCTCACCTGAAAACAAAATATCCTTTTGAACTTTCCGGCGGTGAGCGACAAAGAGGAGCCCTTGCGCGAAGCCTTTTGCGGCAGAAACCTCTTTTGCTTTTGGATGAACCTTTAGGACCTTTAGGGCCGGGGTTAAGGAAAGAAATGCTAGAGCTTTTAAATTTTGTTGCTGATGAATTTAAATTAACTCTTTTAATCACAACTCACCAACCAGAAGAAGCTCTTTCTCTCGCTGATCATATGCTCTTTCTTGAAGAGGGGAGAATTATAGAATCTGGCTCCCCTAAGACACTCTTAAGAGCGCCAGACTGTCCAGAACTAAGAAAATACTTGGGTTGTTAAGGAGGGGTTGCATCTCTAAAAGCTTGTGCTAAGGTTAGGTATTAATCTTAACAAAAGAGTGATTTTATGGAAAAACTGCCGATGACAGCTGGAGGCCTTAAGGGGCTTCAAGACGAACTGAAGCACTTAAAGAACGTTGAACGCCATGCTGTGATAAAAGCTATCTCTGAAGCTCGTGAACATGGGGATCTTTCTGAAAATGCGGAATACCATGCAGCAAGAGAACGTCAAGGATTTATCGAAGGACGCATCAAGGAATTAGAAGATAAGGTTGCCCGCGCAGAGGTTATCGATATCTCAAAGCTTTCGGGTAAGGATGTTAAGTTTGGCGCTACGGTAACGCTTGTTGATGAAGACACTAATGAAAAAACGACCTATCAAATTGTCGGCATTGATGAAGCGGATATCAAAAAAGGGCTTCTTTCTATTGGATCTCCTCTCGCGCGGGCTCTAATTGGAAAATCCATTGGCGATGTTTGTGATATTTCTACACCCGGTAAGGGCCATAAGTCCTATGAAATTATTAAAGTAAGTTATAAATAGTCGCTCTCATCTTTCAGGGCGGGAATCGTTTTTTAATTGAATATCTCTTGATAAGAGATCAACTATTGCCGGGTAAATATTTTATTATGTATCTAGATTCTAGGCTCGGATTTGATTCCACTTTTCTTCTTGATCTAAAATTATGCCAAGTTCGTCTGCATCATAATGCAGCTTTTCCTTGGATTCTTCTCATTCCTCAAAGAGAGTTGATCGTGGAGATTGTTGATTTAACTCCAGCCGATCAACAGACTCTCATGAAAGAAATTTCTCTTTCTAGTCATGTGATGCGTGACCTATTCCATCCAACAAAACTTAATGTTGCTAATCTTGGAAACATTGTATCTCAACTTCATATTCATATTGTGGCTCGATACGATAAGGATAAAGCCTGGCCAGGGCCTATATGGAACTGTGGTGTTGAAGAAAATTATGATGATGTTAAAAAAGAAAAAAGAGTGGCAGCTCTTACGGATGCTTTTTATTCACATAGGAAGGAATTTAACTCATGACACATAACTGGCTTCTTTTAGACTTTGATAATTGCCAAATGGCAACGGAACATTTGGTCGTTCCTTCTCTCGTTAAGCGTTTTAACGAATTGTATGCTGAAAAAATTGGCCGGCGCCTTACCTATGAGGAATTTAAACAACATTTTCATGGCCAAGCACGTGAGACCTTATGTGCTAATTTATCCGAGTATTTCGGCATCTTAATCGAATATCCGATCCTCTATAAAGATAGAGAGTGGTATGTTTTGCAAACGCTGAAAGAAACGAAGGTTGAAATGGCTCCTCATCTTGTGGAAAGCTTAGAAATCCTCAAAGGAGAAGGATATAAATTTGCTTATGTTTCGAATAATCCTATTCAAAGGGGTTTAACAGCTATGCGAAATGCAACGAATGGAAAAGGCGAGCAATTGGCACGTTTTTTTGGCACTGCTTTTTTTGAAGCGGGAGATGTGCAAAAACCGAAACCTGATGTTTACAAACGAGTGATGGAACAATTAGACATTACACCTCACTGTTGTTACGCAGTAGAAGATAGTGTTTCAGGCGTGTGTTCAGCTGTAGGCGCTGGTATTACGACCTTTGGTTATTTAGCTTTTGCAGATCATCCGAGAGAAATGGCTAAAAAGTTACAAGAAAAGGGAGCTGTTGCATGTTTCGAGAGCTGGCAAGATTTTCCGCAATTACTTAAACAACATTCCTATTATAAGAAAGTCGGTTAACTTTTTAGCTTGTTAGCGGTTAGCATTTCAAGAGCTTGGTGTTTGATTCTTAATCTATTCTGAGTGTGGGCACACTTAACAAAAGAATTGTGATATAAAAACAGCCATGAAAGAGGGAGGTAAAATGTATGGCAGAAATAAAATGTAAAAAATTGCCTTTTCTTCCTCCCTTGCTTAATTATGCAAAGATCTTAGGTACACCCTAAGAGTCTCGAATCAACAAAGATCTCTGTGACTTTACCTGTGAAGCTTTCTAACAGACAAATAGAGATATAATAAAAAAAAATAAAATTTTTTATTGAATTTTATTTTTTTATCTCTATATAAATATTAATTGTTATTTTTATGGAACTTAAATATGAAAAAATCACATCAATATAGGCTTGCTCTTTTGCTCAGTGCCTGCTTTGTTTCTTCTCCTTCAAGTTTATACGCGGGCAAGGGTAAAGAGCTAGGCCATGAACAAAGTAATATTTCAGGAATGACTCAAAATAAGAAACGTAAAGTTGCACAACCTGAAAAATCTAAGAGAAATGCTTCCAAAAATGGTAGTCTTAAAAGAAAAAAACTTGATCAAGAGGAAGATAGCGTAGAAAATGGCTCTTCTAGTTCGACGGCAAGCTTATTATCACATCAAAAAACCAAAAGCGAGCTCCTAATAGATAAATGGAAATTAGCAAAATCTTTATTTAATGAAGAAGAATGGCAAAACATTATAATTGATGTTAGTGAGGCTGTTAAAAATGCTTATGATCCAAATACTCACCAACTTGTAATAAATAGCTTAGATGGAAAAAAAGCTTCTGTAGATTTTATTCATGGACTGAGAAATCTACGAGGTAAAGTGGGAGTGGTTTCCCGCCAGCTTATTAAAGATGACAAAGCAAAAGCAGCTTTTGCACTTTTTTGTACTTATGTACATTCACAAGACGTAAGAGAATCAATTGCCTCTATTTTTGAAGCTAATGCTTATGAGATTTTGAAAATAACCCTCAGAAATTATCGAGTCCTTGATCCTCTTGATTATTCTGATACAGAAATGGGCCACTCCTATGGCTTTAAGGAAGGGCGTGAAAGCTTAGCAGAAATCCTTGCTAAAGCTTTTAGAGAGCAGAACGATAAATTCTATCGTATCTTCTTTGAAGAAGGTAATGACTACTTTATAAAAACGCTAAATTATACCTTTAAAAGAAATCACCCTTTGGCTATAAAAGTAACTGAAAGTGCTTTCAAGCCTGATCTAGCTGATTTGGTTGCAGGTTATTTGAGCAATTATAGATTTGCTCTTCTTACTGGAGCCTTAAAAGCAGGAGATGCAGACGCTTATCAGGCTTTAAAATTAAGAACTGGAGATGCTAGTTCTCTTGTTTCAAATGTAGAATTTAAAAAGCATTTCTTACAAACTCTTTTAGAAGCGAGCCAACATAATGATCTATTTCAAAAAGAGTTAGAGAGTTTTCAGAAAACGGAACCAGCTCTGATTGAAAAACTCAAAGGGCAGTCAAATCATAAAAAAGCCAATCAGGTTGCCGAAGCTCATAAACTTCCTGCGCCACAGCAAAAAAATGAGGTTCCTCCTGTTCCACCTCAAGGGCAGCCAGCAAGAGTAGCTGCGGTAAACCCTTTAAATGCAATGCATGCTAGAATACACTTAAAACCTCAAGAGATAGATGAAGTGAATGGACTTATTACTAGAGTTAAATGCAAGCAACCTGAATTAAATGACATCCTAGGTCAACATTTAATGCGTTATAATCAAGGAGGACAAGGGAAAAGCTTTAAAGAGTACCTACAATTTTTGAACACTCCCCATGCCGATGGCTTACTCAGGCAGATGGAATTAGTACGTCAAGCGGCTGAGCAACTGCCAGCTTTACTTCAATTTGCAAAGCAATACCAAAATCATGTATACGAAAACCCACATGATTCTGAAATAAATTATAAAACTAAAGCAGAGGAATTCAAAAATCTTAACAAAGAAAATCCTCTTTTGGGAGCTTTTGAACTTCTTGAATTTGAAGCAGCAGAAGCTAAGTGGAAGCTTAACCCCTATAACATGAAGGACGCCTCTCTAGAAGACTTGAATACGTTGGAGGCAATAATTCAATCATTCAAAGATGGCAATGAGCAGTTCATGAGCAGTGATTTGCATGGGGCTATCTTAACTGTAAGAGCTTTTCTTACTCACAATACTGAAATATGCCTTGAGCTATTAGCTAGTGGTAATTTGTTTTCTCGTAAACACTATGCGATAAAACCTTTTGATATCATTACTCACCCTGAGCAGGATGACGCCAATTTAGAGACACGAGCATGGAATGCTTATTATACGCTTATCGCTCTTTGGAATAAAATTAATGAAGTCAAAGATCCAGAAGAACGCCAATACATCAAAAACAAACTAGCGCGTGACTACACAAAGGCTCCTTGCATAGAGGCCCAGAGCGTAAGTCTTGATAGTTGGTTAAGAGAGAATGAGGCTTTATTGAAAGGAGTGATGGTTGAGGAGGAAATCAGGACCTGCAAAATTTTTGAAGGGACTACTGATCATACCCTATCTAGAATCCTCAATGCTCTCATAGGTAAGCTAAAACTTATGGATGCTAAGTACCAAGAAGAAGAAAAGGCTTTTAAGCAAGCACAGGTACTAAATGAAAGCTTCAGGAAAACTGAAGAAACAAAGAAGAAAAAGATAGAAGAAAATCCTAATAACTCTATTAGAGAAATATGGGGCATATTTGAAGAAGGGAAATTTATTCCGACAATTACTAACATGCCACAGGATTTAATTGATGATTTTTTTCGGCTTCAACGAGATCGATTCAAGCGCATTCAAGAAAAATACAGTGATGCTGAAAACGATCTAATTGATTCTCGTTTAAAGGAGCTTTCGGATAAAATGTCACAGCTTGTTGGTAGGAAAGCTTCAGATGGATTGATAACAAATGAGCATGTTCATAAAGTATTCGAGTCACTTGCGTACAGCACAGAATTTTTACCTAGCTTATGAAAATCTAAAATCAACTCGTAGGGTATAATTGCATTTTTCTGCTAAGCCTGAGAGAATGGAGAGTATCACTTTATCAATGTCTTAACCAAATTGAGGTTTGTATGTTTGAACTCTAGAAAGATGTGCAACAACTTTATGTATACACAGCCTCTCAAGCGTTAAGTTCACAATTTATTAAAACTAAGTTAGCTAATTTTTTTCTCCTTTTTGTAACATCTCAAGAACTTGGTCTATTGTAAAGCTTGCGGATTTTTGCCGAGGAGGATATTTTTTAAAAGTCAAAATAAATTTTTTCACATAGTCTTGTACAGGAAGCATCAGAAAAGCATGGCTGAGTAACCAATCATAGTATGTATTTGAGGTGATGTCTGCGCGCTCAAAAGGGTCTGTGCGTAAATTAAAGAGCTTGGGGGCCCTTAATTTTATAAAGGGTTCAAGCCAAATCCTTAAAGTTCCTTGTGCCCGTTGTTCAGCAAAAACAAACTTCCAGTTGCTAAAACGGAGAGCCAATAAATCTCCATCATCAGAGAAGTAAAAAAATTCCTTGCGCGGGCTTTCTTTTATTTCACCTGTTAAGTAAGGAAGGAAATTATAACCATCAAGATGTACATTATAAATCATTGAGTCAATTTTATATCCTTTAAGAAGTTCTTCTTTGATATTTGGATCTCCTGCTACAGCTATAAAAGTTGGCAACCAATCTAAATGAGCCATAATCTCATTCGAGATTGACCCGGCTTTTATTTTTTCTGGCCAACGCAGAAGTAAAGGAACACGAAAGGCTCCTTCCCAATTCGTATCCTTTTCACTACGAAAGGGGGTTGTGCCAGCATCAGGCCATGAATTTTCATGTGGTCCGTTGTCCGTACTATATATCACGATTGTATTATTAGAGATTCCTAATTCATCCAGTGCATTTAGTATTGTTCCTACATTTTTATCATGATCAACCATTACATCATGATATTCACTTTGCCACCTTCCTGCTTGTCCGATACTTTCAGGTTTAGCATGGGTTCGGAAGTGCATATGAGTAAAGTTAACCCAGATAAATAAAGGGCCTTCTTTATGGTGTTTTTTCATAAATTCTACGGTTCTTTTCGTAATGTCATCGTCAATGGTTTCCATCCTTTTTCGATCTAAAGGACCCGTATCTACAACTTTTTGTCCTCCTTTATCATCTACCCAAGAGTGTATTACGCCTCTAGGGCCATAATTCTTGGGAAAATTTGGAAATTCAGATGCTTTCGGATAGTCAGGCGACTCTGGTGCTTCCTCAGCGTTTAAATGATATAGATTGCCGTAAAACTCATCAAATCCATGATTTGTGGGGAGAAATTCATCTCTATCTCCCAAATGGTTTTTACCAAATTGTCCTGTTGTATAGCCTAGTGGTTTAAGAAGTTCAGCAATCGTAGGATCTTGTTTGCTAATCCCTATATTAGATCCAGGAACGCCTACTTTTGTTAAACCTGTACGAAAAACACTTTGCCCTGTTATAAAAGCTGATCGACCCGCAGTACAACTTTGCTCTGCATAAAAATCTGTAAACAACATTCCTTCTTTACCAATTCGATCAATGTTGGGAGTAAAGTATCCCATAAGCCCATGGGAATAAATGCTGAGATTTGTCTGACCTATGTCGTCTCCAAAAATAACGATTATATTTGGTTTATCTTGTACTTTCTTGTTTTTATTTTGGGAGGGTTCAGGATTATTAGAAGGTGAAGCTGCTATATTGGGTAAAGCATTGAGAGGCACTACAAAAAGAGATAAAAAATATAGTAAGAAGTACTTAGCTATTAGCTTACGTGTCATAATGCCCTCTTATAAGTAGCTAGAGTATCTTAGCATAAGTAGCAGAGGTTAAAATTATCTTAAAAATACTCAATTGACACATCCCGACTAATTTAGTTAAAATTTTATAGATCAAGTCGTTTTTGAGGTTGATCTGTCACCTGCACAACCTTTCTTAATCGGTGCGATACTTTATAACATATATAAATTGGGGGCATTGTGAAACGTATTTTTCATATGGAAGTATCTCAGCAAAAACAGCCGTCTCTAGGCTTTGCAAAAATTCTTAAGATATTTCTATTGATTTGGATAGCATCCAGTATTTCAACATATGCGGGTGATGATGAGGAGGAAATTTATATACAACGATCTTCTCCGCCTTCATATATTAACTTAGACGATGATGATCCTAATGCTGTAGATATTAGAAGAGAAGATGAAGAGGTTAGAGAAATTCGAGATCCTGATTTTTCCATGGCGATTTCAATTCTTAATGTTAATCCTGAACATCCAATAAGAAAAAAGTTAAATCTACAGATACATCAGCTAGCATTGAAGCCTAAGCTATTAAAAAAGCTTGGGGAAGAAGGATTGCAAAACACTGCTGTTATTATTTACAATCCTTCTAAGAAACCTCCTCAACATAAAAATCGTCCCCTTTCATGGACAAATACTGAACAGTTTTTAGAAGAGTTTGATAAATGTTTCTTTAGGAAAGATTCGAAATTTCGAAATATGTCTCGTGCTATAACGGTTCCTTTTGGAGTCATTATAGGACTACTTGAACCAGGAGGAATTGTTGCTACAACCTGGTATTTATGGGGAGAGACTTTATACGATAAACTTGTGGAAGGTGAGCTGGCAACGGGTATCACCATTGGCACACTGCTTATTTTAACTCCTCCCTGTATTGTACAATCAGTTGAATTTACAGAAAATCTAGCAAACTTTGTCTTTGGTAACAAAGAGCTGACTCCAAGTAAAGATGATGTAAAACCTCATATTCAAAAATTAGGGACAACTGTTGATTTGCTGGAAAAACTTTGCTGTTGTAAATCTTTCCGTCTTTCGACTTTTCCTATATATAGCATTGTATCTGCCTTAGATGCAGCTATTGTAACGCTAGTTTATTCAAACTTTTTTTATACTGCAGAATTTCAGCCAAATGTAAACGGAGAGCTCTTTTTTTACATAAGAGCATTACCATTTGCGCTTTTTTATTTTTCAAATACATTTGATGTAAACTATAAATTTTTTACTGACCATGAACATCAAAAGAAAAGTAATATGATACGGATGGTAGCGGAAAAGAAGAACATTTTAAGACGCCGCTTAGAAACTATGAAATGGCATATAAATTCTTCTAAGAGTGGCGGGCTTGTTCATGAACTCTACACTTTAATGCAAGGTGAGCTAGAGAAAACAAATAAGAATGATGGAGAAGAGCATATTTCAGCTCTTAGCCTCCTTTTCCTTAAGCTTTCAAGAACTGAGATGTTTAAAGAATTACAACAAGAACTAAGCGCGCAAGCTATGAATTCGACTGAAGAAGAAATTAAAAATATTGTTTCTGAAATGGAGACTATGCCCATTCAAGGCATGTCCAACTTGATTACTGATATTGATAGGCTTCCTTCTGAAACCACAATGGCAAGTTTTCTCAAACAAGCCGCAACCTTTGCCCAAGGTCTTTCTACCGTCGGAGAGCTGATCGCCACGTCTTATGGCATCAATCAACTTGCTCTTAGCCTGGGTTTAGATCCAGCAAGTGCAGAGTATTTAAGTTATGTAGCTGCCATAGCTCATTGTGGATTGAGTGCATTTACTCAGTCAGATATTCAGAAAACAACATTTCTAAGAACACAAAAAGCTTTTTCAACTTGTGCAGATTTTTGGCCTGTGCGGTGGGGAGTTAATTGCTTATCTGCTGCAACGGCTCTTTTCCTTTCCGTTCCTTATCCTTGTATTATAAATGAAGCTCTTGGAGATGGTACGCCACCCTACATAAGGGCTTTTCTAGCTCTTTCTACTGTTCCTAAGCAGTTTTCTTCTTTCTATAATTTCTGTCATACAGAGTATGGAGAGTTGGTGACAAAAATAGCGACATCAATACCTATAAAAACAGTTAAACAAGAACGAGCATGGCTAAATGAATTAATAGACAAAATGAATGAATGGATTGGAAAACTTGATCAAAATACCACTGAACAATTATATAATCTTTCTCAAGAAGGTTTATAAAGTAGAAACTTAGATTTTTGAAATCGTCTGTATATATTATTAGGCGGTAATCTTTTTTTAATAATTGTTTGCTATCCTAATCTAAATTTGAATTAAATTAAAAGGAGGCATAATGAAATTAGAATATAAAATCTATCTTCTAAGCTTTTCACTTGTTTTAGTGAACATAAGTGCTACTGATGCGCGTGGGCTAGGGCATAAGCATGCTAGATCTGCAGGTAGTATAGCTCCTAAAAAAAATAAAGAATTAGAAAAGCATATGCTCTCAGATAGTTGCGCTCGCGATCCACAAAAATGCAGTGGAAGTAATGCTATAAAAACCTCAGCCTCAGAAAACAAAGCACCTCTTACGCATGAAGCAGAGCTTATAAGGGTCCCTTAACACTTTCTTCCAAGGTGCGTTTAGTAAATAGAGTATATAGCGTCAATAACTTCCTTCTTACTTTGAACAAAAAGTTATTTTGTAGATGCAATCGAAATTGCTTTAGTTGCTGTCTTTTCGAGGAATTCACTGAACTTTCTCAGAGTGGGATTTCGATAGGGTGAGCCATTCTTAACAGGCTGTGATTTTGATTTTCCAGTAAACTTATTCTGAACAGGGGAGTAGAGATTTCTTCTTCAGTAGAAGTTACGACTGTAGAAACCGGAGTTGCTTTAGTTACTGTTTTTTCAAGGGATTTATCGAAGTCCCTTACAGGGTCGGAAGGACGAAATCCGACACTTCTACCCGCAAATACACCTGAAGATAGGAAAGTTGAAATAATGGAAAATGTAAATAATGATTTTTTAAATTACATAACATAACTCCATGTTAAATTAATTGCTAACCTAGTTGATTTAAGAATGAAAAATATAATATCAATAGGTGGTTAATAAAATAAATAGAACTCTCCCTCTCTTCATGGGCTTGTGCTATACTATCTCTCAAATTAATAATGTGATATAATTCATGATTCAGGGACGATTTATCCTTTTTATTTTAGGTGTTTTTCTATGTATCTTGGCAGGGGCCATGGTCATCCCAGCCTGTATGGATATTTTTTATAAAGATCCAGACTGGGTTTATTTTGGGGAGTCTGCAGCCATAACAGGCTTTGTGGGGGTTCTCCTCACTCTTGGGTTTTTGCCAGAGGAGGAGCCCGTCTTTGAGGTGCGAGAAACATTTGTCTTAACCGTCTCCAGTTGGGTTACCATTTCTCTTTTTGCCGCTCTTCCTTTTATGCTTTCCAATGCGGCCCCTACCTTTACGGATGCTTTTTTTGAGTCAACATCTGGGTTAACCACAACAGGAGCTACGGTTTTCACGGACTTAGATTATGCGCCGCCAGGAATTTTGCTCTGGCGGTCTCTTCTCCAATGGCTCGGGGGTGTGGGAATTGTTGTCATGGCAATGACTATCTTACCCGCTCTTAAAATTGGTGGGATGCAGCTTTTTCGCAGTGAGTTTTCCGATCGCTCAGAAAAATATTTTCCAAGAGTATCGCAAATTGCCTCAGCCATCCTTTCAACCTATTTTCTGATGTCTTTTCTTTGTGGAATTGCCTACTGGTTTGCTGGCATGACTCCTTTTCAAGCCATTTGCACCATGATGTCAACCGTCTCGACAGCGGGCTTTGCTATTTCTGATCTCTCTCTCTCTTACTTTGATGAGCCCTGGATTGAACTGATTGCTATTGTTTTTATGCTCATGGGTAGCATCACATTGCTTCTGTTTACCCGCTTTTTACAAGGGGATCCAAAATCCCTGTGGCGCGATTCCCAGGTGCGCGTTTTTTTGTTCCTTATAGGAATTGCTTCTGTTTTGCTTACCCTGTGGCTTTGGCAAACAGAGGAATATGATTTCTTTTATGCCTTGCGCCATGCCTCCTTTGCTGTGGTATCCATAACATCAACAACAGGATTCACAACCATTGACTTCAATACCTGGGGAAGTTTTTCTCTCATTTTCCTTTTCCTACTTATGTTTGTGGGAGGCTGTACAGGATCAACAGCGGGAGGAATAAAAATATTCCGTTATCAAATTTTATTTAAGGCCGCAAAACATCAAATTTTACAATTGCGCAGGCCCCATGGAGTTTTTGTTCCCCTTTATAATAACCAGAGATTGCTTGAGGCGGATTTTATGTCGGTTTTAGCTTTTTTCGCGCTTTATATTTTCTGCTATGCTGCTTTGGCTTTAGGATATTCTTTGTCAGGTTTGGATGTGATTTCAAGTCTTTCGGGAAGTGCAACTATTCTTGGAAATGTGGGGCCAGGATTAGGAGATCAAATTGGCTCTTCTGGTCATTATGGAATTTTATCTAATCCTGCAAAATGGCTTACGATCTTCGGAATGCTCTTGGGGCGCCTTGAGCTTTTAACCTTAATAATTCTTTTTACCCCAAACTTCTGGCGAACTTAATCTTCAGGAACATGTTCAAGACGAGTTACTTTAATGCTTTCTAAGCTTAAATGCTTTTCAAAATAAGAGCTAAAGGTAAGAATATTTCGTAACTTTCGTCCTGTAGCATTTTTTTTGATACAAAAATGAGTCTGAATAAATGGGCCAGAAATCTGAGGGAGAACCCTGACAAGTTTTCCTTTATAGGCATGATTAGATTGGATTGTTGCAGAACAAATTCCGACGTCGTTTTCAGCGGCATCAAAAATAGCTTTTGTTGAATTTATGGTTAAATGGGGTTTTAGTTTAGGAAGGCCATAGCCTTGACCCTTGAGATGCCAGTTGACATCCTCAAAATAACTAAACGGATGTTCTCCATAGCCTATGATACGATGGGAGAGTAAATCTTCGGGTGATTGGGGTGTACCCATTTTCTCTAGATAGGCCCTGCTGGCAAATAAACTATGATGATAAGAAATGGACCAAATCTTTATAAAATTTTCTGAATCTCCAAAAGGCCTTATAAGGACATCAAAAGCATTTTCTTCATCTCGAGTAATTGTGTCGGAAGCGGTCATGTGAAGACGCAAATTAGGGTAATCCGTGTACAAATGTTTGAGGATCTCCATAGAAGTCCATTGAAATGAAAGGGCTTTTGTTATTGAAACAAGAATGTCCCCACCAATAGGGGAATCATCTACATTTTTTGTATTGAGAAGGCTTTCTTCATAGGTTTGGTAAATTTTATATGCAAAAGGAATGAATTCTTCTCCCGCAGTTGTAAATGATAAACTTTGTTTTTTCCGATTGATAAGCTGTTTCCCCAAATCTTTTTCTAAATCAGAGATATAAGACCACATGGATGAGCGTGGGATCCCTAGAGTTTTGTGAATATTAAAATCACAATTGGTTTCAGCCAGTTTAACAAAGATATAAATCGATTTCATTCTCATAAACAATATCCATATTTTCGATATTTTATTTTTAAAATTTACGTTGACATACTATTTTTTTATAGTAATATCATCATAAGGTCAAGTATGACCTCTTTTGTAGGAGTCTTACTCTTAGAGTAAAGAGTCTAGCAGAGAGAAATGCCTCCATTGCCTCTCTGCAAAATTAAAAGTATCATTGTTTGGTGGTTTTTTGTTACCCTGTGGCCCTTTCATAGAAAGGGCCACAGGTCTATCTAGGGCAAATTAGTCTTTCAAGAAATTTATTAATTCTAAGGTATCAGCATTTTTCTGTTGAATAATATATCTCTATTTGTATGATGGGGTAAGTTAAAAATCCATGTATTAATTAAAGAGGTTGTAATAATTTTATGAAAAAAAATTATAAAGCTATCTTCGCAGCAATGACGGGAAATGCTTTGGAATATTATGATGTTATGCTCTATGGTTTTTTTGCAACAATGTTAGCCCCTCTGTTTTTTCCTTCTGACAATGAAGCCGTTTCTTATATTTCAAGTTTAGGAACTTTTGCCGCTGGCTTTGTCATGCGTCCTGTGGGGGGATTGATTTTTGGCCATTTGGGGGATAAATTTGGCAGACGCTTTGCTCTTGTACTGTCTATCTTTCTTGTAACTCTACCAACCCTTACCATTGGACTTTTACCGACCTATGCAGAAATAGGTATAGCGGCCCCTATTATTTTAGTGAGTTGTCGCTTACTTCAAGGTCTTTGTGTTGGAGGGGAATATAGTGGGGCTTCCATATTCGTCATTGAGTATTCAAAAAAAGGAAAAGAATGCTTTGCTGGCAGCATTCTGACTGCTTCTGGAAGTTTTGGAGGAGTTATTGGAACCTTCTGCGGTTTTATTTGTACACTTGCTTTTATGCCCATATGGGGATGGCGTATTCCTTTTATTATTGGCGCTTTTATGGGACTCATGGGGTATTATATCCGGGCAAAAGTTAATGAGAGTCCAGAGTTTGAAAAAGCTAAAAATGAGAAAATTGAAAAAGTTCCCTTATGGGGGATACTTGAGAAGAGGAAAAAAAATCTTCTTTGTACGTTAGCAATTGGAGCATCGTCCCTTACCCCTCTTTATCTTGCAACAGTTTACATGGGTTTTTTAATGAGCTCTAAACTTCATCTAACAACGTCTGAAATTATGTTAACGAATGTTGCCCTGACAAGCTTTAACGTTTGCTTCTTCCCCTTTTTGGGAAGACTTGCAGATAAGATTGGCAAAGAAAATCAAATGAAAAAAACCGCAATTTTTACAATTTTGCTGGCCTACCCGCTATTTTTCTTTCTAGAAAATAATTTTTCTTTGCTAAGCATTATTATTGTTCAGTTTTCCATCTTGGGGTTAAATGTAGCCTTTGTTGCCCCTTCTATGGCTCTTTTGACAACCTATTTCCCTGTTCATGAACGATATAGTGGCATTGGTTTTGGATATGCTTTGGGGGGCGCTCTTTTGGGAGGGACGACGCCCCTTATCATTACCACCTTAAATTCATGGCATGAGTCTCCTTATATCCCTGCTTATTATCTTATGTTTTCAGCTATCTTGGGGGTTTTGGGCGTTGCTCTTGGAAAAAAACAAGGAGCAGAGCCAGGGCTTCAATCTGAGGCTAAAATGGATGAACTGAAGTACGCCAAGGCCTCATAGTTTACTAATAAGAAGTGAGGGTTGGCGCGCCCGAAGGGATTCGAACCCCTGGCCTTTGCCTCCGGAGGGCAACGCTCTATCCAGCTGAGCTACGGGCGCAGAATACTCTTCGCCTTTCAAATTCCGGGTACGTTGCCCTTCGAGATTCGCCCTTTGTCACGTATTAGAATACGCTCATCGGGCTCACCCTTGGGCGCCTGCCCGGAAACTTGAAATCCTTTGAGTATAGTAAATTTCTTATAGCGGTTATATACTCTCATGAGATGAGATGCAATGGGGCCAAAAAAATGAGACCAAATTTATGAGATATTTTGGGGAACCAATAGGTGTGAAAAATGCCGTTGTCAGATGTGATGGCGGAGGAGGTTCTTTAGGCCATCCCTCGATATTTCTTAACTTGAATCCCAAAGAAGAAATTGTTTGCCCATATTGCAGCCGATATTTTGTAAGAGAAGGTAAAGACAAAACCCATAAAAAACGAAAAGAGTAACCTCATGAAACAGGTAACATTATATTTATGTCTTCTAGCTTTTTTAGGCGCATTTCCTGGTGGTGTAGTGGCTCTTGGAAATCCTGCTTCCAAAAATTGTATTGAAAAAGGAGGAACGCTGCAGATTCTAAAGCGTGGGGATGGCGGCGAATACGGCGTCTGTTTTTTTCAAGATAATCTACAATGTGAAGAATGGGCTCTTTTAAGAGGAAATTGCCCTGTTGGGGGCGTTAAAATAACAGGTTATAACACGCCAGAGGCCATTTATTGTGCAATTATCGGTGGAACTGTAAGCAGCGACCAGAGTTTGTGCACCTTTCCTAAAACCTGTTCAGTGGATGATCTTTATAACGGAAAATGCAACTTATAAAAAGGCCACCCCTTGCAAGTTGTTTTCTAAAGAATTCTTAGAAGGGGTGGCTTAATTTTTTAAGCTTACGCTAACTTAAGATTGACAGCTGATGTCTTTCCCTTATTGCTTGCAAGTTCAAAGGTAACCTTTTGACCTTCGGCCAAATTAGCAATACCTGAACGTTCAAGTTCAGTAATGTGAACAAATACATCACGTGTACCGTCTTCCATTTGTATAAAGCCATAGCCTTTTGTTGGGTTAAACCATTTAACTGTACCGTTCTCCATCTATATATATCCTTATGGTTGGGCGTTTACTAAAACGAGTTTTGATGAGACGCGTAAAAATTCCATTCCATTTAGATCATTACATCTGCAAGGTGAAGGGGAGCTGAGGGTAAGAAGTAGAAGGTACATATAGTCTATCTCGGTTTCTTACGCAGAGCACACTATCTCTACGGTTTCTTTCCTTTAAGGAGTTTCAAACTCACATTCACTATAAGCTATCTATTAAGAAAAGCAAGGACTTAATCTATGCTGCCTCTTTAAGGAAATCTTGCTGATAAGAAAAGTGATGTGAAGCATGAACTAAAAGTACAAGACAAGGGACACAAGATAAGGCTGTGAAGGTAAAAAATCCGGGCCAAGAAAGGATATCTGCAAGAAAACCTGAGATCATGGAGAGAAGGATACGGGCAAGCGAGCCAAATGAGGAGAGAAGAGCAAAGTGGGTTGCCGTATGGGGCGCGCTACAAAGGCTTGAAAGATAAGCAATAAAAGCAGCTGCTCCCAAGCCGCAGGTTAAATTTTCAACGCCAATGGTAATGATGAGGACATCAAGATTATAACCAATGAGAGCCTGTATGACAAACATAAGGCTTGAGAGAATTTGCAGAACGGCGCAAAGCATAAGACTCGCAAGGATTCCAAAACGGTTGAGGAAAAGGCCGCCAACAAATCCTCCGATAATCATGGCAGAAATGCCAAAAAGTTTAGCCACATGGGCAATTTCAAGTTTGCTGTAGCCAATCTCAACCAAAAAAGGGGTATTCATGACACTTAAGGCCGTATCTCCCACTTTATAAAAAAAGATAAAAGCCAAGACCACCCGCCAGTCGTAAGATTGCCATAGTTCTTTAAGAGGTGGACCGTAGGTTGACTTTAACCAACTCCAAAAGCGGTTATGGAGGGGAGTGGGGGTAAAGGAAAGGTGCGGAGCGGGACTGAAAACAAGTGTTTGGGGAGAGGGACAAAGGAGTGTTGTGAGAAGGCCAATGCCAATAAAGGCTGCCATAATTTCATAGGTAGTTTGCCAGGAAAATGTAGTGGCTAAAAATAAAGCTCCAGCCCCCGACATCATCATACCAAAACGATAGCCGAGATAGGTAGAAGAAGCGGCAGCGCCCTTTTGGTTATTGTCGATCACCTCAATACGGTAGGCTTCAATAACAATGTCTTGAATGGCAGAACAAAAGGCAACGCCAAAGCCCCACAGAGCAGTTTCAAAAATATGAGTTTCCGGATGGGAAGATCCAAGGCCCATCAGCATAAAAATAAGTGCTATTTGAGAGATAAGAGCCCAGCTGCGTCGTTGTCCTAGGTATTTGAAAAGAAGGGGCAGTTTAACGCGATCTACCATGGGGCCCCAAATGAATTTAAAAGTATAGGGAAGGGTAATGATAACAAAAAGACCGATAGTCGTATTGTTAATGCCCGACTCCTTTAACCAGATCGTGAGCGTCGAAAGCGTCAATAAAAAGGGCAGGCCGCTTGAAAATCCAAAAAGGAAGATCGAAAGAATGCGCCTGTCCATAAAAGCAACAACACTATTTTTCCAAGAATGTATCAATGGAATCCTATATCCTTGTAAGCACTTAACTTAACCGTTTCGAATATAGCATGAATATTGAAAATGAATAATTTAATTTATAAATGAGCTCACTACTGTCCGGTTACAAGTCGAATAGATACACTTGGTTAGAAGAGGTTGTTGTTTGAGAGTTGATTTCCGTGTTATTAATCAATTGATTTAAGGGTGTTTTTTCAAAAAGAGTTAAGCTTAAAATTTGCAGAATTGTGTAGAGGGAAGATTCAATCTTTAATTGCTTTTTCACAAGCGCTATCAAGACGTAGACTGCAATCGCAATCTAAACCTGCGTTTTTACAGCATTTTCACTTGTCCCAAAAAACTTTTTGATTCTTAAGTGCTGTTTAATCCATTTGAAAAAGAGTTCACCTTGCCAACGGTTCTTGTATAATTTTGCAATCACCATCGCCGGCAAATCAAAATTATTCGTTAAAAACACAAGAGATTTGTTTGTTTCTTCATCATGAAATTTAACACGTCGCAGGGTTTCCGGATAATCCTTTGAAGAAAGATGGCCCGTAAGTCTTATCCTTTGATCGCAGCGTAATCCTGTTGATTTATCGATTCTCTTGGAAGATATCCGCCTACCTTTTAAATTTGCTTTTGCTCGAATAACAAAAAAAGCTTGTGACTGGTGAACACTATAAAGCCTTTGAAAATCCAGGAAGCCTCGATCCATGATATAGAACCTCCTAGCCTCAAATATCATGACATCCAAAACATTGACCTCATGCACCTTACCATTTGTGATATGGATAAATGTTGGAATGTTTCCTCGTAAATCCAAGAGGGTATGCAGTTTTACTGCACCTTTATTGGCTCTGAATTTGGCCCAGGGAAAAACCTGCAAACACAAATCGATCGTTGTGGTATCTAAAGAAGAGACCGTATTGTTAAGCTCAACACCAAAGCTATCGTTAGCGTAAAGAGCGCGGGTGATTTCAATGAGATGCATGGAAAAGTCTCGAATTTCATTTGCATCCGCCAAAGTACTTCGCACAACTCCACCCCTGATGCCAAGATGGTTAAAGCTTTGTCTTGTGTGCACGTAAGCAGGCTTCAATATCTCGCAAACTTTCCCGATAGGTAAGTTGAGCAAATGCCATGCGTAGGAATTGATCCAGATACGAAAAGGCCAGGCGTTCGCTGTGGTTATCATATCGTTTCACACAGTTATGAAATTCTAGCAGCTGAAGATGGGAGATCAACTGCGCAAAAACTAGCTTTCCTTGATACATAAATACTCCTGAATCGCTCAGGAGAATCATATGCGTGTTGAAGTCGATTTCGTCTGAAAACTCGGTTTTACAGTTTTATATCAATACCTTATAAAAGATTTTGGGGCTGTCCTAGATAACTAGTTTAGAAAGCCCTGAACCCACTGTTTTAACTGCTTTAATTGTGCTTGCGGGT
>JAIEQB010000063.1 GCA_019748065.1 Alphaproteobacteria bacterium | reverse complement strand
GAATGCCTGGAGACCGAAACTATGGCAGTACAATGTCAGATACAGAATCTGAGATGTATGAACGGAGACCTGACCTTCACGGGAGAATGCCTGGAGACCGAAACTATGGCAGTACAATGTCAGATACAGCTCCTGACCTTCACGGAAGAATGCCTGGAGACCGAAACTATGGCAGTACAATGTCAGATACAGAATCTGAGATGTATGAACGGAGACCTGACCTTTACGGGAGAATGCCTGAAGACCGAAACTACGGCAGTACAATACCAGATTAGGCGTACGATATATACTACACATCTTGCCTAAACTTCTTAGAATGGGGTTTGGGCAAGAGTATATGCTATGAAGAGCTGGATATTTTGCTCGAACTTTATCCTTGCGAAATAAAGGTTATCCTGTAATATAGTGAAAAATGCCCTAGAATTTTGCTAGGTACAGAAATATATAAGTCAAACTCTATACATTATTTATTTGTGTAAAAATATGTTCATTTAAAGGAATTTTATAACTCTCTTATTTTTTGTCTGTAACAAGTTGAGAGGAATAATAGATTATCATGGAATAAGGAGCGCAACATACGGGTACGTTGCTAACCATAACGACTGAAAAGGAGTCATCGGGGCTGGTCATATCTCAACATCTATTAAAAACCTCTTAATGAAGAAATAATTTTTTTTGAGCAGTCTTATGACTCAGGGATACATTGTTTCTAAGAGACTTAGATAGCTATTGATCAACTTCATAGAAGTCGGAAAAAAGATATAGAATATTAAAATAACTTCTCCAATAGAGCCGTTGAGAACTTATACTCTTTGCCTTTCAAGTTCCGGGGACGTTACTTTGCGATCAGGTCGTGAGACGTCGAGAGAGGTTGTGGCGACCCGTGTCTTGCGCTCGAAGTCTACAGTATTGAAATCCGAAAAAACATCTTTAATTATGAGGAGTATAGTCATTACTGATTATTGATAGAAAAAATAAGATCCATTTATAAATGTTATGCACAGATCAAAGCTAAGAAAAATTCTTTGATTTTTCGTCAAGAAAAAAATTTTTACCTGCTTAAAAAAAAGGTCTTTACTTTAAAAAATTCAATTGCATCAATGTGTTACAAATGAGTGCCTAAAAATTAGGCACTCTAAAGTAAAAGGAGAGGGGCGCATTAAAAAATCCTCATGCCTTCAGAATACCCACAAACTTATCCACAGATTACGTGGACAAATGTTAATTTTCTCTTAAAAAAACCTATGCTAAACTCCCACCATGAAAAATATCCTCTCTTCCCTTGAACAAGGGGCCTTGATGATTAAATCTACGGCCCAAAAACTCACCTCACAGCCGGGTGTTTATCGTATGATTAATTCGCGGGATGAGGTGGTGTATGTGGGAAAAGCAAAAAATCTGAAAAAACGCGTCATCAGCTACGCCCATGTGGACCGCTTGCCCATACGCCTTCAACGCATGGTTGCCGAGACTGTGCGTATGGAGTTTGTGACAACCCACACGGAGGCGGAGGCCCTCCTTTTAGAAGTCAACCTTATTAAAAAGCTGGCACCGCGTTATAATATCCTGATGAGGGACAGTAAGTCCTTTGCCTTTATTCGAATTACGGGAGGGCATCCTTACCCGCAATTGACGAAACACCGCGGGATGCGTAATTTGCCCGGGGATTATTATGGCCCCTTTGCCTCAGGAGAAGCAGTGAATACAACCCTAACAGCGCTCCACCGGGCTTTTTTGTTACGCTCTTGCCCTGATACGGTTTTTGCCTCCCGCAAGCGTCCTTGCCTTCAGTACCAGATTAAGCGCTGCAGTGCCCCTTGTGTGAATTACATCTCTGAGAAAGACTATCAAAAGCTGGTGGGGGAAACCCGTGAATTTTTGGCGGGGAAATCGAGTCAGATTCAAAAGGACCTCGCAAGTCGCATGGAAGAAGCCAGCAGTACTCGTGAGTATGAAAGGGCAGCTATTCTTAGGGATCGTATCCGTGCTCTTTCAAGCATACAGGCGCGTCAAATCATAAATACGATTCATGTCACCGACGCGGATGTTTTTGCTCTCTATGAAGGGGAGGGGAGAATCTGTATTCAGCTCTTTCTCTTCCGCCATGGGTCCAACTATGGTTCCTATTCCTTTTTCCCTTCCTATGGAGACGACGTTGCACCCGAGGAAGTTCTGGAGGCTTATATTGCTCAGTTTTATGAAGAAACACCCTTGCCCGAAGAGATCCTCCTCAATGTCCCTTTACCTCAAACAAAATTATTGGAGGAAGCCTTTACCCAAAAGCGTAAAAAGCGGGTTTATATTCGTGTGCCGCGAACAGGTCCCAAGGTTGATCTTGTGAACCATGCTCTTCAAAATGCTAAAGAATCTTTGGAGCGCCACTTAAGTGAGAGTGCCAATCAACAAAACTTATTAAAGGCTTTTATGGAGAAATTTCAGCTGCCCGTGTTGCCTCACCGCATTGAGGTTTACGATAATAGCCATATTCAAGGAGCTCTTCCCGTAGGGGCGATGGTTGTGGCAGGGCCGGAAGGGTTTCAAAAAAATGCTTATCGCAAGTTTAATATGCGTTCAAAGGATATGGCGCGAGGGGATGATTATGCCATGCTGCGGGAAGTCCTCAGGCGGCGTTTTACCCGGGCGCTGGCTGCGGACAAAGATGATACCGCCCAATGGCCCGATGTGATTTTGATCGATGGAGGGAAAGGACAGCTGTCGGCGGCTGAAGGGGTTTTTGCCGATCTGGGGATTTCTGATGTCCGTTTGATTGCCATTGCAAAAGGTCCCGACCGCAATGCAGGACGGGAGACCTTTTTTATGTCAGGTTATGCTCCCATTCACTTACCCCCCAATGATAAGGTTTTGTATTTTCTACAACGCTTGAGGGATGAAGTGCACCGTTATGCCATTGGTGCCCATCGGACGCGGCGTACAAAGGCTATTCGCACCTCAAAGTTGGACGAAATCCCGGGAGTAGGTAGGGCTCGAAAGCGCGCTTTGCTACAACATTTTGGGTCTGCTAAAGCGGTGGAAGGAGTAGGGCTTAAGGATTTAGAAAGGGTAAAGGGAGTGAGTAAAAATTTGGCAAAAAAAATCTATGATTATTTTCATGGACATGGTTAATATAGAAGAGAAAGTGAATTGCAAACCTCCTCTATTTGTCATCCTCGCCTTCGCGGAGATGTCAAAATGGGGGACATTTTTCAATTCCTACGAGGAAGAGGCTCTCTGAATGAAATCAACAACACTGCCCAATTTATTAACCTATATACGGATTGCGCTGGTTCCCGTGGTAGTTATTCTTTTTTATTTTGACCGCCCTATCAGCAACTGGATTGTTGCGGGGATTTTTATTTTCGCTTGTATCACTGATTATTTAGACGGTTATTTTGCAAGAGCCTGGAAACAAACAAGCCGTTTTGGTGTCTTTTTGGATCCTGTGGCTGACAAACTTTTGGTTGCGGCCACGATCCTCATGCTGGTGGGGTTCGGACGTATTCAGGGACTTAGCTTGATTCCAGCTGTTATCATTTTATGTCGCGAGATCTTGGTTTCGGGTCTTCGTGAATTTTTGGCAGAAGTCCATGTTCCTGTTCCTGTAACCCAGCTTGCGAAATGGAAGACGGGTATTCAAATGGGAGCTCTTAGCCTATTGATTATTGAAGATATTCCTGGATTTTTTTTGCCCATCGATATGCTCGGTCTTATTCTATTATGGGTTGCGGCGCTTTTAACCTTAATCACAGGTTTTGATTATCTCCGTGCTGGTCTCAAGCATATGTGAAAATCATTTCGCTTTCTTAAATTGACGCACATTGCTTTACATTTGTAATAAACCATGTTACATTTAATTTATGGTAAAGAGTTTTTGTAGTAAGGCTCTTAAAGAGCTTTTTTTAGAAGGGAAGAGCCGTAAACTTGATCAAAAGCTCGTTACTCGTTGTTTAAGACGGCTTGATGTTCTTGATCAAGCAGAAAAACCAGAGGATATGAATATTCTAGGGTTTAACTTTCATGGGCTTCATGGAAGTTCCAAACGTTATTCTGTCCATGTGAATGGACCTTGGGTGATTACCTTTGAATGGCGAGGAGTAGATGTCTGGGCTGTCGACCTTGAACAATATCATTAAAAGATGAATGAGGAGATAAAATATGAGTAAGAGGGAATATCTTGTTACAGAGCATAGGAAGAGAATTCCTACTCACCCTGGATTAATCCTTAAGGAGGATGTTCTTCCTGATCTTGGCATATCAATTACAGAAATGGCAAAAGGGCTCGGAATTTCCCGGCAAACTCTTCATAGGATTTTAAAGGGAACCCATCCTGTTACGCCCGGCATGGCCTTACGTTTGGGGCGCTTTTGCGATAATAATCCTATGATGTGGCTCAAGCTCCAACAGGCCTATGATTTAAAAATAGCTGAGATTGAACTTGAGGATGATCTTAAGAAGATCCCCGTTCATCATGGGATCTTTCTGCACTAAGAAGTAATCAATTTACTTTTGTAAGGAATAAATTTGATATCTTACATTTTATATTTTTTCTCTAGCAAAATGATTCCCATTGGGGTATACAAACCCCCATGAGCGGGCGATTAGCTCAGCGGGAGAGCGTCTCGTTTACACCGAGAGGGTCGGGGGTTCAAATCCCTCATCGCCCACCATCCGCCTTCATAAATCTACATGCTAAGGCGTGGTACCACGCCTTAGAGAGACAATTTACACTACTCGAAACCACTCTCATTCACCTTAACTCCAGGGCCTATAGCATTCATTAGGACTAAAACGTGCCAAAGAGTTTTGAAGAAAGTTTAATTTCTTAACAAGATAATTTTATGTTTTCAGATATGATATAATTATCTGTAGGTAATACATCTTTCCAAGAGGAGAAGAATAATCATGACCATGACATCCATAATTATCGGAATAGTTGTTCTTATAGTTGCTTTCTTTGTCGTTATCTACAATCGACTGGTATCTTTACGGCAATCGAGGCGAAATGCATTTGCGGACATTGATGTGCAGCTTCGGTTGCGGTATGACCTGGTTCCCAATCTCGTTGAAACAGTTAAGGGGTATGCTGGGCATGAAAAAGAAATCTTTATCAAAGTTACAGAAGCACGTGCCCATGTGACGGATTCTCATTCACAGGAAGAGCGTATAAAGTCTGAGAATGATTTGTCTCAAGCCCTTGTGAATCTTTTTGCAGTTGCAGAGAATTATCCTCAACTCAAGGCAAATGAAAATTTCAAGGAATTGCAGTTGGAGCTTACGGATATTGAAAATAAGATTTCTGCTGCGCGCCGATTCTTCAACAGCTCAACAGCCGAATACAACACCTCCGTCCAACAATTTCCTGCAAGTATCATTGCTGGTATGACCGGATTTACAGTCGAACCCTTCTTTGAGAGCACGAGCGTTGATCGCAAAACATTAGAGGAAGGACAAAAGGTAAAGTTCTAAGAGGTAAGATCTGATGGCGATTGAAACAGTGGGGATTCGGACAAGCCTCTGGAACAACAACTTCAAATCCATTCTTTTGTTAACACTTCTGCCTGCAATTCTCTGCGGATTGATCTGGACGATTATGATGTATGTGACAGATAATTATGACGATGCCATGACGGGAACCCTTATTGGATTATTACTTGTTGGTATTTGGTTTTTGGTTGCTTTTGTTTTTCAAGAAAAACTGACGATGAGCATGGCTAATGCTCACGAGATAAATCGGAAAGCATACCCAGAGCTTTACAACTTAGTTGAAAACTTGAGCATTACAGCTGGCATAAAGATGCCAAAACTCTACATGATGGATTCAGACGCTCTAAATGCTTTTGCCTCAGGCATCAGTGTTAATAATGCTGTCATTTGCGTCACCAGCGGACTCGTCCAACACCTCGACAAAAATGAACTTGAAGCAGTCTTAGCTCATGAAATGAGCCATATCACCCATCGAGATATGCGTCTCTTGACCATTGCAACGCTTTTTGTTGGTATTATTGCGATTATATCTCAGATAACTTTGCGTAGCTTATTATTTCGAAGGTCATCAAATGATAAAAAAGGCAATCTATTGTTAATTGTTGTTTTTATGGCTTCCATTCTTGGTTACTTTATTGCCATTTTGTCCAAGTTCGCGATCTCTCGAAAGCGTGAATTTATGGCTGATGCTGGCAGTGTTGTGCTCACAAAAGATAAGGATGCGATGATTACTGCCTTAAAAAAGATATCAGGTAAATCTGAGGTTGCCGACGCTCCTTCCGATCTTCGTTTTATGTTATTCGATAATACAGAATCTTACCTTGGGTTATTTGATACCCATCCTTCGATAGAAATGAGAATTAAGGCACTTGAAAAATATTAGAGGACACATTCAAATTTGAATATGCCATATAGAGTGAGCTGTCTTAAGCGACAACATTCAGAAAGCCTATATTCCCTCGTATAGTGAGTTTATTAATGAGAATATATATATATAAATTGGAAATACGATGATTCGTCCAATAGAGGCTCCCCTGTTCTATCACCTGTGACAACTCATGAGCTTCCTTTGAACTACCTTCTGAAAGCAAAATTTGAAAGTGTCCATTATAGAGTCCTAAATTCAGTTCTGAATCCAGTTCTAAGTTCAGATCCCAGTTAGGCAAATCTGTAGGCATGACTGTTTTCTGATCAGCAGAAATAGTTCATAAATTCATCTTGACGTTACTCAAAAATTGATAAGCTCTGATAAACTTAAGTGGAAAATAGTTTGTTTGAAGGCAGGACCTTATGTAACTGCAAAAATCCTCTTGACTCACGGGCTCAATAAGATCGTCATAATCAATATTCTCAAGACTTTGCATTCCCACTCTTACTACAATGTTAAAAATATTCCGTAATTCTTGAGCGTCGTCGTTATCTTGCGTTCCCTTCAGCAGGAGATGGTTGCAAAACTTTTCTGGAGGAATTTGAAGGGCACGAAAAAAACTTTTTCCATCCGGAGGAACACCATATCTAAAGAAAGTTAAGCTCTCCTCTTCATCGTTGTCCTGAAAAGTGATGCGTCGATCTTCAGTCCTCAGAGGGCAAGCAACATGTATCCTCTTGTGGCTCTCATAATGAATAGTTTCTCGAAGAATGTGTAGATCGTCCACATTTAAGAATTGATACAAAGGGTGTTTTTCAAGGGAAGTCTGACTCCTTGTCAACCCAGTATTCATGAGGGAGACAAGAGAGGATCTTTCTCCTAAAAGACGAAAAGGGAAAGTTGAGTGCTCTATTCAGTAACATGCCTGGAAAAAAGAAGCAGGATACATTGAAATCAGAAGATGCACTGTAGTTACTTCTGCGGCTTCTTCTGCTGCTGCAACTAGTGACACGGATAGAGATTTTGCTCCACCACCTACTCCACCTCCTCCTGTGGTAGTGAAAGCGCCTATGGCAAATACGGCCCTTCTCTTCCTAAAACTCCTAAAACTGCAAAAAAAGTTGATGATGATTGAGGTGACTGGGAATAGATCAAAAATACCTGCTCTATAAAATCGTATGAACTTTTCTTAAAGTTGAAGATTGCTGCATCCTTATACAAAGAAAACATATTTAAATTTATTGAAATTACTTGACTTTTTTCAAAAAGACTGTTATGAGAACTGAACATTTTAAGAGAGGTGTTATGGCGGAAGTTCTAATTGCTGGTCCTGTTGGTCGTATTGAAGCACGATATCATCAAAGTAAAGATCGTAATGCCCCCATCGCGATTATTCTTCATCCTCACCCCGAACATGGGGGAACGATGAACAATAAGGTGACCTATGCCCTGTTCCGTGCTTTTGTTGAACAAGGTTTTAACGCCATACGGTTTAATTTCCGCGGTGTGGGACGTTCTGAAGGTAAATATGATCATGGCGAGGGGGAGTTGAGTGATGCTGCGGCATGCTTGGATTGGCTTCAAGTTCAAAATCCTGAACCTCGTCAGTGTTGGGTGGCTGGTTTTTCCTTTGGAGCTTGGATTTCTATGCAGCTTTTAATGCGTCGTCCGGAATTAGATGGTTTCATTGCTGTCTCTCCTCCTGCTAACTTATATGATTTTTCTTTCCTGGCTCCCTGTCCTGTTTCCGGGTTGATTCTTCAAGGGTCAAAGGACGAAATTGTTCCTAAAGAATCGGTACAAAAACTGTCCGAGCGTCTTTCTGCACAGCGCGGGCTTCACATTGATTATCGAGTCATTCCTGATGGTGATCATTTTTTCACCCATCAAATGCCAGAGCTTATTGGTCACGTTCATGATTATTTAACGCCTGCTCTTAAGCCCACACAACGAGTTGTGAACGGGTAAGTTCAGGAATTTTTAATGGCGATAACGTCTGTTTCAAAAACAGCTTAAGCAGCCTGATCCTTCTCAAATTTACAAATTCGCCCGCCTGATAAAGGTTGCAAAACGCCTGTCGTGCCTGGAAAAGTCAGAGGATAGTTTCGCAGACTTCGTACGGCTAAAAAGCCAAAGGCTTGCGCTTCAAGAGCATCTCCGTCTAAACCAATATCCATCACCCTTTTTACCTCAACCTCTAATCTTTCACGCATCCAATTTAAAAGAGTTCTATTGTGAGCCCCACCACCAGCCACAAGCCATAGCTTTGGTTTTTCAGGAAAGAAGGGCAGGGCCTTTTCGATGGCCCTGACCGTAAAGGCGGTTAAGGTTGCGATGGCATCTTCAAAAGGAATTTCGGTCACATCCTCAAGACACTTGCGGAATTGCCTGCGGTCTAAGGCTTTGGGAGGCTTTTGTGATAGGTAAGGATGGAAGAGCCAGCGTCTTAAAACATCAGAATGAATCGTTCCTTTAGCTGCAATTTTCCCCTCTTCATCCCAAGGAAGGCTGCAATAAGCCCGCACCCAATCATCGATAAGCCCATTGCCGGGACCTGTGTCAAAGGCAATGATATCCTCATCATTTTCACCAAGCCACGTCACATTGGCAACACCGCCAATATTAAGAAAAGCCAGAGGCTTAGGGAGATCCTTGGCAAGGGCTTTATGAAATATGGGGACAAGGGGGGCCCCTTGACCGCCTTCAGCAATATCATTGAGGCGAAACTGATCCACAACCGTAATCCCGGTCAGTGAAGAAAGAAGAACTCCATCCCCAATAATGTGGGTTTGTCCCTTTGCCCCCCGCATTTGTGGAGGCTGATGGAAAAGAGTTTGCCCATGAAAGCCAATGAGATCGATGTCTGAAGCCTGAAGCTGCGCCCGTTCAAGCAATGTCTCCACGGCTTGGGCATGTTGTTCTGTAATTATCTTCTCTAAGAGAGCGGCCTCAGGTCCTGGTACACGGCCATAGGCTTGAAGGATCATCGTTTTTAAAAGGTCAGGGTAAGGTTTGTGATAGGTGAGCCCGAAATGGGTTATGATTTCTCCATCGGTTTGAAGGAGCGCTGCATCAATGCCATCGGCAGATGTTCCCGACATAAGGCCAATGACAGTGAGGGGGGAATTTAGACCATTTTCCATTTTTGCTTTATCCATTGTCCCGTTTGTTTTTCGAGAAGGCTATTTTGTTTAAGCCGTTGATGCAAGTCATCAAATTGAACTTCATCAAGATTTTGGTCTTGAGTCTCACAGGAAAAAACAACCCGTTTTTCTCCCGTTTGAGAATCAACCAATGTTTGGAGACATTGCCCACAAACACCCTTCATCATGCACTGCATGGGAGAATTGATACTCCCGATGGCGAGATGATCCGCCTTTAAGAGGGGTTTTAAGATTGTTTTCCTGGCGCATGCTACAGCTGCCATCATTCGGTCCGATCCGATGGTGATGATTCTATCGATCATTTTTGGTGAAGATTCCACAATTTTCAAAAGTCCATTCAACACAGTACCTTCTAGCGAAACATCTTGGGAACGATTGGCTTTGATAAGAGGAGCAGATTCGCTGCACCAAATCACCTGATCGGCGACCGATTCAATTTCTTTCCGTTTAAAGACATCTTTTGCATGTTTGTAGCCCGCAATATAAATCACATGATTATTATTGTCTTTTAAAGCGCGTCCTATAGAAAAGAGAACCGCATTTCCAAGGCCGCCCCCGATAAGGAGGACTGTTTCGTCTTGAGGAATTTCCGTGGGCGTTCCTGTGGGACCCATCAAAGCTACTTTTTGCCCCTTCTTCAAATATTGACAAAGAGAGGAAGAGCCGCCCATCTCAAGGACAATAAGAGAGAGTAATCCCCTCTGCGGATCAGAAGAAGCCCCTGTTAAGGCAATAGCTTCTAGAGATTGGGGGCCATAGGTTTGAAACCTAAAAAACTGCCCGGGTTTGAAATTTTTAACGGCTTGGGGGGCTTTTACAATAATTTCAATAATAGAAGGTGTTAAGCGATTCAGAGATACAACAATGGACGTGAGGAGTTCTTTGAGGTCAATTTTTAAAGATTGAGGAGGGGATTGTAAAAGTTTGTCATAAATTTGAGGGTACCCATCCTTTGCACTCGCCATAGCTTTGACAACGTTCCCATGATAGCGAGGATCTAAATCCCCGTAAATACTCACGCGATCATCATCATATCCCTGATTTGCTAGGGTTCCTGTGGCGATCAAAAGCGATCGACAAGGGTAGATTTTGTCTTTTGTTTTGAGAGTTTTGACGTGCCCAGATCCATCGATCTGAATCTCTTCAACGCTTGTGTTTTCGACAAATTGAATTCCTTCCTGAAGAGCAAGATCAACTTCTTCGGGATTGAGTCGAAAAGCAGGAGACTCCTGCAATTGTTTTCGATAAAGGATTTTACTGGCTCCTTCAAGGGCAGAAAAATCTCCCGTCCGAAAAGCTTTGGCATGCTCAATAAACTCCTTAGCAATCTCTTGTTCTTCCACTGAGAGGACAGGGGGTAAGCCGCCAAGTTCTTCTATTCGTTTAAGGAATTTTTCAACCTGGCGTGGATAATACTTTAAGGCCTCAACGGCTGTATCCACTGCCGTCAAACCACCTCCAATCACCACAATGGGCAAACGGATTTGAAGGTTTGAAAGGGAGTCTCCCAAAGCCGCCCCTGAAAGCTGAAGGTTCATCAGAAAATCAGAAGCCACACGTACACCCCGGGCAAGGCTTTGAGGAAGATCAAAAGTATTAGGCCGTCCTGCGCCAAAACATAAAGCTACGTGATCAAAACCCATTTCAAAAGCTTGAGGCAAGGTGAGAGTGCTTCCGAGGCGCACATTGTCATAAAGGGAAAACAAAGAACGCCGCTCAAGCAAAAGACGGATCAAGAGAAGAAAGTTCTTATCCCACCGGTCTGTAATTCCGTATTCCGCAACTCCTCCAAATCCTAAAGGAAGTCTAGAGTTTAATGGTTCTTTCAGATTTTTCCACTCACGCATAGGCTTGCTGAGAAGCTCTGAGGGAAGAGGTTCAATTTTTAATCCATCAATTCCGACAACTTGGTGCCCTTCATTCATCAAATAGTGGGCGAGGGTAAAACCAGCTGGACCCATACCCGCCACCAACACCTTATAACCAGTTGGTTCTTTGGGAAAAGGATGCTTAAAATTCAAAGGGTTCCATCTGGATAGAAGGCTGTAAATTTCAACGCCCCAGGGAAGATTCAGTACACTCTCCAAGGTTTGGGTCTCAACGCTGGGAATGTTCACGGCCTCTTGTTTTTGAAAAATGCACGCTTTTGAACAATCATTGCAAATCCGATAGCCGGTCGCAGCAACCATCGGATTATCAATCATAATCGTGGCAAGGGCTCCTAAAACGTTTCCTTGAACCCGCAAGGTATTCATTTCGGATATTTTTTGCTCTAGGGGGCATCCGTTCGGGGCCTTTGAACAGGAATCCTTTTCTTGATTATGACAGAGAATACAATAATGGGCTTGATCGAGGGCATGTTCTTCAGAAAGGGATTTTTGTTGCACTGACAAAAGTTCGTTTGGAATAATTTTGCGTGGCAAACGAAAGAGAATAGTGGGCAAAGGTTGGTGTATTGCCCATGCTGCATATTGTTTGGCTATTTCTAGGAAATCTTCATCCTTTGTCTCTAAAACATGGCGCGCAAAGGCCAAATCGGTGTAAGGCTCGTCCATTATTTGAGCAAGTTGCGCCTGGAGAGCCTTTCCATCAAACGTCAGAGCCTCATTTTTGCTATACGCTTTTGCCGCCATCCGCTGTATAAAAAGTCGCTTTGCCCGATAAAGAGGCGCCAAGACATAGGTTTGCTCTTGAAGAGCAGCAACTTCTTTTTGAAGTGAAAAAAGTTCACCCAAAAAATCTTCCACGTAAGGGGCAAGGTCGAGGATCAGAGCACTTTCCCCAAGAGACGGTAAACCTTTGTCCCGAGCAACCTCTAAGTGCTGCGCAAGCCCTTCGTCACTCTCCTTGAGATAGCGAAAAAAAGCCTGATCCAATTCCCTTAGTTTTAAAGGATTCAGAAGATCTTCAAAAGTGAATCCAAAGGATACAAATGTCATTTTAACTCAAAAATCATACTCATTCGAGGGGGATACTATACTATTAATAAGACTAAGTAAAAGACTAACCTGAGTTGGATAAGAACTCTATTTTTATGTTTAGAAATAGAAAGTTATTATTGCGAGGAGGGCGATAGCCCGACGTGGCAATCTATGCGCATTGTCAATAATTATTTTTAATTTTTTTTTTGGTATGTTTTGGAAAGCTTGAACTACTTATAGACTCGTTGCAGGCGGCGTCCAAAGCCAGTGGAAAGCTCGCGAGAGATGGTCTCAATGGAATCGGCCAGATGATCGAGGGTGAAAAGTTCATTCACAAGTTCAACCCAGTTTCCTGTAAAACAAAGAGACTCGGGAACGTCTGTCACATCAATCACCGTATAATCCATAGAAATGCGACCTACAACAGGGGCTTTAAAGCCTTGAATCATGGCGGCTCCTGTGTTGCTCAATCGTCGGTCATAACCATCAGCAAAACCTATGCCGAGGGTGGCAAGTTTACTGTCCCGGGAAAGTGTGTGAGTGGCGCCATAGCCAATACTTTCGCCTTGAAGGGCATTACGGACCTGAAGAACGCGTGCGAAAAGCTTAAGGCAAGGGGTGAGGGTAGGAGCCTTATAAAGCCCAAAGAGCCCCTTTCCTGGCCGAGCTATGTCGTAATGATAGGAGGCGCCTAAATAAATACCGCCTGTATCCGCAAGGCTTGCTTTGGCAGCAGGAAAGCGGCGACGAAGGGACTCGAAAAGGTCTCTCTGTTTCTCATTTAAAGGACTCTGGAGGTCATGAGAGGAGGAAAGATGACTCATGACACAGTCAACCTTTACCCCATCTAGAAGGTCGCAGGCGTCGAAAAGCTGGACGGTCTCCTTTTGATCAAAGCCAGAGCGATGCATGCCCGTATCAAAGTGAAGAGCACAAGACAGCTTCTTTCTCTGTTGTTGTACTTTCAGAGCCCACTTTTTCACCATGTTTAGGTCATTCAGAACGGGGGTAAGGCAATGCTCAACAAACAAACTTTCCGTTCCCGGTAGAATTCCTGAAAGAACATAAATTTGCGCGCCCTTTAAAAGGGATCTTAAGAAGATTCCTTCCTCAAGATGGGCCACAAAAAAAACGTCGCAGCCTTCCTTCTCTAAGATTGGGGCAATGGCACTCATTCCGAAGCCATAGGCATCGGCCTTTAAAACGGCGGCACAAAGAGAATTGGGGAGCAAAGCCTGAAGAGTGCGGTAGTTGTGGGTGATAGCCTTTGTATCAATCTCTAAAAATCCGGTGCAGTGAAGGGGCAAGGATTCAGTTTCAAAGGCTAGCAGGGGCTGCATGTATGTTCCTTGTTGAGGAAGGCATAACGCTCTAACCGCTCAGTAAGAAGGCTGAAAAAACCATCAACGTTGACATCATTCACCACGAAGGCGGTGGCTTTGCGATCTAATTTTCCATGCCAATCGACGGTGGAGCGACCTGCCAGAATCGTTGAGGAAATATCGATTTCAACATGAACTTCCCGTCCTTTGTAAAGCTCGGGCTTAAGGAGGTAGGCGATGATATTGGGATCATGAAGAACGCCGCCACTAACCCCCGGCTCAAGGATAGCGTCAGGGCGGTGGTAAAAGGATAGCATATCAATAATGGCGTGGGTAACGGGGGTCCTCATGGCTTCAATTTTGGAGAGCCATTTTTCGGACGTTTGTGTTTTGCGAGTAGTATCAAGCCCAATCATAACAAGAGGAACGCCCGACTTAAACACAACATAAGCCGCTTGCGGATCTGTATAAAAATTATATTCAGCCGCTGGAGAAATATTTCCAATGCCAATAGAACCACCCATAATGACGATTTTCTCAATCTTATCTTTAATGCGAGGCTCCATAATGAAGGCGCAGGCAAGGTTCGTGAGGGCTCCAGAAGCTGCAATAGTGATCTTTGAAGGTGCAGTTAAGAGGCTATCGATAAGGTAGTCTACGGCATCTTGGGATTGGCCTGGCATGGTGGGGGGCGGAAGTTTACAGCCTCCAAGGCCCGTTTCTCCATGAATGTCGGCTGCACCATAATCCGTGAAAGAAGCTTGAAAGTTTGAAGAAAATAAGGTGCGGGGGCATCCCTTGAAAACCTTTATATCTGGTCGTCCCGCAAGTTCACAAATGCGACGAGCATTTTGCTCGGCTTGCTCGAGAGGGCAATTTCCAACAACCGTTGTGATCCCCAGAAGATCTATTTCCTCAGGGGAAGCCAGAGCCAGAAGAATGCCAATGGCATCATCTAATCCTGGATCGCAATCCATGATGAGGGGGATTTTTTTCATGATAGCCCCTTCTTTTGTTGGGAGAAGGAAGACGTGCCATAGCGGGATAAAAGGTCGGTGAGAAGGGTAAAAAATCCATTAACGTCAATTTTATTGAGGACATGAGCATTTTTCTCTAAATGCCGTTTGTCATACCAATCAACGGTTGAACGGCCACGGGTGACATTAAAGGAAAGATCTACTTCGACATGCACATTCTGGCCTTTAAAAAGTTCAGGTTTTAAAAGATAAGCAATGACGGCAGGATCATGAAGAGCTCCCCCGGCAAGGCCATAGGTTTGAACATCATAATCATAAAAAGCCCGGAGCATAGCCACAAGAGAATGGGCCACAGGATTATCGAGAGCATCAAGTTCTTCAAACCAGTCATGGGTCGTTAAAACATGATGGGTCACATCTAAACCTACAAGAGTAGGAAGGTTTCCGCTTGTTAAAAGAATATGAGTGGCCTCAGGATCGGCATAAAAGTTGAATTCTGCTGCGGGTGTAATATTCCCCAGCTCCATGGATCCACCCATGGTGACGATTTCATCAATGTGCTCAAGAATGCGGGGCTCACGAATAATAGCAACAGCAATGTTGGTTAGGGGGCCGGTGGTGGCCAGAATGACTTTTTCCTTTGAGGTCATAAGGGTATCGATAAGAAAGTCCACCGCATGTTGGGGTTGAGCTTTCATAGTAGGGAAGGGGAGTTCTGGTCCCTTAAGGCCCGTTTCGCCATGAACATCAGATTCATACGCATGACTACGCATCATGGCAGCGGGGCATCCTGCATAGACTTTTATATCTGTTCGGCTCGCAAGTTCGCAAGCTTTTAAAGCGTTTTGGGTTGTATATTTAAGAGGGACATTACCACCTGTAACCGTAATACCGAGAAGGTCAAATTTTTCAGGAGCTGCAAGAATCATGAGAATAGCAACAAAATCATCAATGCCAGGATCACAATCAAGGATTAAAGGTCGCGGCTTGCTCATTCAACTCTCATTATAAAAAATACTTGATGCCATTATTCGTAGCGTATTCTTTATTATTTCGCAAGGAAGATTATTCCACCGGAAAATTAAAGTAAGTGTCAGGAAATGGCTCATTGATAAAGCCAAAATGCCACCATTCTTTGCGGTAGTTTTCAAAGCCATGCTTTTCCATCAGGGTTTTGAGTAAAAGCCGGTTGGCCCGGGCTTGAGCGGAAATATTGGGATTAGCTGTGTGGGAGAGATCATCCAAACAATCAAAGCCTGTACCCATCTCGAGAGAATTGTCATCAAAGCGTTGACCTTTAGGCAGGCGGCCATCCAAAACAGGATCTCCAAGCTTCCACGTGGCTTGAAGCGGGATGGGGAGGGGAACGATAGTTAAATCCACAGCACTTCCGCGGGTGTGGGAGGATTTTTTGGCAATGTAACCTTCGGAAAAGATATTGGCCTTATCGATAGAGGGATAGAATTCGGCTTTCATGGTTTGATCATGAGGATCTTCTGCCCACCTAGAAAAAAAATCTACTGCATCTTGAGGCCTGTAAGCATCATAAACTTTGAGACTTAAATTGAGGGTCTTGAGTTCATCTTGAACAGCTTTTAGAGCGCAAGCAGCCTCTTCACATATAATGGCAATAGGGGCGTTATAGCCAGGGATAGGGCACCCTACAAAATTGTGGTGTTGAGCATATTTTATATCCTGTACAATGGTAGGATCGATGTCTTGAAGATACGCAAAGCCTTCAGGTAGATTTTGGGTCGATAGAGCTATTTGTGAAGTCATGATGCTCCTCCTTTTATGCTTTTATTTACTATACGATTTTTACAAAAATTTTGTAAAGTCAACTTTATATGAACAGGGGTTAAATTAAGTGCACTTTATATTAACTCGATTCATATGAAGTTGACTCATTTAGAATTATCTCACAAAGAAGGCTAGCTCTTGCTTCTTTTTGTTTCTTATGTTTAAGTAATATTTATATAAATTGAGGTGGGTGAAGGTGGCATGCCCTCAATTTTATTTTAAAGCCACTTTAAGGAATAAAAATATGAAATCTACTCTTCTTAAATCAATCAGTCTTGTTGCGTTTTTAGCCGTATCTACCCCAACTTTTGCAGCAGATCCTGTCGTTGCCATCGTTGACGGTCAGAAATTTACCTATTCTGAAATTATGAAAGCTAAGGAAGGTCTTCCAAAGCAATATCAATCAGCGCCTGAGGATAAAATTTTCCCAGCCCTTGTGAATCAAGCTATTGATACGTACTTGATCAATAAGGCAGCCCAAGCTTCTGGAGAAGCTAACACTCCTGAGGTTAAGCAAGCTATTGAAAAAGCAACAGAAAATATTGTTTCTCAAGCTTATCTTTTAAGCCAAATCAAAGGGAAGATCACGGATGCGGATGTAAAGGCAAAGTATGAGGAAGTTGTGAAACAATTCCCTCAAGAAAAGGAAGTTCATATCCGTCATATTCTTGTTGATGATAAGAATGTGGCTCTTTCTGTCATTAAGGCTTTGCAAAATGGGACGGACTTTAAAAAATTGGCCCAATCAAAATCAAAGGATGAAACAGCTAAAGAAGGCGGTGATTTAGGATGGTTCCGGAAGAGCGAGCTTCCTGCTGAACTTGCCGAGGCTGCCTTTGCTTTAACTCCCGGCAGCTATAGTAAAGAGCCTGTCAAGACTGATTTTGGTTGGCATGTGATTAAGGTAGAAGAGATTAGGGACGCTAAGCCTCCAAAGTTTGATGAGGTTAAGGATGAATTGAAATCTCTGATGACTCAAGAAGCCATCCTTGCTCTTGTAAAAGACTTGCGTTCTAAAGCAAAAGTAGAGCTTTTTGATAAGGACGGTAAGCCATTGCCAAAGGAAGCTGAGAAAAAACCAGAAGCGGCAACACCTGCAGCTTCTGCTCCTGCAGCAGCACCAGAAGCTTCTGCACCGGCTCCTGCAGCCCCTGCACCAGAAAAGCAATAAACTATAGGTATACCTGTATTAAAAAGCCTCTGTGAAAACAGAGGCTTTTTTATAAAGCTTGAATGGCTAAAAGGTCACTGCATAAAGGCTAATCGCGCTAAGGGGATATAAACCTCAGGTAGCTAAGAGATTAGATCGGTTTTATACCGATAATACCCACCGTTTCTTTTCCATCAAAGCGAGCATCTTGGGGAATGTTATTTTTAGAAAAAAGAGAGCATTTTTCAATACGAAACCCTGCTTTAAGAAGAGATCTCTTAAGCACCTTATCATCAAGAAAATGGATGGCGTCAGGCAGATGCTCTTGCCTTTTGCTCATGTAATGTCTGACATGCTCCAGTTCACCTGGCCACTCGAGGTTTTGTGCAATCCGTTCATGGACAATTGGAATGATTTTTTTAAACAATTCTTTGTATACGGTTTCAGCGATGATGTAAACTTTTGCCCCTGGCTTTAGCCATTTAAATACTTTTGCCAATCCTATATCAATTTCATCTCCCGTTAAAAAATTGAGAACGCGAGAAATCAAAACAGCTCCAAGACTATTTTCTTCAAAATTAGTTTCCTGGGGAAAACGTCCTAAATTGAGCGTGAGATGGTTTTTCAGCTCGACAGGAACATTTTGAACTAATAGCTCTAAATGGGGTTTATATATTTCATTCGCAATGACATGAGCCCCCATTTTAAGAGAGTCTAACACAGTCACACCATAGGCGACACCAATATCAAGGACTGGGTCTTTAATGTGTGGAAGGGACTCAATATAAGCTTTTAAATATTCATTTACGAAAGGACTGTATCTTTCATACATATAGCCCATCCCATTAAGTGTAGGGACAAGGTTATATAGTTGCCTTTCCTGCTCTTCTTCAGCATTTAATGCTAGATTTAACTTTAAGGTCAGTTCCATATGTAAGTTATTACCCTTCATTTTAAATTTTTTTTTTGGAGAATTTAAATCTCTCTGCCACTACCTATCACGTAAAAGAATTAGGCTGCAAGTTTTTTAGGTGTCCCTCCTAAGAACTCTAAACCTTCATTCTCGTCAACATTTATGGAAATTACAGCCATCCATCCACAGAGCCCTGCAAACATAAGATAGAGTGCTGGGGAAAAAATTAAACCATGGCTGACAAGCCAAGAAACAATCATCGGTGCCGTTCCTCCAAAGACTGCCACTCCTAAAGAATAGCTGAAAGCAGAGCCACTGTAGCGTTCAGCAGGAGGAAACAACGTAGGCAAGACAGAAGAGCAGGTCGCTACATAGGGCATACTTGTTAAGCAAATAAGTGCCTGACAAGCTAGGAAATGGGTAAAGCTCTGAGTCTCTTGCATTATGTAAAATAGGGGGAAAGCCGCCAAAATCGTTGATGCAGCGGACCAAGCCATAAGTTTTATTCGTCCAATTTTATCAGAAAAATAACCTGCTATGGGGAGAACAATCACCCACAAAACCATCAAAGATGTGCTGAGCATCATGATTTGTGACGTTGAGAGGCTAAACTTATCCTTATACAGTGGATTCATATAGATAACAGTTAAATAATAAGGAATTGTTGTGTTCATCCCAATTCCTATCCCTGACAAAATGCTATTAAAGTGGTCTTTAAATACTGTAAAAATAGGTACCTTTAAAATGGCTCCCTTTTTTTCTATTTCTTGAAAAGCAGGGGTTTCTATGAGGTTGCGACGGAGGAAGTAGACAAAAATACCAAAGGCTCCTCCTATGAAAAATGGAATTCTCCACGCCCATAGAGGCATAGAGTCCATTGTAAAAGTAGCCCCCACAAAAGTGCCAGCGAGGGCTCCAACAAAGCCGATAGCCGCAAGAAGACTTCCTGCAAAACCCACTGCATTCTTTTGCACATGTTCGCGGATGAAAACAGAGGCCCCGCCATACTCTCCTCCCAAAGATATGCCTTGAAGGAGACGAAAGACGATTAATAGGATAGGGGCAGCAATCCCAATCGTATCATATGAGGGAAGGCACCCAATTCCAAAAGTTGGGATAGAAATAAGAAGGATTGAACTCAAGAACGCTATTTTCCTCCCATACCGGTCGCCCAGATGGCCAAAGAAAATCCCCCCTAAAGGTCGCATAATAAAACCAGCGGCGAAGGCTCCAAAGCTAGAGATCAGGGATGCGGTTGAATCGTCAGAAGGAAAAAAAATAGGAGCCAGCATAAAAGCAAAGTAGCCATAGAGGTAGCTATCAAAGTACTCAATGATATGTCCAGCTGACGTGGAAAAAATGATCAAGTTTTTTTTCATGTTTGCCTTGTGAATTTCTATAAAATTTTATAGTGAACATTATTTTTTCTAAATCTAGTTGCATTTTTTCTTAAGACAATCAAGAATGAAATTAAAATATATGTCAAATTTTAGTTGTTTTGAGGGAAGGATGTTAGGATGAATTGGGAGAGGCTTAAAGTTTTTCATCAGGTTGCTCGTGCTGGGAGTTTTACAAACGCTGCTTTTCAAATGAATATCAGCCAATCTTCCTTAAGTCGCACGATCATGCAATTGGAACATGAATTAAAAACGCGTCTTTTTCACCGCTTGCCCCATGGTCTAGAGCCGACTCCCCAAGGCAAGAATTTATATACTGTAACCACCCGTATGTTTTATGAAGCTGAAGCTGTAGAGAACCTTTTTACTCAAGAAAAGAATGATCCTGCAGGACTTTTGCGTATTACCACCACAATCTCTCTAGCTTCCATGTGGCTTCCCTATTATGCCCTTGGATTTTATGAAAAGTATCCCAATATGCGGCTGGTCATTACAGGTAATGATGACAATTTGGATTTAAATCTAAGGCAAGCTGATGTTTCAATTAGAACCTTTATTCCTCATCAACCTGACCTTATTCAAAATTACCTTATCACTTTTACCCCTAAATTTTTTGCAAGCCGTGACTATCTTAAGAAACATGGGGAGCCAAAGACAATTGATGATTTGGACAATCACCGTCTACTCACTTATGCTGATTATCATGTCCACCCCTATGGCAATAGCCTTCATTGGATTTTGAATGCAGGGAGAACGATGGAGAATCTTAGGAAACCATTCTTGCGGGTGAACACAGGGCCTGGGCTTTTGAAAATGGCTGAGCAAGGTGTGGGAATCTTAGCTATGTCCGATCAATATCCTGCCGTTCAAGAATCTTCACTTGTTCCCATTCTTCAAGAATATGAAGGTCCAGGAACAAAACTATATTATTCATATCCTAAACAGATGAAGGGTTTTAAGCGCGTAGAGGTTCTTAATACTTACTTGCAAGAGGTTCTTAATACAAAGAAAGACTAGAGAGGATCAAAAGCTGTTCAAGAGATTGCAGTGAAAAAACTCAAATATACCTAAAAAACTTCAAGAGGCCTTACACATGAGTGGACCCCGCGATCAAGTCGCGGGGCGTCAAGGCAGTGTGTAGCTTTTACATCTATTTGACGTCCCGCTACCACTCAGCGGGATCCAGAGAACAGCTCCTTAACAACATAGTTGATCCAGGAGCAACACCAATATAGTCAAAAAGGCATCTTCAAGTAAGATGAGTATAGGACTCCTTGCAGAAAGGTATTTCAAATGAATGGAGTGCCTTTATTTGACTCTCATGAGATTCATTTTTGAGGAAACTATATCGATCACTTAGTAGAATATTAAGTTTTGTGAGTCCCTCTAGATCATAGATAAACTAGGATTCCTTACCGGTTTGTTATTCATGCATACCAGAAATATCATAATAGCACTTTGATTCAACTGCTATTGCTTCTATTCTTCTTTTGTTGGTAAGGCTTGGTAAGATTGTGTTGATGGTTCTAAGTTTGGTGTTTTGAAAGTAATAAGGTGGTAAGATTGTGTTGATGGTTCTAA
>JAIEQB010000082.1 GCA_019748065.1 Alphaproteobacteria bacterium | reverse complement strand
AAGCTATCGCTTTACCCTCCACTTCACAGCCCCTACCTCAACTAACTTTTTGTCTCTCTTGTATCTGAACTTATTCATATCTAAAGAGCCTGTTTGGAAAGTCTGTTGAGAGAGTGGATGAAACGATTTAAGTAGAACTTGGTTTTTTTAAGGCTTTAAAAGAGGAGTTTTTTCTATTTGTTTCTTTGTTTTTGTTCTTATTGGGCCAATTAAGGCATAGTTCTCCCTTGGTTTAGGTAAAAAGCGGAGGAGCATGAATAGCCAAAAGATGTTTAAAATTAAAAGTAAGGGCTTGCATAAAGCCTTGGAATTGGGCTTTGGCTTGCCCACGATAACGGACTTTTTTATCCATTTTAGAGAAGATGTTTTCATAAGCTACTTTTGAGATATTTGGTTTGCATTCACAAAGGTAAACACGTTACTCACGAGTCCTTTCTCCTTAAGCTTCTCTCCTAAAAGATTGAAGAGCTCTGCGAGCTTGCCTGTCTCTATCTTCTTCCTCAATACAGAAAAGTAACTATGATCTGGGGTACATCGATTTAGAAGAAAGGACTTTACAAGCCTTGGACAACCCCTTTAACGACTGAAGAGGGGTCACTTATGTCTTCGGAACATTCTGTTACCTATGTGTCCAGTATGGACACCCACGACATTGAGTTAGCCTAAGTCCTCCAGAATGGAACTTCTTTCTCCCCATCCCCTCCTTGACCTTTTCCTTTGTAATCAGTAGGTCGTTGGCTCAAATCTCGCCGCTCCGACCAATCATTTTGTCATTTCTAAGTTCATTTATTCCTCCCCAATGAAGAAGGAGCCCGAAGGCTCCTTTCCAAGGCGACTTATTTGCTCGCTGATGCCGCCTCCTTAAGTTTCTTATCGAGGTCATCAGCACTAACATAGCCAGGAACAACTGTTGATTCTCCCAAAATGAGAGTCGGCGTTCCATTGATGCCGATGGTTTTAGAGAGCTCAAGATTTTGATCGATTTGAGCTTGAACTTCCTTGCTCTTCATATCTGCATCAAATTTTTTTGTATCTATCCCAAATTTCTCGGCAAGTTTCATAATTTGCTTTTTCGTCAACGGCTTATCTGCTGAATAAACAGCATCCTGAACCTCAACATACTTTCCTTGATTTTTAGCAGCAAGCATCGCTTTGATCGCCAAAAGGGAATTGTTCCCCATGATGGGAAGGTCTTTAAAGATGATTTTCACATTTTTATTTGTTTTTAAGAGAGAAGCCAGCTCAGGGTGAAGTTTTTTGCAATAGTGGCAATTGGGATCGGTGAAAACAACTAAAGTTTCAGTTCCTTTGAGATTACCGCCAACAGGATCTGCATCATTTTTGAAGATCTTGTCTTTGTTGTCCGCAACAACTTTTTCCATCTTCGCCATTTCTTCTTGTTGTTTTTGTGCCATGGCGGCTTGTAAAGAGTCAGATATAACTTTTGGATTACCCGTAATGTATTTTGAAACGAGTGCCTCAATTTCCGCCACCTGTGCTGCCGTAAAATTAGAAGCTGGTACCACACTAGGTGTCGGTTGGGGATTTGTCGTAGTGTCCGCAAAAGCCATAGGTGCAAGGCTAATGCTAGCTGCTGATAAAAGTGTAAGATATATTTTTTTCATGATTTAACTCCCTTTTGATTGATAAGAAACAGTAGTAAATCCGCAAAAATTGTACAAGGGGAGACTTATTAAAAATTTTTTATTTTTTGAGTGACGGCTCCTAACAACCAAGAATTACCTTGTTTTTGGCTTCAAAAAATTGTATTTAAATATACAAAATAATAAATTCGGGATGCTTCGTTTGCGCTTTCATTTTTTCATACTTTTAGCCGTGCTCGTTCTCCCCGGGTGTACCGTTGGACCCGATTTTGAGCCACCAGAGGCCCCTGGTGTTGACTCTTACACTGAAACTGAGTTGCCCGCTCAAACGGTTGAAACAGCGGGAGACGGAGGAGAAGCTCAACATTTCATTGAAGGGAAAGACATTCCAGGATGTTGGTGGCAGCTTTTTCATTCAGAACCTTTGAATGAGCTTATCGAAAAAGGCTTAAAAAACAACCCCACTTTACAGGCTGCAAATGCCACACTTCGTCAGTCAGAAGCCAATTTACAGATAGCTCTCTCCGCGATTTATCCCTTCATTAATGTGCAGGCCTCTCCTGAAAGACAACGTTTTAGCCCCGCAATTTTTGATGTGCAAAGTCCTCCTACTACGTTTAACCTCTATAATACGGCGGTAAATGTTTCCTACACTCTGGACATTTTTGGGGCCATTCGCCGGCAAATTGAATCCGCTGAAGCTCAGTTCGAATATCAACGATTTCAAATGGAAGCCACCTACTTAACACTAACATCTAATATTGTGACCTCAGCAATCACAGAAGCGTCCTTACGAGGTCAAATTCAAGCAACCTATGAGTTAATTGCCTCTCAGGAAAAAATTTTAGACATTACAAAAAAGAAATTTATGCTAGGAGGCATCTCTCAGCTTGATGTATTAGCCCAAGAAACTTCCGTAGCGCAAACGCGGGCTACCCTTACTCCTCTTGAAAACAATCTTGCAAAAATTCGCCATGGACTTGCAGTTCTTGTAGGAGGGTTTCCCAGCGACACCTATATTCCTAACTTTAGTTTAGAGACCTTACACTTGCCAACGGAACTCCCCGTAAGTTTGCCCTCTTGCCTTGTTGAACAACGCCCTGACATTAAAGCGGCAGAAGCCTTCCTCCATGCAGCAACAGCCCAAGTTGGTGTTGCCACAGCTAATTTGCTGCCTCAAGTAACTTTAACGGCAAATTATGGCTGGGCATCAGACCATTTAGATACGCTTTTGCTTCATCGCTCTTCGGTTTGGGCATTGATAGGCAACATTTTGCAGCCTGTTTTCCAAGGAGGATTGTTGTTGGCTCAACGGAGAGGAGCCATTGCAGCCTTAGATCAAGCTGTGGCTCAATATAAGCAAACCGTCCTCACGGCCTTTCAAAACGTTGCAGATACTTTAAAGGCAATTGAGCTTGATGCTCATCAATTGCAAATACAAACTGATGCAGAGAAAGCCGCCACCCAAACTTTAAAACTAACCGAAGCCCAATATAGAATGGGGGCTGTAGGGTATTTAAATTTATTAGATGCGGAAAGACAATATCATCTCGCACGCATAGGCCGTATTCAAGCAGAGGCTCTTCGCTATGCAGATACAGCGGCGTTATTTCAAGCCTTAGGCGGTGGATGGTGGAATCGCCAGGTCATAGAATGCAAAACCGTAACTGAAAAGGGCGAGTAAGCATGTCAAAACAAATGAAAATTATGCTTCTTATTGTGGCTGTACTTTTTGGAAGTATTTTTCTCTATAAAGCTTTTCAGGGTTATATGATAGGCAAATACATGAGTGCTCCACGGCCGCCAGCTACGGTTTCTGCTGTCAAGGTAACTTCTTCTCCTTGGCAATCCCATCTTTCAGCAACAGGAACCTTGAGGGCTATCAATGGGGTCGATATAACTTCTGAGATTGCAGGCCTTATTGACACGATTGCATTTACGCCGGGGCAAACCGTAAATAAAGGAGACCTTATTCTTGAGCTTAATAGAGAAACCGAGATGGCGGCCCTTAAATCTTTGGAAGCGCAAGCTGAACTTGCTGAAATTAACTATAACCGGGATAAAGAACAATTCGCTGTACACGCCGTAAGCAAAGCCATCGTCGATACGGATGAAGCCAATTTAAAAAGTGCCCGTGCACAAGTAGCACAGCAAAAGGCGTTGATTGATAAGAAAATTATCCGTGCTCCTTTCAAAGGACGTCTTGGAATTTCTGCCGTTAATTTAGGACAATATCTTAATCCGGGAGATAAAATTGTGACCCTCCAATCCCTTGATCCAATCTATGTTGATTTTACTTTTCCCCAGCAAGATCTTCCCCAACTCACTCCTGGTCAACCCGTCTCCTTGACGACTGATGCCTTTCCTGGGGTTACTTTTCAGGGAAAAATCACCTCTCTCAATCCCAAAGTTGATCCAGTGACGCGGAATGTTGAAGTTGAGGCGACCCTTCAAAACCCTCATCAAAAGTTATTTCCTGGGATGTTTGGTCTTGTTGAAATCAATACGGGATCTCCCCAAGTTTTTTTGACCGTACCCCAAGAAGCCATCAGTTATAATTCCTATGGAGCTCTTGTTTTTATCCTGAAAGAAAAGGAAAAAAATGCGAAAGGGGAGACTATTTATAGTGCCACTCAGCAATTTGTAACCGTTGGAAAGACACGAGAAAACCAGATTCAAATTTTAAAGGGGCTCGTTGAAGGCGACCATATTGTCACTGCAGGACAGCTTAAACTTAAAAATGGGAGCCTTGTAGTCATCAATAATTCAACGAAAATAAAAAATGATTAAGTTTACGGATTTATATATCCATCGTCCTGTGCTTTCTATTGTTGTGAGCCTTCTTATCCTTGTTTTAGGTCTACGTTCTTTAGACCTCCTCCCTATTCGCCAGTTTCCTTTTACTCAAAACGCGGTTGTCACTGTCTCAACAGCTTATACAGGTGCTGATCCTGACCTTATTGCGGGGTACATTACAACTCCTCTTGAGCAATCAATCGCTCAAGCTAACGGAATCGATTATTTAACGTCCATAAGCAACCAAAATGTAAGCACAATCCAAGCCACCTTAAGATTGAATTATGATCCTGGTAAAGCACTGACGGATATTAATACCAAGGTAAATGCTGTTTTGAACCAATTACCTCCTGATGCCCTCCTTCCTATAATTACAGTCGCTATTGGGGATGTATTAGATGCCATGTATATTGGTTTCTCAAGCCCCATTCTCCCCAGCAATCAAATTACAGATTATCTGATTCGTGTTGTGCAACCCAAGCTTCAAGCCATACCTGATGTTCAAGAGGCAGAAATTTTAGGAGGGCGGCAATTTGCTATGCGTGCATGGTTGGATCCTGCAAGGATGTCCGCTTTTGGCGTTACAGCGGCTGATGTCTCTCTGGCTTTAGCCGCTAACAACTTTATTTCTGCAGTAGGACGAACGGACGGCGATCTGGTAACCGTCAATATGACGGTAGATACGGGGCTTGAATCCGTTGAAGCCTTTAGTAACCTGATTCTCAAGGCTGACGGAAAAGCTATCGTCAGGCTTAAGGATGTTTCAACTGTTTCCTTAGGCGCTGAAAATTATGATACGGCCGTAAAATTTGATGGGAAAGAAGCTGTTTATATTGGTATTAAAATAACTCCTGCAGCGAACTTGCTGACAGTTGTAGATGCTGTTCATAAAATCTTTCCCTCCATCGAAGCTCAACTTCCAGAAGGGCTTACAGGAAAAATTGTTTACGATTCTACTAAATATGTTAACGCCTCTATTCATGAGGTAGAAAGATCTCTAGGTGAAGCTATTGTTATTGTCATTGTGGTGATTTTTTTATTTTTAGCGTCCCTCAGAACGGTCGTTATTCCCATCATTGCCATACCCCTCTCCCTTATTGGTGCCTTTTTTATCATGTATCTTTTGGGTTATTCTATTAATCTCCTCACTCTTTTAGCTTTAGTCTTATCTATTGGACTTGTGGTGGACGATGCCATTATCGTTGTCGAAAATGTGCATCGCCATATCGAAGGAGGGATGAAACCGCTTGATGCCGCCATTTTAGGAGCACGAGAGTTGGCCAATCCCATCATCGCCATAAGTGTTGTATTGATTGCCGTTTACCTGCCTATTGGATTTATGGGGGGACTCACAGGCGTTCTCTTTACTGAATTTGCTTTTACGCTTGCAGGCGCTGTTGCTGTCTCAGCAGTTATTGCTTTGACCCTCTCTCCCATGATGTGTTCAAAATTTTTAAAGCGCAACACACCTAATCGATTTTCAATATTTATTGAAGAAAAATTTAAAAAGCTTGAGCACAAATATGAGCAGCTCTTGCACAGATCTCTCAATTATCTTTCCGTAACAACAGTTTTCTCTGTACTCGTTCTGATTAGCATTTATTTCTTGTACGATAGCTCGAAATCAGAGCTTGCACCTCAAGAAGATCAGGGCGTGGTTCTTGCCCAATTGACCGCCTCTCCCAATGCAACACTAAACCAAACCCAAGTCTATTCACAAGAAATCTTTAATGCATTCTCAACCTTTCCTGAGATGGATCATGTCTTTCAATTTGATGGTTTGGGAGGGTTAAACATCAGTATGGGAGGCATGGTTTTAAAACCCTGGGATGAAAGAGTACAAACCGCAAACCAGTTACAGCCAAAAATACAAGCCCTTTTATCGCAAATTCCGGGAGGTAAAATTGCCGCCTTTCAGCTTCCTTCTTTACCAGGGGCTGGAAAAGGATTGCCCATGCAGTTTGTTGTTCAAACGACAGAATCCTATGAACATTTAAATGAGATCGTTCAAGAAATAATGGATAAGGCGTCTGCAAGTGGCCGATTTGCCTATTTAGATTCAGACCTTAAAATTGATAAACTCCAAACAAGCTTTAAATTGAATCGAGACAAAGCAGCTCTTATGGGGCTGAATATGAAAGATTTAGGCAGTGTGCTTCAATCATCCTTAAGTGAAGGCTATATTAATTTTTTCACCTACTTTGGGCGCTCTTATAAAGTCATTCCCCAGGTTGGGAAGAGTACTCGTTTGAATTATGATCAACCCCTTAATTATTATATCAAAGCTCAAGATGAAGCCATTATACCTCTCTCCACCGTGGCCGACTTAAAAACCGAAGTTGTGCCTGAATCTTTAAATCACTTTCAACAGTTACCTGCCGCTATCATCTCCGGTATTCCTGTCCCTGGTGTGACCCAGGGAGATGCCTTAAAAGTGATGAAAGACATTGCTGCAGAAATGCTTCCTCCAGAATACTCGATAGATTATGCGGGAGAATCGCGTCAATTTGAACAAGAAGGAAGCTCTCTTATTGTGACTTTCTTTTTTGCACTTATTATCATATTTCTTTCACTAGCGGCTTTATTTGAAAGCTTTCGAGACCCCCTGATTGTTCTGATTAGTGTACCCATGTCTATTTGCGGAGCCATGATTTTCATTTCTTTGGGAGTGGGAGGTGCTAGCCTCAATATCTATACTGAGGTTGGTCTTGTGACACTTATTGGCTTGATTAGTAAACATGGTATTTTGATTGTCCAGTTTGCCAACGACCTTCAAAAAGAAGGAAAAACCAAAAGAGAAGCCATAGAGCAAGCTGCTGCCATTCGCCTGCGCCCCATCCTTATGACAACAGCTGCCATGGTGCTTGGCGTTTTTCCTCTCATTACAGCCACAGGTGCCGGAGCCGTGAGTCGCTATTGTATTGGCTTAGTAATTGCCTCCGGTATTTCCATTGGTACATTTTTTACACTTTTTGTTGTGCCTGCCATGTACATGATGTTAGCCCATGAGATAAAAAATAAACATTGAATCAAATTTGATCTTGTTATGAAAAATTAAATTATGTAATAATTTACATATAAGTTTCTCATGAACTAAGGTGAAAAAAATGAAAATGCATAAAAATGTTAGAAATTCCTTAAAAAAACTCTCTCTTCCAATTCCCATCCAAAAATATTTTTTATCTCAAAACTGGGATATGGACCTTGGGAGTAACACTAATCCTTTTGGGGGAGATTTTTCTAATTATCCAGATGTCATGCAACTTGATTTGAAAAAGCTATATTTAAAAAGAATTCTCTCCATCAACCCTCCACCATCTTTCAAAGCTGCTCTTGATGAGGATAACGTCCTCTTTACAGCAGGATCTATGGAAGGAATTGACCTTTTACTGCGAGCCTTTCCTGATCCAAATCAAGATTTGGTTTGTATTCCCTCTCCAACCTTTTCCGCTTATGCTCATTGGTCCATTATTAATGGATTACAAGTGAAAAAAATACCTCTCTTGGGAAAAAATCTTAATCAGATTGATGTTGAATCCATTATTAAATTAAATCCAAAATTGCTCTTTATCTGTAATCCTAATAATCCCATAGGAACCTTAATTTCGCATGCAATTCTGAAAAAGCTATGTCAGTCCTTGAATGGATTTGTCGTTATTGATGAAGCCTATATTGAATTTTCCGACCAACACTCTTCTCTATTTTATTTAAAGGAGTATCCCAATCTTATCATTTTACGCACTTTTTCAAAGGGATGGGGACTTGCAGGCGTGCGGTGCGGTGCTGTTATTGCCCATAAAACAATAATCGATACCTTAAGATATATCCAATATCCTTTTTCCATTTCCATTCCCTCGCAACAAGCAGTTCGCAAAGTTTTAACGACCCCGGATAAGGTCTTTGAAACATGGAAAAAAATTAAAAAAATGAGAAGGGATCTACATATTCAACTTTCACAAAGGAAAAATGTTATCAAAATCTTTGAAAGCCACACGAATTTTTTAATGATAGCTTTGCATAATTTTGAAGAGGTAAATAGGGGTTTAAAACAAGAAAAAATTCATGTGCTAGATTGTTCTTCTGAATTGCTTCAATCTATCCGAGTTTCTATAGGAACTGAAGAGCAAAACCAGAAGTTCTTTGAGATCATTGCTAAATAATTGCTGTCACAGCAAATCTAAATTAATACACATAAAGCTAATAGGGGATAAAACTTAGGCAAAACGTTTTCTTTGTTGCGTCCGAGGCAACTTCCTCGTATTTTAGGCTCAACAGATGTTTTAGGAAAGCACACAGATGAAGCAAGAAAAACAAAAAGATACCTTTTGGGAAAATGCAAAAGCCCTTACCTATGCCATTCTTTTGGCTGTGCTGATTCGCACTCTTTTCCTTCAACCTTTTCATATTCCTTCGGGATCGATGATTCCTTCCCTTCTTATTGGTGACAATCTTTTTGTCTCAAAAACTGCCTATGGTTATAGTCGCTATTCCATTCCTTTTGGCGCCTATATCAATTATTTCAATGGCCGTATTTGGGAAGGAGAACCCAAGCTAGGAGAAGTGGCTATTTTTCGCTCCGTTATTGAGCCAGACACCGACTTTATCAAACGTGTGATTGGTGTTCCCGGGGATCGCATCCAAATGAAAGAAGGGCTTCTTTATATCAATGATGTTGTATGCCCTGTTGAACCCCATGGTGAATTTGAAACTGTTGATGATAGCGGTGAACTTTTAAAAGCTGCACAATATATTGAGACTCTCCCTAACGGACAGAAACACCTTATTATTAAGCAAGTTCCCTTTGGTGAAGGAGTTTATGATAATACCCCTGTCTATCACGTGCCCCCTGGTCACTATTTCATGATGGGAGATAACCGAGATGGTTCAAACGATAGCCGTGCCCAAGGCGTTATTGGATATATTCCCTTAGAGTATTTTGTTGGACGTGCCAGCTTTATCTTCTTCTCAACGGGCGGCAAAATTGCACTTTGGGAGATCTGGCGTTGGCCTTTCACCGCTCATTACAACCGTATCTTTAATGCCATTCATTAATGATGCTGATTAGTCAAATAGTATGAAAAATTTTGAAGCGAATTTAAATTATCAATTTAAAAACCCTTCTTTACTTAAAAAGGCTCTGACCCATCCTAGCGCCCTTCCACCTGGACAAGGTGTTGATTTTGAACGTCTTGAATTTTTAGGTGATCGCGTGTTGGGCCTTGTGATGGCGAGCTGGCTTTTTGAAAAATTCGCCCAGGAGAGTGAGGGGAGTCTGGCCGCTCGATTTGCAAATCTTGTTCAAAAGGAAACCCTTCTCAAAGTAGCCTCAACAATTAAACTTGAAGGTGTCATGGTGATGAAGCATGAAACCAGCTCTTCACAAAAAAAGCGCCTGGAAACCTTACTTGCTGATGGCTGCGAAGCTCTTATAGGGGCTCTTTATCTTGATGACGGCCTTAACGTTGCACAAGTTTTTATTCACCATTTTTGGGAACCTTTCCTCGAAGAAAATCTCCCCCCTCCTCAAGATTCTAAATCTGCTCTCCAAGAATGGGTTCAAAGCCAAGGGAAGAAACACCCTCAGTACGAACTTATTTCTTCATCCGGCCCAGCCCACGCTCCTGATTTTATCGTGGAAGTATCAGTTGAGGGGTTAGCCCCTGCCCGCGGCAAAGGGTCATCAAAAAGACTTGCGGAAAAGGATGCAGCTGAAGAAATGTTAAAGATGATTGCGCATGACTAAATGTGGATTTATTTCCGTTATCGGCTCTCCCAACGTCGGAAAATCAACCTTAATTAATGCTTTAGTGGGCAGCAAAGTGACTATCGTCTCCCACAAGGTTCAAACAACTCGCAATCGCATTTTAGGCATCTCCCTTGAAGGAGAAACCCAGCTCATCTTAGTAGATACGCCCGGAATTTTTGAAGATCCCAAACGGCGCCTTGAAAAGGCCATGGTAAAAAGTGCCTGGGATAGTTTAGGGGATGCGGACGGCGTTATGCTTCTTGTGGACGTAAACCATAAAAACTTTACGAATACGGATCGGATTTTAAGTCATCTTCAAAAATATCAAAAAAAGGTCATTGTTGTTCTGAATAAAATTGATCTTATTCAGCGCGAGGAACTTTTAAGTATTGCACAGCACTTTTCCCGCCCTGGAATTGATCAGATCTTTATGATATCTGCCCTTAAAAAAGATGGGATCCAGGACATCAAAAATTATTGGGCCAAAAATCTTCCCGAAAGCCCTTGGCTCTTTCCTGAAGACCAACTCAGCGATCTTCCTCAGCGACTTCTTGCTGCAGAAATTACTCGGGAAGAGCTTTTTCATCGTCTCCATGAAGAACTTCCCTACTCCCTTTGGGTAGAAACTGATTCATGGGAGGAATTTAAAAATGGAAGCGTTAAAATCGTTCAATCCATTTATGTGCAACGAGAAAGCCAGCGGTCAATTGTTCTTGGCAAAGGAGGAGGACAGATCAAAGCCATTGGAGAAGCCGCCCGTAAACAGCTAACCTATATTCTTGAGCGGCCTGTTCATCTGCTCCTCCACGTCAAAGTTAAAGCCGGATGGATGGACAACCCTCGGCTTTATGCCAGCATTGGATTGAATTTCAAGGTATAGTATGGAATGGCAAGACGAAGGATTCATTCTCTACACCCAACCTCTCGGAGAGCGAAAACAAATCGTTAGCCTCTTCACCCAAACCCATGGAAGATACGCCGGTGTTTGTAGCCTGACTCAAAAAAACAAGTCATGGGTTCAATGCGGAGTCAAAGTTAATGCTCGGTGGGGAGCTCGTCTTGAGGCACACATTGGTTACTGGAACTTTGAACCTCTTCCTACAAAATTAGCCCTCCTTTTAGACCGTCCTGGACCTTTAGCCGCTCTTTCAAGCGCTACTTCCCTTTCTCATATTGTCCTTCCCGAACGTCATGCTTATCCCTATCTTTATGAACAATTTACCCATTTCTTAGAGGCCCTCTCCTCTCCTGATTGGGCAGAAGCTTATGTCAACTTTGAAATGACGCTCCTTGAAGAACTCGGCTATGGCCTTGAACTTAAGTCTTGCGCTGTCACAGGACGCACAGAAGGCCTTGTCGCGGTCTCTCCCCGCACAGGAAGAGCCGTTTGTGAAACTACAGCTGCCCCTTATCAAGGGAAGTTATTGCCTCTTCCTCCCTTTTTAGCGGAGAAAAATAGAAAAATAGGCCCAAATGATAAAGAAATCCTCGACGGGCTGCGTCTAACAGGGTATTTTCTTGAAAGATATTTATTAGGGCGTACCCTGCCTGCGGCAAGGGAACGACTTATCCAAAGGTTTAGTATAGTAAGGAATGCCTCATGACTGTCCATGACGTTCAATTAGTTGATGCCCTTGGTGAGCGCTATTTATCCTATGCGCTTTCCACCATTATGCAACGTTCTCTTCCTGATGTAAGAGATGGGTTAAAGCCCGTTCACAGGCGGCTTCTTTATGCCATGAGAGAACTTAAGCTCGACCCAAAATCAGGCTATAAAAAATGCGCCCGCGTGGTGGGAGATGTGATGGGAAAGTTCCACCCCCATGGAGAAATGGCAATTTATGATGCCATGGTCAGACTCGCCCAAGATTTCGCTGTCCGTATTCCTTTGGTGGATGGCCAAGGAAACTTTGGAAACATTGATGGCGATTCAGCAGCAGCCAGTCGGTATACAGAAGCTCGACTTACCGCAGCTGCAGAAGCCCTCATGGAAGGTCTTGATCAAAACGCTGTGGATTTTAAAACAACCTATGATGGGGAAAATGAGGAACCTTTAGTTATGCCGGCGACCTTCCCTAACCTTTTGGTTAATGGTTCGACTGGCATTGCAGTCGGCATGGCAACCAGCATCCCCCCTCATAATCTCAGCGAGGTTTGTGATGGCCTTATGGCTCTTATTCGCAAACCGGATATAGACATCAAACAACTCATTAAATATATCCCAGGACCTGATTTTCCCACAGGCGGTTTACTCGTTGAAAGTTCAGACTCTATTCTTAAAGCCTATGAAACTGGACGCGGCAGTTTTCGCCTGCGCGCAAAATGGGAAGTGGAAAAATTAGAGTTTGGGCAATACCAGCTTGTCGTCACTGAAATTCCTTATCTTGTTCAAAAGTCAAAACTTATTGAGAAAATCGCGGCTCTTTTGCATGATAAAAAGCTCCCTCTTCTTGATGATATGCACGATGAATCAACGGAACACGTTCGACTTATTTTTACGCCAAAATCTCGCACTGTTGATCCTGCTGTATTAATGGAATCCCTCTTCCGCCATTCGGATCTCGATGTACGTATTCCCCTTAATTTGAACGTAATTGATAAAAGTGGTGTTCCCGGCGTTAAGAACCTTAAACAAACACTGGAGGCTTTTTACCTCCACCGTTTGGATATACTTGAAAGAACTACACGCTTTCGCCTCGACAAGATTGAACATAGACTCGCCGTTCTTGAAGGCTACCTCATCGCGTATTTAAATATTGATGAAGTCATACGCCTCATTCGAGAAGAAGATCATCCCAGTCCCATTATGCAACAAAGATGGGGACTTACAGAAGTACAGGCAGAAGCGATCCTTAATATGCGCCTTCGTAGTTTGCGCAAGTTAGAAGAAATAGAAATTAAAAATGAGCTTGGCTATCTTTCTCAAGAGAAAACAACTCTTTTGTCCCTTCTGAATACTCCAAGCCTTCAACAAGAAAACATTATTGAAAGCTTAAAAGATATCCAAGCTAAGTTTAACAAAAAAACTCCCCTTGGACAAAGGCGGACAATTTTGGCCGAGCCTCCTGAAGACATCATTGTCCCCATCGAAGCCATCGTTGAGCGAGAGCCCATCACTATTGTTTGTTCCCAAAAAGGGTGGATTCGTGCTCTTAAAGGACACAACGTTGCGGCCAATGATATCAAATATAAAGAAGGGGATGGGGAGCTTTTCATTTTAAAGGCAGAGACAACAGATAAGCTTTTGGTCTTCACCACTTTGGGCCGGTTTTACACCATTTCCATTGATAAACTTCCCGGCGGGAGAGGTCATGGAGACCCTTTACGCCTTGTAGTTGACATGGCTCAAGAAGAAGAGGTTGTGGAGCTTCTCATTCATTCTCCTGGACAAGAAGGAGTGAAAGTTTTAGTCGCCTCTGCTAAGGGACGTGGCTTTATCACCTTCCGCAAGGATTTGCTGGCCCAAACGCGAGGCGGCAAGCAAATTTTGAACATTGAAGGGACAAAAGCTCTCCTTTGCCGAGAGGTCACAGGCGAGCACATCGCCATTATTGGAGAAAACCGAAAACTCTTAATTTATAAAACCGATGAAATTCCCGAAATGACGCGCGGCAAAGGGGTTATCCTTCAGCGTTATAAAAACGGCGGCCTGTCAGATGTAAAGTTTTTTGCTCTTGAGGAGGGGCTTTCCTGGAAAACAGGAGAGAAAACCCGCCTTGAAACAAATCTCCTTTCTTGGCTTGGCAAACGAGCTCAAGGTGGCAAGCTCCCCCCAACGGGATTTCCGAGAACGAACCATTTTTAAGATTGTAAATACACAACAGAAGATGATCACATTGACAAAAAAGCAAAAAATGATAACTTTGCTTTCGAGAGAGCGACACTCTATTCCTATTAAGGAGGAAACTTCCTACGATGACCTCGTGAATTTTGCAAAAAATAATTTCGAAGCTATTATAGGCACTAGAAAGGTAGACTACTTTGTGTGGTCAGGACAGAATATCCCCAAAGCGAAGAAAGCTGACAAAGAAAATTGGGATACAGGTGATTAATATAAGAATTAACTTATTTTTAATCTATCCTTTATAAGATACAAGGATCTCTTACCTTCATTTTATAGAGGTCTTTTATGAAAAAAAACTTCTTTATATCTCTGACTCTTTGCTCCCTTTTATGGATGACGGGTGGACACGCGCAAGAAAACACCCCCCTCACAGAAACGATAAAAGGTGCCATTAAAGATTTAGTAGAAGACAACGCTGTTTTTGCAAGCGAAAGAGAGAGACATGATTTTAAAGAATTCCTTGATATTCAAAACCCACGTGTAACAATGATTTTATGCTCTGACTCACGGGTTCAAACAGACAACTTTTCTCAAGGCGCCGAAAACGATATTTTTGTGGCCCGCAACATTGGCAACCAATTTATTACCACGGCAGGTTCAATCGAATATGGCGTTAATGTTTTAAAAACACCTGTCCTCATGATTGTGGGACATAGCCATTGCGGTGCTATCAAGGCAGCCATGGGCGATGTTACCTCTCTTCCTGCGGGCATTCGCAAGGAAGTTGAAACTATTGATGTCAAAGCAGCAAAGGATGACAAACAAGGGGTCATTGAAAATGTCCATTATCAGGTGGAGAAAGCCTTAAATCAGTTCAAAGATAAGGTAGAGGCAGATCAGTTGGCGATTGTGGGCGCCGTTTATGATTTTCGAAATGATTATGACTATGGATATGGGCAATTGATAATTGTTGACCTAAATGGAGAAAAGAATCCTGAAAAAATTAAAAATTCTCACTACTTTGACAATATAAAGAAAGTTTCAATCGGCGTTAATTAACTCTCAAAGTAAATAAATAGCCTCCTCAAACTGAGACATTTTTATCACATGCAAGAAATAAGTTGTGCAGAACCTTAAAGCAAGGTATGGTGATGAGGATAAAGTTTCTTCTTGGTGTAAGGATATCGTTTTAGGGCCATAATGAATATAAAGTGTTACCCTAAGTTTTTAAAACACCAAGAAAATTTTGAACGTTAACGCAAGATGAAACCAATGAATGATTCGATTTTTAAAAACGATCAAACTGAAAAAATGAAGAGATAAAGATTGTTATGATAGGTATTAAAAAGATCTCTCTTCAACCGGTAAAAGGTCACTCTTTTCCCTCTCTTGTTGATGTATGAGGCGTTTAGAGAGTTATTCGAACATCCAGGTTTCTAATTGCCAATAATCTCCTCGAAAGAGGACAAGATATGGAGTTAGACCATGGGTAAAAAAATGTTAATTGACGCTGCTCACAGTGAAGAATCACGGGTAGCAATTTTAAACCAAGATAAGCTGGAAGAATTTGATTTTGAAACCAGCACAAAAAGGCAATTAAAAGGGAATATTTACTTAGCAAAAATCATTCGCATTGAGCCCTCCCTTCAAGCAGCCTTCGTTGAGTTTGGAGGCAATCGTCATGGATTTTTAGCTTTCAACGAAATTCACCCTGATTACTACCGTATTCCCGTTGAAGACCGGGAAGCGCTTTTAGCAGCTGAACGCGAGGTTGCTGAGCCTACAGATGAAGTTGACGAGCCCCCCTCAAAAGACACTGGTGTCGAAACAATGGGCGGCGAAGACGTTGAAGAAATTCGGGCACGTCCTCCTCGTTCCCGCCCTTCACGTCAATATAAAATACAAGAAGTCATCAAAAGACGGCAAATTATGCTTGTCCAAGTTGCGAAAGAAGAAAGAGGTGGGAAGGGCGCCGCTCTTACAACTTATCTTTCTCTTCCTGGTCGCTATTGCGTTCTTATGCCTAATGCGGCAAAAGGGGGCGGCATTTCTCGGAAAATCACCAATGCAACTGATCGTAAGCGCTTGCGGGAAATTATTGAGTCCATTGAACTTCCAGAAAGCATGTCCCTTATTATTCGCACCGCCGGCATGGCCCGCAGCAAGATTGAAATCAAACGCGACTGCGATTACCTTATGCGGTTTTGGAATGATATTAGGGAAAAGACGCTTCATTCAATTGCGCCAGCCCTTATCTACGAAGAGGGCGATTTAATCAAACGTGCCCTTCGTGATTATTACACCCGCGAGATTGATGAAGTCTTAATTGAAGGGGAAGAAGGCTACAAAGAAGCTAAAGAATTCATTCGAAAGCTTATGCCAAGTCATGTCAAAAAAATTATTGAATACAAAGATGAGAAGATTCCACTTTTCAATCGCTATGGCGTAGAAAAGCAAATTGATGCAATGCATAGCCCCATTGTCCAATTAAAATCAGGAGGTTACATTGTTTTTGGTACAACCGAAGCTCTTGTGGCCATTGATGTGAACTCAGGCAGGGCAACCCGGGAACGCCATATTGAAGAAACGGCGTTTAAAACAAACTTAGAAGCAGCAGAAGAAGTCGCGCGCCAGCTGCGTTTAAGAGATCTTGCAGGACTTATCGTTATTGACTTTATCGATATGGAAGAGGATCGAAACAATGAGGCCGTCGAACGCCGCCTGAAGGATGCGATGCGCCATGACAGAGCCCGCGTTCAGGTGGGGAAGATGAGTCCATTTGGTCTTTTGGAGCTTTCTCGTCAACGCTTAAGGCCAAACATCATTGAATCAACCAGTCTCCCTTGTGTAGCCTGCCATGGAAGTGGAATGGTGAGGTCTGTTGAATCTTCTTCTCTCCATATTTTACGTGGTATAGAAGAAGAAGCTATTCAACAAAAAGCAAGTGTCATGGCCGTCTATGTGCCAACGTCAATTGCTCTTTATATTCTCAACTATAAGAGAGACGTCCTCCAAAATATTGAGAGTAAATGGTCAGTTTCTGTGCAGTTCTCAAAAGATGATACCCTCATTCCTCCAGAATTTCGTATTGAACGTCTTCAATTGCGCAAAGACGCCGCTGCTAAAGAAAGCGTACGGGAAGAAAAGATGCCAGAAGCCCCTTCCAACGCTCCTCGTCCTCCTGAAAGAAGGACGCACGCAAAACGACCTCAAAAACTTGAGCATAAACCCACCGAACAAATTAAACAAACCACCGAAGAAGAAGCGCCTTTACAAGAGCCTTCAACTTCTGAAAAAGAAGGAACAAACAAACCCAGAAGGCGGTTTAGAAAATATGATCGCCGTCATAGGTCAAAACAAGGACAACTCCCTGCAGAAATAACGCCTGCTGCAAGTTCTTCCTCTCTTGAAAAGGAAACTGCGCCTGCTCCTATTAAGGTGGATTTACCAAAGAAAAACAATGATAGCGTGGAAGTACGTGCCACAAATTCCGCAGAAAAGGAATATCAGACTTCCACACCTCCTAAAAAGGCTTCCACACGCAAAGGATGGTGGCAAAAGCTTCTTGATTAATCCGATGGGGATGGTCATATCATGTGCCTAATAAGGCGCATGATATCTCCGGAAAACCAGTTCATTCGCCTAAATTAATGACGTCCCGCGGCTCCTCCGCGGGATCCATTTTGAGTTATTTTGCTGAACATTTTTCCCAGAAAAACAACAGAAAGTATCCACGCAATTGTTGTTCCAGTAAGTATGAAGAGAAGACTCTCTATATTTTGATCCATTGGAGCAAGATTAAAAAGAGAAACAGAAGATGTTCCTAACCATACCCCAGTTCCGACAAAAAGAAAGTCAGTTATGCCTTTACCCCGTGCTTTTGTGGTTGCAGCGAGGGGAATATAGGCAATTTCTTTCGTGATTAAGAAGAGAGTTTTGAGTCCAGAAAACATAAGAGATTGAATAGTAAAAAACCAAAAAACAACCGCAAATTCACTGATGAATAGTTTATTAAGTGAATGACTAACACTTGGAAAGTGTATGTAAATCAGCAATAGGCATGTCGTGATAAATAAGTATATAGGAAAGATGAGCGCACTTTTTAGCCATCCATATTTCCACACCAACCAAAATGTGAGCAGAAATATTAAGCTTGAAAAATATAACGCAGAGTTGGAGTACTTCGCCATATATTGAGCGTACTCTAAAGGGGTTGAAACGTAATTTTTAAGATGAGCCCTAAAAAGAAAGTTTGTGAGTTTTTCACAGAACCCAAGAGACGTAATGATGACAAAAATAAGGAAGAAGTAAGTGCACTTAAAAGGTGTGCTGATTTTTGGTATTTGAGCAGTTTCCTCAGTTAAACTGGGAAGGTCCATAAACTTGTTTTTTTTAATGAGCCACATGCCTAAAATAAAAAAGATGAGCCCTCCCACTAAAATATAACCATAAGACTGCATTGTATTTTCAAGGGTGGAATCAGGACTTGTTATAATGGGGAAAAGTTCATTCATCAAAAGAGCTCCAAGACTTGGAAAAATAAAAAGCAAAAAAGGATAACTTAACTCGGATTCCTTAAGGGTAAATGTTTGATTCGCAAATGCCCAAAAAAGAAAAGTGATTGTGAAGGTTCCACACATCTCTGCTAAGAGATAATAACAAGAAAAGCTCCAGACCCCATAAGCTGAAATAAGCGATGCGATTTCCGTATGAGCTTTTAATAATTCTTGAATAAAATCAGGGTTTGGATGGAGGTGATGAACATTTTGGAATCCCCAGAAATGAAAGAGTATAAAAAGTATGAAAAAGCTAATACTGCTCACAAACAGGATTTGAGGCAAGTTGTTTCTTCGATAAAAAAGAAAGAAGAGGCCAAGGAAAAAAAGCTTTACAAAGAAGGATATAGAATTCAGAAAGAAGAAAATATTTTCCCAAGCCGGAGCTGCTACAAGTATTATAGTTTTTGTTTCTCTCAAAACAAAGTGGGCTAAGCATAAAGAAAATAATAATAATCCGAATAAAAAAAACTTAAGGATGCTTTTTTTATGAAGTATTTTAAGCATTCTCAGTCCTCCTTTTTTTATTTTCTTCAATAAAAGTCTCTAATAAAAATATTAAGAAACCGTAAAGCATCAAGGCTAAGAAAAAAGACCTTTCCATAAGATTTTGAATGGGTTGGGTGAATTTTATAAAATCTGAGTTTGGGATAAGAGATTTTTTTGATCGTCACTTTGCGAAGCAAGGTGTGGCAATCCATATAAACGATGGACCCCGCGAGGGGCCCGCGGGGCATCAATGCATTTTGTTAGAGGTACTTTATCGCGCTAACATAGCAAGAAGCAAGAGAGCTACGATGTTAATAATTTTAATCATTGGGTTTACTGCGGGACCTGCTGTGTCCTTATAAGGATCTCCAACCGTATCACCAGTAACAGCAGCCTTATGAGCATCCGATCCCTTACCGCCATGAAGACCATCTTCAATGTATTTCTTCGCATTGTCCCAAGCTCCCCCACCAGAAGTCATAGAAATTGCGACAAAAAGGCCGGTAATGATGGTTCCCAATAGCATAGCCCCTAAAGTCGTGAAAGCTTCTGCTTGTCCAGACGTCCATAGAATGACAAAATACACCACAGGAGGCGCTAAAACGGGCAACAATGAGGGTAAAATCATCTCTCGAATGGCTGCCTTGGTAAGAATATCCACAGCACGCCCATATTCAGGTTTAGCCTTCCCTGTCATAATACCTTTAATTTCACGGAATTGGCGACGAACTTCAATAACAACCTCAGCGCCCGCACGGCCAACGGCCATCATGCCGAGAGCTGCAAACAAATAAGGAAGAAGCCCCCCAATAAAGAGGCCCACAACAACATAAGGATTTTGAAGTTCAAAATGAATGTTGAGGTTCGGGAAGAAATTAGTGAGATCTGCCGTGTAGGCTGCAAAAAGAACAAGGGCTGCCAATCCTGCAGACCCAATAGCGTATCCCTTTGTGACAGCTTTTGTTGTATTCCCAACGGCATCCAAGGCATCCGTAATTTTCCGCACAGAAGCAGGTAGATCAGCCATTTCCGCAATACCCCCTGCGTTATCTGTCACTGGGCCATAAGCATCAAGAGCAATAATCATACCGGCAAGCGCCAACATGGTTGTCGCTGCAATTCCAATACCAAAAAGGCCTGCATTCGTATAGGAAACTAAAATACCTCCACAAATCACCAAAACGGGAAGGGCTGTCGCTTCCATAGAAATCGCAAGTCCTTGAATAATGTTGGTAGCATGGCCCGTCACAGAAGCTTGGGCCACACTCTTAACAGGACGGTAACTTGTCGATGTGTAGTACTCGGTAATCCACACCAAAAGCCCCGTAACCACAAGGCCGGTAAGGGCACTGTAGAGAACGTTCATGCCTGTAAAGATATGTCCATTGGCCATAAGAGGAATATCAAGCCCGATTAAGCTCATGGTCACCCAAACGATAAGGCCAGCTGAAATGACACTTGCCATAACTAGGCCCTTATAAAGGGCTCCCATGATGTTTTGCTTTGATCCCAAGCGGACAAAAAATGTCCCGACAACAGATCCGATAATACATACACCCCCAATGGCCAATGGATAGACCATCAGAAGTTCCTGCGCTATACCAGAAAAGAAAAGAGCGGCCAACTGCATGGTAGCAACAATTGTCACCACATAGGTTTCAAAAAGATCGGCAGCCATACCCGCACAATCTCCAACGTTGTCACCAACGTTATCGGCAATCACAGCCGCATTTCGAGGGTCATCTTCAGGAATTCCCGCTTCAATTTTTCCAACAAGGTCGGCCCCAACGTCAGCACCTTTTGTAAAAATACCGCCTCCAAGACGCGCAAAGATGGAAATAAGAGAGGCTCCAAAACTCAAAGAAAGAAGGGCCTCCATAATGTGACGTGTGGACTCACCCTCATGACGGAGATACATATAATAAAGGGTAACCCCTAAAAGTCCTAGTCCCACCACAAGCATCCCTGTGATAGCCCCTGATTTAAAAGCAATATCAAGGGCAGGAACAAGACCTGTACGGGCAGCTTCCGTGGTACGCACATTAGCCCGCACCGAAACATTCATCCCAATATACCCTGCGAGCCCGGACAAAAACGCTCCCATGACAAAACCAATGGCCGAATGCTTTCCTAAAACCCACCATAGAAATACGGCAACAAATACACCTACGAGTCCAATGGCCCTATATTGGCGATTGAGATAGGCATTCGCCCCTTCTTGAATGGCAGCCGCAATTTCTTGCATGCGCGGCGTTCCTGTAGAACAGGCAAAAACTTTACGAGCGGCATAGGCTCCATACAAAAGTGCGAGAAGAGCAGAGCCTAAAATATAATAATAGATTGTCGACATGTGTATCCCTTTACTGGTTATGCACTGTAATTTACGAAAGGAAAGATGCCAGAAAGTTTATCATTGGGCAATGACTTTATTCATACCTGTATGAGTTCAGTACATATGAGACTCAAGAGGCCATAGGATAGGATTCATGAATATACTGCAAAGGAGTGAGTCC
>JAIEQB010000076.1 GCA_019748065.1 Alphaproteobacteria bacterium | reverse complement strand
GGACTCACTCCTTTGCAGTATATTCATGAATCCTATCCTATGGCCTCTTGAGTCTCATATGTACTGAACTCATACAGAGGCGGAAAGAAGGCTTGACTCTTTCAAGGCGCTCTATTAAGTTCTGGTCATGAACACAGATCCATTATTTGTTAACTTCTTAGAGACTTACATTCTGAATGGCAGCTTTTCAAAATACACGGAAGCAAATGGAACAAAAAGTGATGGGGCATCTCTTAACTGAGATTGAAAAAAATCCGTCCCTTACACAAAGAGGGCTAGCTTCAGAACTTGGAGTTGCTCTCGGGTTAATAAATCAATATTTCAAGAGCTGTGTAATAAAAGTATGGCTTCGCACCTCCCAAGTTTCTTCAAGGCGCATCACCTATTTTTTGACACCTGAAGGGTTTAAGGAAAAAAGTTGGATGGTGGGTCAATATTTAACCCGGTTCTTAACTTTTTTTCGTGATACTCGCAAACAATGTGAAGAGGTTAAAATTAAACCACATCAGGTATTGATTTTAAAACTCTTTCATATTTCAAGAGATGTCTCATGAAAAGTTGGTTTGTGGCCCATACCCATCCTATGAAAGAACAGCTTGCAGAAAAGCATTTACGTGAGCAAGGTTTTGATGTGTATTTACCGCGCTTTAAGAAGATGCGTCGGCACGCCCGTAAGGTAGAAGAAGTTTTAACTCCCTTGTTTCCGCGTTATTTATTTGTTTCCATGGAACTAGAAACCGCACATTGGCGCTGTATTAATAACACGCGAGGTATTTCTTATTTATTACAAAATGACGGGCTTCCTGCAGAAGTTCCAGAACAAATGATTACGGTTTTGAAAGAGAAAGAGGCTAGCGACGGCTTGGTTTCTGTAAACAGTCTTATTGCCCTTGTCAAGGGAGATAAAGTTCGAATCTTAAAAGGTGTTTTTAAGGATTACCTCGCAACTTTTGAGACAATGGATGCAAATCAACGTGTTCAGTTGCTGTTAACGTTTTTAGGACGAGAGACAAAGGTTTTTTTGCCTGTTTATGTGGTAGAAGCTGCATAAGTTAAAGAAGAACTTAGAATTTTGTGGTCGCGGGTGGTTTCACCCGGACTGCGGCAGCTATGATGAATTAAGTTAAAATGTTCACAGCTTTCATGTTATATATTTCAAAAAAGAAAGGAGAAAACTATGAGTAACGTTAGAGTTTCTGTCATCGGTTGCGGCTATTGGGGAAAAAATCTTGTTCGAAATTTTGCTGAACTTGGGGCTCTTATTTCTATTTGTGATGCCAATTCAGAATTAGCTGAAGCTTCTTCTCAAACCTATGGCGTTCCCGCGCTTAGCTTAGAAGAAGTCTTTCAAAGTGATGTGAATGGCGTTGTTATTGCTGCTCCTGCCGCTCAACATTATGACCTTGCCAAAAAGGCCCTCAAATCAGGAAAGCATGTTTATGTAGAAAAGCCTATTTCTCTAAAGGTAGAAGAAGCAAAGAAACTCTGCGAGCTTGCCGTAAAAGAGAATCGTAAGTTGATGGTAGGGCACATATTGCAATATCACTCAGCCTTTATAGAGTTAAAAAATCTTATATCAAAAGGAACTCTTGGTCGTCTTCAGTACATTTATTCTAATCGTTTAAACCTGGGAAAATTTCGTAATGAAGAAAATATTTTGTGGAGCTTTGCTCCTCATGATATTTCAATGATTTTGGGGCTTGCGCGAGAGCTTCCTGAGAGTGTGTATGCAACGGGGGCTTGTCATTTGAATCCGCGTATTCATGATGTCACGACAACTCACTTAACATTTAAAAATGGCATTCAGGCGCATATTTTTGTGTCTTGGCTCCATCCTTTTAAGGAACAAAAGCTTGTTGTAGTAGGAGATCGTGGTATGGCAGTCTTTGATGATGGACTGCCGTGGGGTGAAAAGCTAAAGCTTTACCCCCACCAGGTGACTTGGGTTAATGGGTTGCCGCAAGCTTCAAAGGCAGACGTTGTTAATGTTACTTTAGAAGTTTCAGAACCTCTAAAACTAGAATGCCAGCATTTCCTTGACTGTATTGAAAAAAATGAAACCCCAAAGACAGATGGTATTGAAGGTATGCAAGTATTGCAAGTTTTGGATGCGGCGCAACAATCACTGCACTCACTGATAAGCGTTTCCTTGACGCCTACAATCTCAAGTTATTTTACTCACGATACAGCGCAGGTTGATAGTGGTTGTGACATTGGTAAAGGGACAAAAATTTGGCATTTTTCCCATATCATTAAGGGGACTCGAATTGGGAAAGATTGCATCGTTGGACAAAATGTTATGATAGGACCAGATGTTATTATTGGCAACTGTTGTAAGATTCAAAACAATGTGAGCCTTTATAAAGGAGTTGTTTTGGAAGATGGGGTTTTTTGTGGTCCCTCATGTGTCTTTACTAATGTCCACAATCCTCGAGCAGAAATTGAACGCAAAGACGAATTTCGGCCAACCCATGTTGAACGTGGTGTCACTATTGGCGCGAATGCCACGATTATTTGTGGAAATCGCCTAGGGGCGTATAGCTTAATTGGTGCAGGAGCGGTTGTAACAAAGGATGTAAAACCTCATGCTGTGATGGTGGGGAATCCAGCTAAGCAAATTGGCTGGGTTAGTCATGCGGGTGAAAAACTTGGAGATGATTTAGTTTGCCCTCGCGAAGGACGGCGATATCAGATATCATCTGAAGGGGCCTTAGAAGAGCTTGAAACCGATATCAGATATCTTAAAATTGCTTGATCAAAGCTAATGCTAGTTGAATTTAAGGGGTTGATTTTATGAAAAAACGAATGACTACAGTTGTAGGAGCGCGACCCCAGTTTATTAAGGCAGCCTGTCTATCGAGGCTCTTTAAGGATCATCCCCAAATTGAAGAAATTCTTATTCATACGGGTCAACATCATGATACAATCATGTCTGATATTTTTTTTGATGAACTCAAGATTCCTAAACCATCTTACTCTCTAAATATTCATGGGGGCTTACATGGACAAATGACAGGGCTTATGTTAGAGGCGGTTGAAGAAGTCTTTATCAAAGAAAAGCCGGATGCGGTACTTGTTTATGGAGATACGAATTCAACGCTGGCGGGAGCTTTAGCCGCCTCTAAACTTCATATACCTATAATTCATGTCGAGGCGGGTTTGAGGTCTTATAATCGGCAAATGCCAGAAGAAATCAATCGTGTTTTAACGGATCATGTGAGTGCTTTATTATTTTGTCCAACGCAGACGGCTGTGGGCAACCTCTTAAAGGAAGGTATATCCAAGGGAGTCCACCTTGTTGGCGATGTGATGAATGACGCTACCTTATATGCTATAGAAAAAACAAAAGGTGATCTAGCTTTAGAGCAAAGATTTGATTTTTTACCGGATAAATATGCTGTGATGACGGTTCATCGTGCTGAGTCAACTCAGTTATTAGATGAGTTTCAAAAAATAGTGGCCTATGCTGAAAATTTTTCTATTGAAAATGGCTTAAAAATCATCTTTCCCGTCCACCCTAGAACGCAAAAATTAATTGATGAATTTCCACAGTTTCCTGAGTCTATTGTATTAATAGATCCTTTAAGCTACTTTGAAACACAATTTTTATTAACCAATGCCAAGTATGTTTTAACAGATTCTGGAGGATTACAAAAAGAAGCTTATTTTCATCATGTTCCTTGTATCACGCTTCGTTCTGAAACAGAATGGGTTGAAACCATAGAGGCAGGGTGGAATAGGCTTTGGAGTGTAGATAATTATCACGACCGCTCTGAAATAATAGACTATGGTCAGGGAGATGCTGCCCTTAAAATTACAAAAGAAATTGAGGCGTTTTTGGGGTAAGGTGATGAGGTTCTGGGAGTGGTTTCTTAAGAAAAAATCAAATTCTTTTTAATTTTTTTTTATCTTTCTCCTCTCAGTTTTTTGTAACGTAATTGGTGCATTTTATCTTATAAAACTACAAAAAAAAGAGATTTTTCTTAATGTTTCTTTGCATTATCTCTCCGATGTGCTGAAAAATATGAGAGCATTTTTTAGATTTTTTTGAAATAAGGTCTTCATTCCTGTCAAAAAAAGTAAACTATTTTGTGAGCATGTTTTCTTCTGTATTAATATATTAGGTGTACTTGAAATGAATGTAGCAAATATACTATATAATATCATTCCTGCTAATTTTTTAAAAAATGCATCTGTACTTTTTCTTGGTTCTGCGATAAGCCAAGTCATGGCTTTCTTTGCGCTTCTATTCTTGACGCGCTTATATGAGCCTAGTGCATTTGGCCGATTAGAAGTTTTCTTAGCCATCGGTAGTTTTCTTACAGTACTCGCAAATTTTCGTTTAGAGTCTATCATTGGTCTTGTACATGAACATAAAGAAGCAAATAACGTTTTAATGCTTTGCATTCTCTCAAATATAATATTCTTCTTCCTAACATCCATTTTTTGTTTTTTTTCTTTTAAAATATTTAAAACGGAAGATATTTATATGCTTCTCCCATTTTATATATTCACTTCCGCTTTTTCTGAATCATTTAAGTATTATCAATTTAGGCAAGAACGTTACTCTAATGTTACATACTTTCGTAATATTAAAGTCCTTTTCATATTTTCTTTTTGTTTTATATTTGCTGGATTCGGATTTTCACAGTATGGGTTAATATTAGGAAATTTATTTGGAGAAATGATTGCAGCAATTTCATTGGCCAAGATGTGCAAAAATTTTTCATTTAAGGATTATTCATTTGATATAATTATGCAAATTTATAGAAAACACAGAGTACTTACTCAAGTATTATTTTCTTCACAAATTATTGAAATTTCTGCTGCTAAAATTCCTTCTTTTTTTATCTCTATAGTAGGATCAAAAGAAGAGCTTGGATATTATTCTATTTGTCGATTAATTTTAACCGCCCCTGCAATGATTGCTGAAAATATTGGATCAATTTATCGTCAAGAGGCTATTCGTGAAAATCATCGATATGGAAAATTTAGTAGCTGCTTTTCTCTTTATTTTTTAATAATAAGTTTATTTGCAGGGGTTATATTTTCACTCTTATTCTTTGGAGGTCACATTATTCTTAATATAGTTGTAGGAAGATTTGTTGATGGTATTGAACCCTACTTCTATATATTACTTATAAGCTCTTTTTTCGGATTTCTTACAACTCCCCTTGACAAGGGGGCCCAAATAGCAGGCGCAAAGAGATATATATTCTTTTGGACAGTATCTAGAGCATCTACAATTATTTTTGGTTCATTTCTTTTCTATGAATTAAAATTAGGTATACTTGAATATCTTGTTTTTTTAGTAGTTAGTCAGTCTTTTTATTATGTTTATGACCTTGTGTATGAGTATCATTTAAGCTTTGGAAATAAAAAAAGAATGTCAGATATTACTCCAGCCATTAATTAGTTTACGTATTACGAAAAGAAGATAAATAGAGAATTCGGGTTAAAACAAAATTTAAATATGCTGATATGGTGGTGTTGAAAGGGGAAATCATACCTTCAGAGAAGAGTTTTATGCCAGAAGAGATATGATGGCTGACTCAGCCAGAGCTGTCAACTTTGAGCTCCAGAAATCAGCAGCTTCCGGTGATCGCTAAGTCTCAACACTCATTTTTTGCAACAAAAGCTCCCCTATCCTGTCTGGCGAATGAGGAAAAAAAGTTATAATTTCAAATCAGTAGGCTATGAGGAATTTTGTTGTTTCAAATAACGGAGGATAAAATAACTGATGGTAGCCTTACGATCGTCTCATATAATGTTTCAAAATTAGGAATATATTCATAGACATAGAGACTGTGAAGCATCCTTTCCCACAAGAATTTCTTCCCAAAACAATGCTGGAGAGCGTCTTGGAATTTTTTGTTTAAGCGTTGTAAACATTGATCTATCAGAAAAGCTAACATCATTAATATTGAAAAAACATGATTTAAATACTGGTTTCCGTGTCCGAAATTATGTTCAAATTCATAGCCTTGATTTTTAAGCGTATTAAACGTCTGATTTTCAATGTGGTGTCTTGCTCTGGCGCCTTTAACAATTTCTCGAATATTTTGAGAGGTAACCGCCAAATCAGTGACCCACATCCATTTTGTCGTTTTTTCTTCTCCTTTTTTTGTTTTTTTCTTTGTTTCTTTGTATCGAATAACCGTAACAAGAGGGGCGTTTTTAGAAGTGTTTAAGGGAACTTTTTTGAAGTATTCGTACTCATGAGTCACGCCTAAGATGGTTTCTTTGAAAGAAAGAGTCTCTTCTCCCTCTATTGCGTTCATCCAATCCGCGAGATAAGCGTGGTCTCCCTCACTGCATTCCAAAATATATCGCATGTTATGTAAGTTGAGTTCCTCTATATGAGGAGCATTGGAAGTTAAACAATCTTCTACGATAATGACAGGAAGATGAGAGTGTTCCCTTTGAAAATCTGCGATCCAGCGTTCCGTTTGCAGTCATTTTTTTTGGCCCCATCGTGCCTTAGAATGGGTTCAGGAGCCATCGGGAAAACGACCTTTTGATCCGGATGCACGAGAGTGTCTCCTAGAATTTGATGATAATAAGTCTTGCTTCTGTCTTTATTTTCTTTGACACAACAATTTTTGCAATGAACCTGAGAAGAGGAAAAGAAACCTGTCCCATCGACACGTATCAAGTGGCATTTTTCTAAGAACAGGAAGTGTTCTAATACTTTTCCTCTCTGTAAAAGAGTAAAAATCTTTCGATAAGCCGGACGTATAACTGTGGAGGAATTTTATCCAAGCGTGCTCGAATCTGGGTATCGCAAGGGGTTCCTTTAATTTGAAATAATTGAGTGAGATTATTCCTTGCCCAGATATGATTTTGACGAGCCTCATCAAACTTTAATAGAGAAGGAAACTTAAAAGTAAAGACGGCAAGGCCTGCCATTATACAATCAATATTGGAAAAAGAAGCATAGGGATTATCTTTTATGCCTGCAGCTTTCAAGCTATCTTCAATGGCGTGTTTGACTGTTTGCAAAAGAGCATCATGAGTAAAAGCAGGCCGGGTCTGTTTCATGGGACCTCCATTTAATGAAGTCAAATTACCACAAAGTAGAAGTCATACCCATACTTTACGAAAAATTTATTGCATACCCCTTGCTTTACTTCATTAAATCAAACCTCCGGGAATTACTGTCCAGAAAGCTGTTCTTAAGTACAACTCTTACAGACCTCACTCGAACTTGAATATATTGACTCCCTTAGGCTATATTCAATCATCTTATCTCGAGGCTCTGTGAGTCTCATTTCATATGAACCTATACAATTGCTATAGACATTTTTGCGCATACTAATTAAGCTACTCAACGCTAATTAACTGAGATTAAGTTTATGTCAAGAACCTAAGCTTATAGCTAGTAATTTTTGGCTTGGAAATCAAGTGTGAAAAGGTTTGAAACTTTGTGCTATAATTTAAGGTAAAAAAATGTTGACGCGTAACTGTACTGAATTCTCATTAGATTTATTTACTATTATCAACATAACTCTACTTTTAACCAGTTCATTCTTCTTTTTAAGAATATTAAAGTTTAAAAAATATATAGCAATAAAACCATCTTTTATTATTCTTTTTTATAACTATATTTTTTTTCAATTGCCTTTTGCATACTATTATTTTGAGGTAGAGAAAACTTTGCCCAATCCTTTCCTTTTCTTATTTTATCTATATGGTTTTGTTTTTATTGGATTGTTTTCAATTTTTATCTATAAAGATAGTTCAAAGAAAATATGGACAAATTTAAATAAAAAAGATGAGAGTGATCCTAGTATTTCCTTTTCTGTCTTTTTGCTGACACTAACTATGATGTGTTTTGTAATATACTCTTTTTATGTTCCTTTGTCTTCTACTGCGTTATTTAATTTTTTTTCAGGAGAAAGTATAGATATAATAGTAAAATCGAGAGAATCTAATCTTAAAACATTAGATGTAAATATAGCAAAATATGTATATTCAATCGGACGCTCTTGCCTCGCTCTCGCTCTAATGAGTATAGTAAGTTATAATTTAGTTAAGTTCTATAAAAAGGGCAAATATTATTATGTGGGATTTTTATCCTAGAGGAGTATGATGCTTGTATCTATAACACATATCTCGACAGTTCATCCGGCTTTTGACGTAAGGATATTTCACAAGGAATGTAGGTCCTTAATCAATCATGGCTTTAAAGTGAATTTAATTATTTCTCATAACAAGGAAGAAACAATTGATGGTATCCATATCATTCCTCTTCCTTTTTTTGAAAGGAGGATTAAACGAATTCTTATCAAGCCAATTTTGGCTTTTATTTATGCTCTTAAACTACGTTCTAATCTTTATCATTTTCATGATCCTGAACTGATGCCTGTAGGTATAATGCTTAAATTATTTGGTAAAAAAGTTATTTATGATGTGCATGAAGATGTTCCTTCTCAAATTATGGATAAACATTGGATTCTACCCCACTTGAGATACTTTGTTTCTACGATTGTTAAAGCGATTGAAAAATTTGGCTGCTTATTTTTTGACGGTATCGTTACCGCGACGCCCTATGTAAAAAATAAATTTTTAAAAATGAATAAAAACACTATCGATATAAATAACTACCCTCTTATGATTGAGTTTGCTGGTTTAAAATTAGATGGAAAAAGTAAAGATAAAAAAGAAAAAATTATTTGCTACATAGGAGCAATAACCAAGGCAAGAGGTATTGTTGAGCTAATAAAAGCTGTAGAGGGAACAGATATAAAATTGTATTTGGCAGGAACAATAGCTCCAAGAAGTCTTTTAGAAAGTTTGAAAAAAGAAGAGGGGTGGAAAAACGTCACTTATTTTGGTCAAGTTAATCGAAATAAAGCTTTTTCCATTCTTAGAAAAGCTCAAATCGGAATTTGTCTTTTCCACCCCATTGCAAATCACTTAAACTGTCTACCTAACAAACTTTTTGAGTATATGGCGGCAAGTCGTCCTATTGTAGCCTCCAGCATCCCCTATTGGAAAAAATTATTGGGAGGTCTTGAAAGTATTTCTTTTGTGGATCCATTGAATCCTGAAAAAATAAGAAGTGCTATCCAAGCTTTAATTTCGGATCAAGAAAAATGCCACTCTATGGGACAAAATGGACTGAAGGCTGTTAAAGAAATCTATAATTGGGAAAGTGAAGAAAAAAAGCTTATTGATTTTTATAAAAGCTTAGGCGTTTTCTCATCACGTATCGATGTTAATAGAGAGTGTGTAACATCATATGAGTAAAGTTTGTTTGACTTTTATAATGCTTTAATTATGAATTTTTTTATGAACTTAATTCAACCTTAGTTGAAAGTATTAATTACTGTTTGGATGGAGAAAAATGGTAAAACTAAGCAGAATAGGGTTTGGTGGCTTATCCATTAGTGGTGTTTGGGGGAAAACTGATGACCTTACTTCGATAAAATCAATCCATAAGGCCTTAGAAGAGGGGATCAATTGGATCGATACATCACCTATATATGGGCTTGGGCATTCCGAGTCTATTATTGGAAAAGCTTTAAAACACAAAAGGGGTGAAGCCTTTATAGCCACAAAGTGTGGATTATACCTTGGCGAAGATGGAAAAGGAAAAAAAAATCTTACGCCCGAATTTATTTTTCAAGATATTGAAGAAAGCCTACATCGTCTTAATGTTTCAACAATTGATCTTTATCAATGTCATTGGCCCGATCCCTCTACCCCAATAGAGGAAACGTGGGGAGCGATGAAGGAATTGGTAAAGCAAGGGAAAGTAAGAGAAATTGGTGTTTGCAACTTTGATATTAAGCTATTGAAACGTATACACAAGATACATCCTGTCTATTCTCTCCAAATACCCTATAATATTATTAGAACGGAACATGAAAAAGAGCTCATTCCTTATTGCCAACTAAATAATATTCGCGTTTTAGCTTATAGTCCTCTTCACCTGGGCTTATTATCTGGAAACCACAAACCTGAGAATCTCTCTGAGCAAGATAGAAGAAAAACAGCCATAGAATGGGAATCAGAGGAACAGCTTAGTTTATATTATTCTTTTATCGAGAAAATGAAGTTAGTTGCCGAATCTAAAAATATTACCGTTGCCCAGTTGGCTATAGCGTGGATACTGAATAACTCAAATATTCACTCTATTATTTCTGGAATGAGAACTCCTCAGCATGTTGTTCAAAATACAAATGCAATAAATATAAACCTTTCAAATTCAGAGAAAGAGTTTTTAATTTTTCGCGCTTAATCATTCAAGTTTTTAATGAGAGAATTAAACAGAAGGAACTTGACTTTTTCTGCGGCTCTATGTTACCCCTATCTTTATCTCTACAGGGGTTTACAATGATTGTTGCCAAAAGAATATTTGACATTACATTTTCTTTTGTTGGTTTAGTTGTTTTTAGTCCTATTCTATTGGTTTTTATGATTCTTGTTTTTATTCAAGATGGTTATTCTCCTATTTACAGAGCGCAACGCATAGGAAAAAATGAGAAGACTTTTCGTATGCTGAAATTGCGTTCTATGGTTGTAGATGCAGATAAGGCAGGAATTGATACTGTTTCTCTCAAGGATGAAAGAGTCACGAAGATTGGCCATATTATTAGAAAGTATAAAATAGATGAATTACTTCAACTGTGGAATGTCTTTAAAGGTGATATGAGCTTTGTAGGTCCTCGTCCAAACGTTAGCACAGAAACAGAATTATATACCCAAATAGAAAAAAAACTTCTTCTGGTGCGACCTGGAATTACAGACTTTGCATCAATCGTTTTTTCTGATTTAGGAACGATCGTTTCTAATTCTTCGGATGTAAATCTTTCCTACAATCAATTAGTGCGACCGTGGAAAAGTAGATTAGGTTTAATTTACATTGAAAAAATGAGTTTTATACTTGATGTTAAAATTATACTGTTAACCATTGTTTCTTTCTTTTCAAGAAAGCTTGCTTTACAACAGCTAAATAAAATTTTAGAGAGTCTTAATGTTTCGAAAGAGATAATAAAAATTTCTATGAGACAGGACAAGTTAGTGCCTACGCCACCACCAGGAGCTATGCAAATTGTGACTGAGCGTTAAATAGCGTTGAAATTACCAGAGATAGAGAGAATAGTATGGAAGCAATAAGGATTTTAGAGAAGCCAAAGAGTAAACAGCTTGGTGATCTTTCTGACCCTGAAATGTTTAGACATAATTTATCCATTAATGTTCAGGATGTAACTAAGCTTTGTGCTCAACTAGAAAAAATGATTTTCATTCGTGCTGTTGAGGAAAGCATTGCTGAATTAGTTCGTGATGGGGAGGTTAAATGTCCTTGCCACCTTTCTGTGGGACAAGAAGCTATAGCTGTTGGAATTGCTCAACATTTAAATTCTTCTGACCGTGCCTTTGGTAATCATCGTTCTCATAGTCACTTTCTTGCTATGGGAGGGGATATGGAATCTCTCTTTGCAGAGGTTTTTGGGAAAGAAACCGGGTGTTCTAAAGGACGAGGGGGCTCCATGCACATTTATGCTGGAGAGGTAGGATTTCATGGCTCGGTTCCCATTGTGGCTGGAACGATTCCCGTTGCTGTAGGAGCAGCTCTTTCTGCCAAACTTTCAGGGTCTAACGCTGTAGGCGTTGCTTTCTTTGGTGATGGGGCTTGTGAAGAAGGTATAGTGCACGAGTCTCTTAACTTTGCCTCTATTATGAAGCTACCAATGCTTTTTGTGGTTGAAAACAACTTATTTTCTAGCCATTTAGATATTTGTTTACGTCAACCTTCTGATTCAACAGCTCGTTTTGCCGTGGCTCACGAAATGGAGTCCCGAGTTGTGGATGGAAATGATGTTGTTGCCGTAGATAAGGCTGCAGCTGAATTAATAGAAAGAGCTCGTGCTGGACATGGTCCTGGCTTTTTAGAGGCCATTACCTATAGATGGTTAGGACATGTGGGAGGTAACTCAGATATAGATGTGGGGGTTCGGCGGAGTCAATCTGAATTAGAAAGTTGGAAAAAACGAGATCCTATTTCAAGATTGTATAGAGCCTTAGAAGAAAAGGGGAACTATACAAAATCAAAGCTCCAGGACTTTGAAAAGGCGACCCAAGATTTAATCAAAACAGCCATTGAGAAAGCGCGAAGAGCTCCTTGGCCAAAAGCAGATACTTTATGTGAGCATACCTACGATGAAAAGGTAATTTAATGACCAAAACAATATCTTACAGCCAAGGAATTTTGGAAGCATTTGAATACGTTCTTTCACACTATCCAGAAAGTTTCATTTTAGGTCAGGGCGTGTGGAGTCCATGGTATGTGGGCAATAGTATGCAAGGCCTTGATAAGAAATTTGGAAAAGAGCGTGTTATAGATTCTCCTGTCTCAGAAGGTGTTTGTACAGGGGTTGGTGTTGGAGCTTCTCTCTTTGGTCATAAGCCAATTATTGTGCATCCTCGGATGGATTTTATGATTTTGGCTATGGACTCTATTGTGAATCAGGCCGCGAAATGGTCCTATATGTTTGCTGGGCAAGCTCATCCCTGTGTGACGATTCGAAGCATAATTAATAGAGGGGGAGAGCAAGGGGCACAACATTCTCAAGCCCTTCATTCGTGGTTTGCTCATATTCCTGGTCTTAGGGTAGTTATGCCCTATTCCCCTAAAGATGCGCGCGATTTATTAATTGCCTCTATTTTATGCAATGATCCTGTTCTTTATATTGATGATCGATGGCTTTATGAACAAGAAGAATACGTTGAGGATATTCAAGAAATCGACCTGAGTTTACAGGGGCCGAAAGTTATACGAGCGGGAGAAGATATAACCATAGTAGCTGCTAGTTACAGCTGTTTTCTTGGTGTTGAAGTTGCTAAATTGTTGCAGACAGAGGGAATTTCTTGTGAAGTTGTGGATTTAAGAATTATTAACCCCTTGGACATAACCCCTGTCTTAAAATCTATAAGAAAAACGAGAAAAGTTATTGTTTTAGATGGTGGGTGGAAGAACTGCGGACTTGCTGGAGAAATTATTGCGTCAATTGTAGAAAATATCGAACCTGGGCTTCTTATGAGCCCACCTAAAAGATTTACAATTTCTGAAACTCCAGCTCCTACAAGTATAGAATTAGAGAAAATATATTATCCTACAGTTACAGATATATGTGATTTTGTCCGAACTATGTTTTAATAAAGCGAAAGAATTAAGTGCGTGAAAGATGAAAATTTAGAGCGTGTTTTTATTCTCAAGACTATTACGATATGTTACCAAGGGGCAATGAAAAAATGCTTATAGAAAAAGCTTGCTTTTAAAAGAAAATATTTCTAACTTAAAAACCTATTAAGAATTGGGGTTAAGATGTACTCTCTGGGAAATAAATTTAAAAAGGCCCTTGTAACTGGTGGGGCAGGTTTTATTGGCAGCCACATAGTAGAAGATTTACTAGGGGATGGTTTGGAAGTTATAAGTATAGATAACTACAGTGCTGGGAAAAAGGAAAATCTGGCCCACTTGATAAATTGGGGTCAAAAATTCAAAGAAATTAAAGCTGATGTTAGAGATTATAAAAACTTGAGACCCTATTTAGAAGGGGTTGACATCGTTTTTCACCAAGCCGTGTCAAAAAATACAATTTGCTTTAAAGATCCAGCTAGTGACTTAGAGATAAACGCTTTAGGCACTTTAAATGTATTGACGGCTGCAAGGGAAGCGGGAGTAAAAAAATTTGTGCATGCATCCACGGGATCAGTCTATGGAGACACACGTTATTACCCTTCTGATGAAGAACATCCTTTAAATCCAAACTCTTTTTATGGGGTAAGTAAACTTGCTGCAGAAAAATATGTAAGGGCCTTTCATCATTTGTATGGAATGAATGTTAATATTCTTCGGTATTACCATGTGTTTGGGCCGCGTCAAGATTATAGTGATGTTGGGGGCGTTGTTTCCATATTTGGGCGTCGTGCCTTCCAGAATCTACCCCTCACTATTTATGGTGATGGGACTCAGTTAAGGTCATTTACTTTTGTAAAAGATGTTGTTAACGCAAATAAATTTCTGGCTTTAACTGATGATGTTTCAGGGGAAGCATTTAATTGTGCTTCTGGTGTTAAAGTAACCATAAAAGAACTAGCCGATGCAATTTTAAAATATTTTGGTAAGGAGACCCTTCCCATCGAATTTCAAGATTGGAAGCCGGGGGACATTAAATATTTTAATGTTAGTCATCAAAAAATAGCTGATCTGGGATTCAAATTCCAAACTTCATTTGAAGAAGGGCTCGCTAATACACTTGAGTGGATTATAGGTTATTTAGAAAGCATGAAAAAATATGCTTGAAGGAAAAACAATTGGTGTTGTTATTCCAGCCTATAATGAGGAAGTTTTAATTAAAAAAACTTTGTCAACGATGCCTGAATTTGTTGATAAAATGATAGTTGTTAATGATGGTAGTCATGATAAAACTCAGAAAGTTATTGAGGGATTTCAAAAAAAAAATAAAAAGATAATATTGATTAATCATGAAAAGAACGCGGGTCTTGGTCAATCCCTTATTACGGGGTACCTTAAGGCACGAGAAGAAGAGCTAGATATTATTGCTGTAATGGCCGGTGACGCTCAAATGAACCCGGATGATCTTCAAAATATTATTCAACCTATTGTGCAAAGCAGGTGTGATTATGTGAAAGGAAATCGGCTTTTGCGGGAAGAAGTCATTGAAAGAATGCCTCGGCATCGGTTTATAGGGAATGCGTTTTTAACGCTTTTAACAAAGTTCTCTACAGGATATTGGAGTGTTATCGATCCTCAATGTGGCTATACAGCGATTTCAAAAAAAGCACTTTCTATAATTCCTATAAATGAAATGATAAAAGGATATGGATATAATGCTGATATTCTCAATATGCTTAATTTAAATAATTTTAAAGTTACAGATATTGAGGTTGAACCCGTTTACGGTGATGAAAAAAGTAAAATTAAACTTAAAAAATATATCCCATCAATATCTAAACTATTGATAAGATTGTTTTTTAAAAGAATCACTCATAAATATGCAATTCGGGAATTTCATCCCTTATTCTTTTTTTATGTATTAAGTATTTTAAATGGTGTTTTTTTAACGGTGCCATTATCTATCAGATTTCTCTACCTCTATTTTACATTAGGGACTGTTCCTTCTACTACCCTAATTATTTTATATTTTTCTATGGTTATGGCGCTATTCTCGTTGTTTTTCGCTATGTGGCTTGATATGGAAGATAATAAAAAGTTAATAGGATCAGCTGAATAATACGGGCTTTGAAGAGGCTGTAGAAATGTTTACAAGACTACTAATAACCTATAAGTAAGGTATGTAAAAAATGTTAGATATAGATTCTGAAGAGAGAAATAATTCTGTATTTATTCAGAAGTTGAAGTATAATCAGCAGGCCAAAGATTATTATTTAACTCATGGAGACTTGTTTAGTCAAAAATATAGAGAGGAATTTATAAGAAAAGAGGCTTTTCCTTTTGTTTTAAATGGGAAAAAAGTTTTAGATGCCATGTGCGCATTTGGCGCAGAAACTGGATATTTGATAAAAAAAGGAGCTTCTGTAGAAGGTCTTGATATTTCAGAAGAGAATGCAAAATTATATGAGAATATTTGGAAATTAAATTGTCATGTAGAAAGTATTAATAGGACATCTTTTCCTGATAATTATTTTGATGTTGTTTATATTTGTGGTGGATTACATCATGTTCTTCCGTTGTTGGATGAGGTGATAAAGGAGATACACCGTATACTAAAACCAAAAGGCTTTTTTTGTTTTGTAGAACCGAATGCGGCAACGTGGCTAAATTATTTTAGAAAGAAATGGTACAAAATGGACAAGAGATTTTCAGAAACTGAAGAGGCTATTTGTTATGTGTCCAGACTAAAACCTTATCTTCAATTAGGCTTTAAAGAAAAATCTGTTTCTTATGGAGGCGGGGTCGCTTATTTGCTTTTTGCTCAATCTTTAATACTTAAAACGCCACTCTGGGTAAAGAAGGGCTTTTATAAGCCATTCACTTACCTTGAAAAAACAATGCGTTTACTCGGACTTTGCCCCAGGCTATTCTTTGTAGGTGTTTGGCAAAAGGGAAGTCTTAAAGACTAAAAAAATATATGCAGTTAAATAAATTAATTATGGAATATTAAAGATGTGTGGGATATTTGGGTTGCTTGCAAGTTCAGAGTTTAATTTTAATTCTAGTAAGATAAAAAAAATTAGTTCAGATTTATTAAGATACTCAGAATCTAGAGGAAAAGAGGCAACAGGAGTTGCGCTTAAATATAATAATTCTACTGAAGTGTTAAAGTCACCAAGTTCTGCAAAATATTTCATTAAATCACAGCCATATCAAAAGTTATTTAAAAACTTAGAAAATAGATCTCATAATACTAAAAAACAGCCGTTGACTCTGATTGGACATTCCAGGCTTGTAACTAATGGAACTCAAAAAAAAGATCAAAATAATCAGCCCGTAATTATGGAAGATTTTGTCTGTGTTCACAACGGAATCATTGTTAATTGTGAAGCGCTTTGGAAAAAATTTTCTAATTTTAATAGAGAAAGTGATGTAGATACGGAGATTTTTTTAAAAATCGTAAATGATAAATTTAAAGCTGGAAAATCTATTTCCCAAGCAACTCAAGCGGGATTTCAATTGATGGAAGGATCAGCATCAATTGCTCTTTTACATAAAACCTCTCCTAATTTTATCTTGGCAACAAATACAGGATCTCTCTATTATCTTGAATCCGTTTCTTTGGGCCTATTAATTTTTGCTTCTGAGGAGATATTTCTAAAAAACCTTCTTAAGAAAGGTCACTTTTCAAGTCAGCAAAATAAGACTTTTGCGTTAAACCATTTGAAACCAGGAACGGGAATCAACTTAAATCTCTCAACTTTTGAAAAAGAGATATTTTCTTTTAATCTGAGTTCTTTTGCTGGGGTATCAGACTTATCTTCGAAAGCTCTGATTTATTCTAGTAGTAATATACCGCCTCATACAAATGCACCCGACTTTTCTGATAATCTGAAAAGATGTACAAAATGTATTTTGCCTGAAACGATGCCTTTTATCTCCTTTGATGAAAATGGAATTTGTAGTTATTGCTCGAATTATAGGCCCTATATTTGTAATCCCCTTGATCAACTTGAACATACTTTAAACAATTTCAGAAAAAAAGATGGTTCTCCTGATTGTATTGTTGCTTTCAGTGGTGGAAGAGATAGTTCATATGGCCTGCACTTACTTAAGAAAGAATTTAATTTAAATCCCTTAGCAATGACTTATGATTGGGGTGTTGTTACGGACTTGGCCCGACGAAATCAAGCAAGAATTTGTGGAACGTTGGGAATTGAGCACATTCTTATATCTGCCGACATTGAAAAGAAAAGACGTAATATAAAACAAAATTTAGAGGCATGGTTAAAAAAACCAGAGCTTGGGATGATTCCTTTGCTTATGGCCGGAGATAAAAAGTTTTTTTATTTTGCAAATAAGATAGCTAAGAAAAATAATATCAAATTGATTATATTCTGTGTAAACCCACTTGAAAAGACTGAATTTAAGTCTGGATTTGCTGGTGTAAACCAAGCTGGTCGAGTTATGTATAACCAAAACTCTCTGTGGCAGAACATAAATATGTTATCCTATTACCTTAAGAACTTTATTCAAGAACCTAATTATCTTAATTCATCTTTAGGGGATACAATGTCTGCTTACTTCGTTTCATATTTTATGAAACACCCCTACGTTCAACTTTTTGACTACTACAGATGGGATGAAGAAAAGATAAATGATGTCCTTATAAAAGATTATAATTGGGAGACAGATCCTACTACAACCACGACTTGGCGTATCGGAGATGGAACGGCTGCTTTTTACAATTACGTTTATCAGCACGTAGTGGGCTTTACAGAAAATGATACCTTCCGGAGCAATCAAATACGTGAGGGCATTATTACCAGAGATCAAGCTATAAAACTTGTTCAAGTTGAAAATAAGCCCCGCTACGAAGCTATTCAGGGTTATTTAAATCTTGTAAATGTAGACTTTGATAAAACTATGACCGCTCTTAATTCCTTGCCAAGGCTATATTAGAATCATAAGTAATGTGAAAAAAAAATCAGTTTTTTTAGATATTATATTAAACTATAATGCTCTCTTGTTGGGGGGGCTGAGTGGAATTCTTATTAATATCATAATCTCCTACACGCATGGTCCCCGTGGATTGGGGGTGTTCAATCAAATTTATGCATTTTATGTGATACTTTCACAGCTTGCTGTGGGTGGCATCCATTTGTCTGCTCTTAAGCATGTTGCTGGATGGCAAGGAAGCTCAGCAACACTTGGTAGAATTGCATGGTCATCTTTTTTTCTTTCGTTTCCTATTTCAGTCTTCTTTGCTATTTTATGCTATCTGTCTTCCTTTGTTATGAATATTGTTCTTTCAAGTTCTCAAGTTTCTCAAGGAATTCGCTACGTTTCAGTAGCTCTTATATTTTTTTCTTGTAATAAAATTATGCTTTTTATCTTAAATGCTCTCCAAGAAATGCGTCTCTTAGCGTTTTGGCAAGCTATGAGGTATATCTTGATGATTCTCTCTGTTTGTGCCCTCATTTACCTCGAAAGTAATGTCTATGAACTTGGGCTTAGCTTCACTTTTTCTGAGGCAATTCTATTTATAGGTTTATTATTTTCCACTCTTTATAAAATCCCCCAACTGCATAAAGGTTTTAGCGCCACATGGATGAAAAAGCATTTCAATTTTGGCCTTAGAGGTATCTGTAATGGAATTTTGATTGAGTTGAATACAAGGGTAGACATCTTAATATTGGGAATTTTCTCATCTGACATCACTGTAGGTCTTTATAGTTTTTCTTCGATGCTTATTGAAGGAATTTTAGGGTTTTTGGTTGTTATTAGAAATCAAATGAACCCATTTCTTGCAAAACTCTTAAAAGAGAGGAATTTCGCGGAAATACAAAGATATTTCAAAAAATTCTCTTATTACATGTTTGGCTCCACTTTTTTAATATTGATTATGGCAGCTTTTACTTTTGATCCTCTTTTAGCAATTTTTCTTGAGTTAAATCCATTTTTAGAAAGCTACTATTTTTTTCTTATATTATTAGCAGGCGTATGTATTTATTCGGTGTATTTTCCATTTGATAACATTCTCCTCCTTGCTGGTTATCCTGGAAAGCAATCTTTGCTTGCATTTTTTTCAACAACAATAAACATTCTTTTAAATTTTGCTCTTATACCGCTGTGGGGTGCTTATGGGGCTGCTATAGGGACATCTTTAGCAATGATATTTTCTCTTGTTTTTTTTAAGATACTTACGAAAAAGTACTTACACCTTAGCTTAGACTTGCCAAGGATTCATTTTTCTAGCCAATTGCATCATTCAAGTTTGAACTGTGGTGTTGATTAACTTATTAGCCTCCTGGCGTGCTTAAGTTCTTAAGGTTAGTTTGAATTCTTTTATAATGAGGTGAGCTTTCTGAAAAGTATAATTTAATGGCATCCAGGGCTTTTTGCAGAAAAACAATAGCCTGCTTTTCATAGATTATGCTCTTTTCTAGGTTATTATTGGCTTCAGCAAACTTTGCTTTTTTGAGATAAAGTTGTGCTAGATCCTCTAAGACTATGGAGCTGTCAGGGTGGGGGTTCTTTTGTAGTATTTTGAGTGTCTTATGAAAGTAGTTTTCAGCTAAATCTAGAGTGCCTTCTAGAAGATAAACCTCTCCTAAGATACGTAAAATACGCGCAGGTTCTATATGTTCTTTTCCATAATTTTTCTCATAAATAGGAAGGGCTTTATTAAGCAAATCTTTCGCTACCTTATAATTTCCCAAATCCTTCTCAATGTTAGCTAAGTACGTTTTTGCCCGTGTAACTTCAACGTAATTATCAGGAAGGTGTTTTTTATAAATTGTGAAGCTCTTCTCAAGGAGTTCTTTAGCTTTTTCTGGATTGCCTAAATTTCTCTGTACGTTGCCTAGGTGGGCGAAAGCCCAAGCAAAAGCACAGTGATGTTCTGGGAGATGTTTTTTATAAGCTGCTATTGCTTTTTCAATAAAATCTTTAGCTATTTCATAGTTTCCTAGTTCTCTGTGAGTGTTTCCTAGTCTACCCCAGATTCGAGCAATTTCAACTTGATGTTCTGGAATATATTTCTCATAAATGTTGAGGCTTTTTTCATATAAATGGCGAGCGCTTTCATAATTACCTAGATCTTTATTAATGTTTGCCAAATTTGCTAAAGCCCATGCTTTAGCTGCATAATTTTCAGGCAATTTTGCTTGGTAAATTAGAAGGCTTTCTTCAAGGTAACTTTTAGCTCGCTCATATTTCCCTAGGTCTCTATGTACAATTCCTAAATAAACTAATGCTTGGGCAATCCCTACATGATTTTCAGCAAGATGATGCTTGTAAAGCTCAAGGCACTGAAGTAGGAGTTCTATAGCTTTCTTATGATCCTCTAGTTCATTGGTAATGATTCCTAAATATCCTAAAGCTCGCGCAAGCCCAAGATAACTATCTGAAGGACGAGTCTTATAAATCTCTATACTTTCTTCAAGAGATTGTTTTGCTTTTTCGAATTCTCCCAAATCCCAATAGGCATTTGCCAAATAAACAAGAACGTGCGCAATTAGTGGAGCATTTTTGGTGTATTCCTGTTTTAATTGAGAAAGACTTTTTTCAAGAAGTTCCCTAGCTTTGGTATAATTTCCAAGGCTGTAATAAATGTAGCCCAATTCACCTTCTATAGAACTATAATACCCCCCAGAAACTGGACCAGTAGCTAAGTGAGAGTTTTTCCTTCATAAAAGAAGAAGGAGAAAGGAAATG
>JAIEQB010000071.1 GCA_019748065.1 Alphaproteobacteria bacterium | reverse complement strand
GGGTTCCTTTTTGCAATGAGGGGCCCCATACTTTCCTACATTTTTACTGAAACTTCAACTTTCGCAGCAGATCTATTGATAAATAAAACGGAGTCATTTTAAGGAACTTACCATGCATTGCTATACTCATCAGACGAAGGAAGCTATAGGACTCTGCCGTCATTGCTTTAAAGGGCTGTGTCAAGAGTGCTGTCAAAAAAATGAAGATTTTCTTGTGTGTAGTGAGAACTGTGCGCAAAAGGTAAATGAACTTGAAGAAATGAATGAGCGAGCTAAAAGCCTCTATGGGGTGGGCAAATATGCGTCAAAGCGCCATTTTCCCCTAAGTGTCATACTTTATTTCTGTATGGGAGTCCTTTTTATCTCTTTGGGAGTTGGTGATTTGATCCTCTATCATGCATCCTTATCAAACTATGATATTTTTTTCATTTCTTTCGGGGTTTTATTCCTTCTTTTCAGTTTCCTAGCCTGGAGGCGAACAAGAAAAACAGGAATAATTCTATAACAAGTTTAACTTGCCGCTCATTAGACCTACTGCGAAAGTATAGATTAGGGGATAAAAAAAGGGAAAAGGGAGGTTTTGAGAGGAGATGATTTTTTATCTTGTTATATCTTAAGGACATGAGGTTGCCTATGTCTCCAGTATGGACACAATTATCCCTGGTGGAGCCAGGGGGAATCGAACCCCCGACCTCTACAATGCCATTGTATGGTAATGATAATATTCTACGTTCTCTCTCGTTCTTTTTCGTTATAAAAAATTATATTTTTCAGGTGGTTAAAGTTATTTTTGATGTGCTGACGATGTTTTTATTTCTATCTGATTCTACGTCTGTTAAACCATATATAAACCATATTTTAAATCTTTGAGGATCATGGCAACCAAAATTACCAAGCGAATTTTAGACACAGCTAAACTCACAAATAAGACATATGAAATTTGGGATGCTGAGGTTAAAGGCTTTCATGTTATTGTAACGCCTTCCGGACGGAAGACTTTCTACTTTAGGTATTATGATGTTAATAGAAAAAATCAGCGCATAAAAATAGGGGTGTTTGGGAATATCACATGTGATAAAGCTCGTGAAATATCAAAAAGTTTTGCTGGAGATTTAGCCAAAGGGATTGATCCTAAAAAAGTAAAAGAAGACAGCAAAAGTCAAGCGAAGGAAGCTATCTCCTTTTATCACTTTTTTGAGAAATTTACTAAGAACTATAGACTTATTCACCATAAACCAAGCACGATTAAGGTAGATGATTATATAATCAAGCTCCATATTTTTCCTTTTTTTGGAGACAAAAGTCTCAATGAAATTAATAGCAAAGACATCATGGAATTCAAAGAGTCTTTAAAACATATTCCTGTGACCTATAATAAGGGCTTTGCAATTATTCATAAAGCATTTGAGCTTTCTGAGCTTTGGGGCTATCGACCAAAAAATAGTAATCCTTGTCGAGGTGTTCAAAAATATCCAGAGCAGAAGAGAGAACGATTTTTAAAAATTGAAGAATTAAAAAGATTGGAAGAAATTTTGGAAGATGAGGAATTTTTACAATTGAAATCAGCTTATGTGTTGGGAGCTATTAAGATGCTCATGTACACGGGTTGTCGTATGAGCGAAATTTTAACCCTCAAATGGGAAGATACATACCTAAATGAACGTTACATTCATCTTAAAGATAGTAAGACGGGAGAAAGGGTCGTTCCCTTAAATGAGCCAGCTAAGAAGATTTTGGAGAAGTTAGAACAGCAACCTGGAAATCCTTATGTGTTTTGCAGCAACACCCATAGGAATGGGCACATAGTGAATATTGAAAAAGCTTGGCAAAAAATACGTAAGAGAGCTGATCTTAATGATGTGCGTATTCATGATTTAAGGCATAGTTTTGCTTCATTTGCTATTAAACAGGGATTAGATCTCTATCAAGTTGCCAAACTATTGGGTCACAAAAACATTCGCACAACGACACGTTACGCACACTTAGCGAGAGAAGATTTAATCAAAGCTTCTAATGTTGTTGGGCGAGTTTTTGTGAAATAGTAAGCATTTGTAGTATCTTGTGCTTTAAAGGGAATTAGTACTTACACTCATTTTTTTCTTCTAAGATATGAGGTGAAATTATTTTTTTGGAGATTTAAAATGAGCGACGTATTAATCTTAGAAGATACTTGGTGTGTTGTTATAAATTTAGAAGATCAGTATTCCATCTGGCCTGCCAGAAAAGAAATCCCTTATGGTTGGCGTGAAGAAGGCAAGATAGGAACGAAGGAAGATTGTCTAGCACATGTTAAAGAAGTGTGGGTAGATACTTGGAGTAGCTCCCATTTAGAGCGGACAGTTGATAGTTCTCATTATTGATCATATCGCTCTTTTTTCTAAGCAGCAAGTTGCCTTCTGTATTCTCTGGGAGAGAGCATTTTAAGGCCCTTATGAGGAGCCTTTTCATTGTAGTCTTCGAACCATAATGGCAACTGCTTAGTAACTTTCTGAGCTGAGCTTAAATCACCGAAAGCTACATAATCTCTTTTGAATGTTTTAACAAAAGCCTCTGCCATTCCATTGCTTTCAGGGCTATAGGGGGCTGTTGTGCATATCTCTAAGCCTAATAAGTGGCCAAAGTGAATCGTTTCTCTGGCTATATATTGGGGCCCATTGTCGCTAAGCCATTGTAAAGAATGAGGAACCTTGCTTGCTTTGCCAAACCGGCTTTCTAAGCTTTCAGTCATAAGGTCTCGAATCATGGCTCCATCTATGCCTTTGCTTGAAGCAATCCAAAAAATAATCTCCCTATCATGGCAATCTTGAGCAAAGGCAACCGTGACTCTGTCTCCGTTCCAGCATTGGATAGCAAAGTATCAGGGCACCACCTTAAGTTGCTCCTTAGAGTGATAATCTTTCCATCATATACCCTTAAAGGCTTGGGGTCATATCGCTGAAGGAGTAGTTGGTGCTCTTTCATAATGCGGTAGATCTTCTTATGATTAATAGCTATTCCTAGCTTTTTCCTGAGGATAATGGTGATGCGCCTATACCCATAGGTAGCCCTTTCCTTCAGAATCTCTTTGATTGGATCCAGAAGCAGGTCGTCTTCTTTGTTGTTGAGCTTCTTTCCTCTCTTAGAGCTCTCATCTTTTGGAAGTTGGGTATAAAGGTTGGAACGAGATACCTCTAGAGTCCGACAGATAGTACTCATTGGGAATCTCCTTGATCGAGCAATGGATTGCGCCAAATAAGTTTTTTTCTCTGCCCACACGGACAGCTTCTTTCAGAATCTCAACTTCCTCTGTCTTCTGCCCCGGCAACCGCTCCAGTCTTTTAATGCGGTCAAGAGCTGGTCTTCCCCCCGAAAATAGGACCGAGGAAATGAGAAAATTCTCAATATAAAAAGATGAAAGAATAAGGAGAATTTTTTGATGAAGAAGAAGCATTTTAGCGAAGAACAGATAGCTTTAGCCCTACACCAGGCAGAGAGAACCAGCGTTGAAGATGTAACCCGCCATCTAGGCGTATCCCAAGCTACATTTTACAGGTGGAAGTCAAAGTACGGAGGGTTATTACCCTCTGAGGTAAAACGTCTAAAGATCATTGAAGAAGAAAATAGGAAACTTAAGCAACTTGTAGCCGAGCTCAGCTTAGATAAGAGGATGCTACAGGATGTCTTATCAAAAAAAGATTAAAGCCTGCTGTTCAGCGTAGTTTCATTCAAGAGTTAAGCAGCATTTATGGGGCTAGTGTAAGGCGTATTTGTGGAGTCCTACGTTTCCATAGGTCTTCCTATTACTATCAACCCCGTAAAGACCAGCAGGCCTTACTAAAACAGAAGATAAGAGATATAGCCTATAGTCGAGTCCATTATGGCTACCGCCGTATTCTTACAGTTTTACAAAGGGAAGGATGGAAAATTAATCACAAACGTGTTTATCGACTTTATTGTGAAGAAGCATTGCAAATGCGCAAGAAGAAACCAAAAAGACGTGTTCAAGCTAAAGCCAGAGAACAACCCATAGAGATTAAGGGAAGAAATGACTGTTGGTGTATGGATTTTGTGGCTGACCAGCTCTTTACAGGAGAAAAGGTAAGAGCCTTAACGATCTTGGATATTTTTACCCGCCAGAGCCCACAAATAGGAGTAGGATTCTGCTATAAGAGCATAGACGTTGTAAAAAGCTTAGAAAAAGCTACCAAAGTCTATGGTAAACCTAAAGCTATACGTCTAGACAACGGCCCTGAATTCATTGCAAAAGCTCTTGATTTGTGGGCTTATAGCAATGGGGTAATCTTAGATTTTTCTAGGCCAGGAAAGCCCACAGACAATGCTTATATCGAAAGCTTTAACAGCCGCTTCAGGCAGGAATGTTTAAACCAACACTGGTTTTTAAGCTTGGAGGATGCTAAAGTCAAAATTGAAGCTTGGAGGCGAGAATATAACTCTCAGCGTCCTCATAGTGCTCTAGGCAATATGACACCTGAAGAGTTCGCTAGCTTCCAAAACGGCGCCCTTGTTTTAGAAGAAGGGTAAAAAATCGAATTTTCTCACTGCCCGTGGTCCTATAAATGGGGCAGGACCACTCTTATGTCTTAGGAACTATCAACACCTGTCCGCTTTTATAGGGGCAACTCCAATGTTTTGCTCCCTAATAAAAAAGATCTTCTGTAATCCAAGAATGTATAAGGTTTTTGTGTTGTCTTGTTTTCAAAGCGACCGCTCCAACATATCCACAAGTTAAGCTAAATTCTTTTAAAAACCATTTTTGAGCAAATGGCTTATCCTTTCCTTTATTGGATAGAGAGATAGGATCTTTGCTGATGTCTAGCTCAATCTTTAGGGGGGAATAGGAAAATCCATGCCCTAGAGCTTTTATGAGGGACTCTTTACACACCCATATCCTAAAAAAAGATAAAAGTTGTTTTTCTATGGGCTTACTATAAAAGACTTTCTGTTCTTTTTCTGAGAGCACTTGTTGCACAACCCCAGGCTCAACAATATCGGCTTTCATATATTCAATATCTATTCCTATGAACTTCTTGAGAGAAAAAGCATAAACAATCATATCATTGGAATGAGAAAGGTTAAAATAAATAGGATTATCTTGCTTTGATTGTGTTAAGTGAGGTTTTCCATACACATTATAGGTAAAATCTATATCTGAAGGAGATTGCTTAAGATAAGCTGCTAAAAGGTGACGCAAGATCCCACGCGCAATCACGAAGACAGATTGATCTTCTTCTAACTTAAAACTAGCTGCTCTTTCATTCTCATCAGGTGACAAAGAATTCAGCAAACGTTGATAAAAAGATGCTGACAATTGACAAACATCTGCATGCCAGAGCTGGATACTGTCCAGAGACAAATGAAAGGCAGCTTCTCTTGCGTTCTTGTTTGATGCCTTGATGTTTAGTGTCATGGAAAAAAAGTCTCTCGTCTATCAGCTCATATATAGTCTATCTCAGATAAAAAGATTATAGGACATAATTTTGGAATAAGATGTTTATATCACAGCCAGCTTTTCGCCTTATAGATTTACCTTGAACCCATTTTTTCTCAATAGAATTGAGATCAGGTGAATGAGGAAGGAGGTAGAGTGAGATATGTCCTGCATCTTTAGGGCTTTTTGCATAGGCATCCCCTTATGGAAGATAGCATTGTCAAGAACCACCACACTGTTAGGAGGTAGATTTGGAAGAAGATCTTGTTCAACTCAGCTGTAAAGACAAGGATGTTGATTGAGGAAGAGAATAAGCTTACGGTTAATAAAGCCCCTCCTAAAAGGGCACCTATGACATTGGTGAGACCTTTAGCCCCCAGTCATGCTTATCATAACATCGTTTTCCCTTGAGAGCATACCCGTGAATACGCAGCATATCATGAGAAATCTAGACTCATCAATAGAGATTATTGGTCGTTCTTCATCTTGGTAACGTTGGAGGATTTGGCAAAAAGCAGAGCGCTTTTCGTCCTCTGCTCTGGGAGGCATGAGGATTTTTTTATAAGTTACCTTCATCTTCCCAGAGAGTGCTAAACATAATTTTTACTAACCCCTAGGTTTCGTGAACAAAATTTAAAATTTTAATGAAAAATAGTAGTTTTCTAGAAGGAAAAAACAAGCAGAAATACCGAAATGGATTATTTAATTAAAGAATACACTTATTTAGAGGTGTGGGGTTGCATCAATTGTTAACCATATGGTTGACAATTAAAAATAGATTTTATAATTTAACCAAATGGTTAATTATGAAGCGACTCAAAGATTAAATTTAGTATTTCACACCTTGGCGGACCCTACCAGGCGTGAGATTTTATATTTAATTGCCAATAAACCGTATACAGTTTCTGAACTGGCAAAACCTTTTGATATGTCATTAGCAGCCATTTCAAAACATTTAAATGTGCTTGAAAAAGCTGGCCTATTGTATCGAAATAAGGAAGGTCGCATTTGTTATTGTTACTTGGACTTCAGGCCTTTGTTAGAAGCTGCCCAAGCGATTAACCAGCTCCAAGCTTTTTGGGAACAGCAGTTTGATTCCCTTGAGAAGTTTTTAGAGCACACAAATGAAGGTATAACCCCACTTTCAAATAAGGATAAATAATATGAAAATAGCTCCTCTTGCTTTAAAGAAAAAGTTTCATGCTCCCATCGAAAAGGTTTTTGAATCCTGGAGTAATCCAGAGGCTATGAAGCAATGGTTTAAACCTGATTCTCATTGGCAAGTCATTTCAAAAAATACATTTAAAGTGGGAGGAACTTATGAACACGTCATGAAATCAAAAGACGGGAAAGAGTATATCCACACTGGGGAATATAAAGAAATCATTCGCCCTACTAAACTTGTTTTTACCTGGAATTCTGAGGTAGTCAAAAATACACTTGTAACTATTGAGCTTAAAGAAGTTGATGGATATACCGAGCTTACACTTACCCATGATCTCTTTCCAACGGAGGATATTAAAGAACAACATAACCAAGGATGGAATGGATGCCTAGAGAATCTTCTTCACCACTTGAGCTAATAAACAAATTAAATCAAAGGAGACAAATTTATGAATGATTTTCAATGCAAATTTAAAATTCATGCAGAGCCTAAAAAAGTTTATGAAGCTATTTCTACACAACATGGATTACAAGGCTGGTGGACAGTTGATTGTGATGCAGAATCCAAAGAAGGTAGCAAAGCCACTCTTCGCTTTGGGGAAACTTATACGGTGATGTGGGTTGAAAAGCTTATTCCTAACAAACAAATTCGCTGGAAATGCCTTGAACAACATCATGTTGCAGATCGCCCGCTTCAAAAACAAGATGAGTGGGTAGGAACACATCTTATATTTGATATCAAAGACAATGGTTCTGGTGGAACAGAGCTCAACTTTACCCATCAAGGATTAAATGAGTCGTTAGAATGTTATGATATCTGCGAAGAAAGATGGGGTCATTTTCTTAAAAAAAGCCTTAAATCCTATGTAGAGTCAGGGAAAGGTGACCCTTATGACAATTAGAATTAAATCATTAAATATTACTAGGTATGGAAAATTACACAGAGGAGAGAAAAAAATGAAATATAATATAATATAATTATCTTATACTGTTAGGCTTATTTTTAGCTCAAACTACGTCTGTATGGGGTATGATAGGGGAGTTTGAGGAAGATGATAATAGCAAAAAACCTTCCGTAGTTCAAACAGCCACCAGCACCGGAGTGAAAAATGTCAAGGTTGTCTCGCAAGAGGAATGGCTTGAAGCTCGCCGAGAGCTCCTTGCCAAAGAAAAAGAGTTCACTCGCTTACGAGACCAGTTAAGTCAACAGCGCCGTGAGTTACCCTGGGAAAAGGTAGAAAAGGAATATGTTTTTAATGGACCTAAAGGAAAAGAGAACCTATCAGAGCTATTTGATGGAAAGAATCAATTGATTGTCTATCATTTTATGTTTGCCCCTGAATGGGAAGAAGGATGCTCAAGTTGCTCGTTTTGGGCGGATAACTTTAATGGTATTGATGTGCATTTAAGACATCGAGATACAAATTTTGTAACCATCTCTCGTGCTCCATATGAAAAGCTTGAGGCCTATAAGAAGCGTATGGGCTGGAGCTTCAAGTGGTTGTCATCCTTTGCGAATGATTTAACTATGACTTCCATGTATCCTTTACACTAGAGCAACTTAAGAGCGAAGCATTGTGTAATTATGAGGTGAGAAAGCCGTTGTGGGGGTCTGAAGCCGTTGGTATCAGTATATTTAGTAAAGACATAAGGGGTGAAGTGTTTCATACCTATTCGTGTTATGAACGAGGTGTTGACTTGCTAAATGGAGCATACAATTATCTTGACCTTACGGCTAAAGGTCGTGATGAAGCAAATCAAAAACCTTTCCCACAAGCCTGGGTGAGACGACATGACCAATATGACAAATAATGGAGGAATGAGTCATATTAAACTGACATTTTGAGAATACTACACAGGAAGACCAGTTCTCGAGAAAGTATTTTCTTTAAGAGCTTGAGGGCTGTGTAGTAAATTCTCATTAAATTACTATATTCATTGTCAGTTACTCATAATATCGAGAAGAGTAGCCGTATAAATAACAAGTCTAGATTTTGGGAGTACAATTTAAAATTTTAGGAAAAAATGGTAGTTTTCCAATAGGCAAAAACAAGGAGAACTATCGAGATGAATTATTTCATTAAAGAAAGAGAATGGGTAGAAATTTTTAAAATTCTAAGAAGTTTTAAGGACATCCATACCAAAGATGAGCAGCGTTTGCATCAATTTATAGAGGCTTTGTGGTATATAGCTCGTACAAGTTGCCAGTGGCGATTATTGCCTTTTTATTACGGACATTGGCGTTCAGCGCATCGTCGTTTTAAAAAGTGGAGTGATAAAGGAATATGGGAAATATTATTTCAGAAGATTAGGCCCCTAATTTGGAAGCTGTTATGATTGATGCAACTATTGTTCGAGCTCATGCTTGTTCTGCAGGCTATGGGAAAGAAAGTCAGCCACAGCAAGCTCTTGGTCGGAGTAAAGGAGGATTTTCTACTAAAATCCATGCCTTGGTTGATGCTTTAGGGAATCCTCTTAAATTCATTTTTTCTGCCGGTCAAAGACATGAAATCTCTCAAGCCGAAGCTTTGATAGAAGATATCTGGAGATCAATTGTTATAGGTGATAAGGGTTATGATAGTAATGCTTTTGTTGAAATCCTTACAGCCAAAAAATCTCCTTGTGTAATTTCACCTAAAAGAAACCGTCTTAATCCCAGAAATTATGATGAACATCTCTATAAAGAACGACACCTCATTGAGTGCTTCTTTGGCAAAATTAAACATTTCAGAAGAATCTTCTCCAGGTTTGATAAAACTGCTACTTCCTTCTTAGCCTTTCTTCACTTTGTTTCAACTTTTATCTGGTTGAAATGAGTTTGTTCACAGAAGCTAGTCTTTTAGCTTGTTCATATTGATAGGCATCTGGGTAGGCGAGCACATCTTCTTGAAGAGCTTGCATATTGATTCTTGTTGCAGGTTTTACACGCTTTTTTAGGGGGTATATTATTTGATCACTTCACCGCACTAACCAGACCAATAGCAAACCTTTGAGGTATAGCTGCAAAACTCAGACCCCCATTTTCTTTAATTGCTAAAACTTTTTTACGAAAATCTAAAGAATACGTCATTGCTATCCTCTTTTTTTACTTTTCCTCCTTTATAATCATTTTATGGGAGATTAGCTATAGAAAGGATTCGGGTAGAGTATGATCTTTCTGAGGATGAGAAGATCTGCCCCTTATGCCATGAGGTGATGGCAAAAATCCAAGACATCACAACCGAATAATTAAACGTTACTCCTGCAACCCTGGGGGTAAATAATACGTACGCTTTTTATATGTTTGCCGGAAATGTTATGGAGAAACCAAGAGGTCCCCATTCCTCCTCAATTTATAGACAAGAGGTTACCAATCTCTCAGCTTCTTGCCCAGGTGGTTGCAAGTGAATTTGCGGATCATATGCCTTTTTATCGTCAAGAGAGCTGGTTTGTACGGGCGAATTGTCCTATCTCCAGTGCAACTATTATGTGGGGATGGGAAAATAAGGTTGCCTTTGAGATAGCCCCTCTCGTGAATTATCTCAAACAAGACAACCAAACAGAGATCATGTGTTTGGCAATAATACGTCCATGCCAACTCTTGATCCACGGACAGGACGAACAAAAATAGGGTGCATCTGGACTTAATAATTGCCCACCTACAGAAGATAAGCCAGAGGCTGTGGTTTGTGGGTATACTCCTGACCGGAAGGAAGAACATCCTCAGGCCTTTCTTAAAAAGAACAAAAGATATTTCCAATCCGATGCCTATTCTGGCTTTAATCAATTACTCAAAAATAAGAGCAAGTCATAAAAAAACTAAGACTAAACTCAAGGATCAGATTTTACCTCGAGAAGAACCTTTCTTAACTTCTATTTGGTGATGGGCTCATGCACGTTGGAAATTTGTAGAAATGTTAATAATAGATCCCCTCTCTGTTGCACAGGAAATGATCAATCTCATAGGGTAAGGCTTTACCAAATTGGGAGAATTGCCAAGAAACACAAACTCATCTCTCAAAACCGCAAGAAGCTCCGCAGAAAAGAATCTAGACCCATTTTAAAAAAGATTCATAAATGGTTAAATCATGATGCCTCATGGACCTCACCATCAAGGGGGCTTAGCAAAGCATTCAATACGTGTTGAACAATTGGGATTTTTTAATCTTTCTTTAAGACGGGCGATTGGAGATTGATAATAACCGATCGACAAGAGTAATAAGGCCTTGATAGCCTAAATCCACAAGAGCTGTAGAAATCTTTAGGAATAGAGCTTTCATTTTTATTGATCTCAAAGCTCACGCATGCTTGCAACAGGGCAAAAGTCATGGGCTCCTAATACCATCATGAATCGAAATACCCTTAAACCAAGGCAAAATAATCCATATCATATATGGCCTATTTTCCGCGTTTTTGGTGTGTCTAAAACCATCAGCAATACAGAAACCAATGCTGTAAGCTCGGTTGGATTGACTTATTATTTTTAAACATCTCCCTGATCTGTGCAATGGTTTGCGTAACGTTGATATTTTCGATCTTCATGCCAACTCTCATTTCATTGAAAATAATATAACTCATGTTTTTTAGGCCATATTTTTCACTTATGAAGTGTTTTAAGGAAGGATTTCAAAGTGAAGCAGGGGGAGAGCATCAAAGGATTCAGGTGTCTCTGAGAATCTCTGTGGCTATAAGTATGGCCTTACACGAGACATCAAAAAATGCCTTTGGAAAATCAGAATGTTAACAACAATCATATCAAGAAAAAAATGCATTTATCTTTACTTTTTTTTGCAATTACGATTATGGTACATGGTTAAAAATTGTGAAAAGAAAAGACAATGCTAAAGATATATCCATTAACAGAACAACAAAAAGGATTATGGCTTGAGTATGAGCTTGAACCAGAAAATTGTAGGTATAACTCATATGTCCACTATGAAATTCTTGGCCCTTTAGATGAAAAAAAATTTTTTCAAACACTATATAGTTTGGCAGAAACTTTTGAACTATTTAGGACTCGATTTGTTGAAAAAGATAACAACGTCTATCAGCAAATATCAGAAAATAAATTATCTGAGATTATTGAATATGTGGACCTAAGTCGTTTTAAAATAACAAAAGAAAAAGCTGCCCAGCTTTTAAAGGAGAAAAGCTTATCTCCTTATAATCTCAAAAAAGGTATCCCTACACGTATTCATTTAATTAAAACTTCTGCTAAGCGATTTTATTTGAGTATAGATGTTCACCATATAGTAGCCGACGCTTTTAGTGCAAGCCTTTTTTGCCAATTTATTTCTGAACATTATAATGCATCTGAAGATTATTGCGATAGTAAAATTAGAAAAGGAGTTTATGACTATTTAACCTTACTTTCAACAAATGATGAGTATAGTGAAAAAAGCAAAAAGAAAAATCTTTCTTACTGGCAGGATAAACTCTCTGATGAAAATTATCAATTTGATTTTAAAGGACATGTTCAAAACCAGCCAACCCCGCGAACGAATGAAGAAGCTTTTGAACTTGAAGAAGAGATTTTCTCAAAAATAAAAAGATTTTGCAAACAACACAAAACTACGCCATTTTTGTTTCTTACCGGTGTATTCTCTGCACTCTTATATCGTTATTGGAATCAAAAGCAGATAATGATTGGGTATCCAACAAATATTCGCCCTAATGGCTATCAAAATAGCCTTGGTTTTTATATCACGACATTTCCTTTTTGTATAAAAATATCTGAACAAGAAAATTTTATAGAACACATCCAGAGATTAACAAATCAAAGGAGAGAAGATAAAAAACATGAGAATATAACCCTTCCAGAAATCTCCAAATTAATTTTTAGGACTGACACAAGTACCGAAACCTACTTCAATATTTTAATTATATCTACTCCATTTAATATAGATATCCATCTTAATAATATAAAAGTAAATAATCTTTCTGTTTATGGGGGGACGCCGCGCCACGATTTAATGTTATTATCAGATTTTTCTTCATCCTCCCTTCCATGTCGCTTAAGATATAATACTTCTATATTTGAAAAATCATTTATAAGACAATTTATTAATCATATAAAAAATCTTGTATCTGAGTCTCTTGTTTCTCCGTTTCAAAGATTGTCTGAATTAAATTTTGTAGCAACAGAAGAGGAGAAGCAACTTCTTTTAACCTGGAATGATACAGCTAAAGACTTTCCTCGTGAGAAGACTATTCATCAGCTCTTTGAAGAACAAGTCCAAGAAACTCCCCACAACGTCGCCGTGGTATATGAAGATGAGTCCTTAACCTACAAAGCCTTAAATGAGAAGGCTAATCAATTCGCACATCTTCTTCGAGTTCAAGGCGTTGGACCTGATACACTTGTAGCCATTGCGATGAGTCGTTCCTTAGAGATGGTCATTGGTCTCTTGGGTATCTTAAAAGCAGGAGGCGCCTACGTTCCTCTTGATCCGGACTATCCTCCAGACCGCCTCCAATTTATGTTAGAAGATACTAATGCTCCTTTGCTTATCACCCAATCGTTTCTTAAGGAAAAACTAGATTCTTTCCTTAACTCCTATGCAGGGATCACGCTTTTCTTGGATCAGACTTTAAAGGATGACACAAGCCCTCCCTTCTTCTATAAAGATGAAGAAGACAAGCTAATTGCAGGAAATGTCCTCTCAAGGACTAAGCGACCTCATTTTCAAGAAGATCTTGCTCGTACACTACCTTTTTCTTCTTATCCCAAGGAAAACCTCATACCTCTTGCTACACCTCTTAATCTAGCTTATACCATCTATACCTCTGGATCTACTGGGAAACCTAAAGGGGTTTGCATATGCCATAGATCATTGCATAACGTCATAGTTTACTTTAAAAAACAGCATAAAATACAAACAGCGCTCGCTTTAACATCTTTCACATTCGATATTTCTGGCCTTGAAATCTATTTGCCTTTGTTTCAAGGAGCGAAAATTTTCATTGCTAACCTAGAAACTACTAAAGACAGCAATCTCCTAATCAAGTTTATTAATAAAGTACACCCTAACTTAATCCAAGCAACTCCCTCTGGTTGGAATATGATTGCGAACTCTCAACTATGCTCCTTACCTCCCCTAAATATGTTATGTGGAGGAGAGAACCTTCCTAAAGCCCTTGCACAAGATCTTCTTGCCATAAGTCCCTGTGTTTGGAATGTATATGGCCCTACTGAAACAACTATTTGGTCCACACAAGCCTCTCTTCCTTCCTTCTCATCATCTGTTCCTATAGGCAAACCTATTTCTAATACAGAGATTTACATTTTAGACGAGGAGATGCAGCCGGTTCCCATAGGTGTCCGAGGAGAGATCTATATTGGAGGAGAAGGGCTCGCACGAGGATATTTAAATAGACCTGAATTAACTGCTGAACGGTTTATTCCTAATCCCTTCAGAGGAAAGTATATGAATCTGGAGGAGAGTTCTTCTTCAAACAAAGAATCCTCTCTCACCTCTCTTCGTCTCTATAAAACAGGAGACTTAGCCCGCTACCTTTCCGATGGAAACATCGAGTTTTTAGGACGAAGCGATGATCAGGTAAAGATCCGAGGATTTAGGATTGAATGCGGAGAAATAGAGGCGGCACTTTCCGCCCATGGAGAAGTAGCTTCTTCCTTGGTTATCCCCCGCGAGGATGAACAAGGACATAAACGACTCATCGCCTATGTGATTCCTAAGGACATGTCTTCCTTCAAGAAAGAAAGCGTCCTTACTTCTTCAACAGGAGATTCCTTTAAACGACTCATCGATGCCAGAGAAAATAACTCCTTTACAGAACAGATCCGGAATCATCTCTCTACTTCTCTTCCTGATTATATGATCCCAGCTTTCTTTGTCCTGGTAGATCGCTTTCCTTTAACACCCAATGGAAAGGTAGATAAGGCCTCTCTTCCTGATCCTGATCTCTCCCTAAGAGAAGAGTCCTTCATTGCTCCTAGAACCAAACTAGAGGAAGAGCTCTCCCATATCTGGTCTGACGTGCTAGGAATCTCTCTCATCAGTATCCATGATAACTTCTTTAGAATTGGAGGACATTCTCTCCTTGCTACTCAAGTCATCTCCAGAATCAGACAAATCTTCTCTAGAGATATCCCCATAAGAACTATCTTCGATGCTCCTACTATTAAAGACCTAGCTCTCCATATCTCACAAACGCAGACTTCTGAGCTCCCTCCCATCGTACCTATGGAACGACCAGAAAGCATCCCCCTCTCCTTTGCCCAAGAACGCCTCTGGTTCCTGGATCAGTTCCTCCCCAACAGTCCTCTCTATAACATTCCTGTGGCTTTAAAGCTAAAAGGACACTTACATATAGAGTCCCTTGAAATGGCCTTTAATAGCCTCATCTCACGTCATGAATCTTTAAGGACTATCTTTAAAGCAGAGAATGGTATTGCTGCTCAAGTAATTCTTCCTCCCTTTTCTCTATCTCTCTCTCCTGTAGATTACTCAAACGCAGAAGACCCTCAGGCCAAAGTCATGGCCGTAGCCCAAGAAGAAGCAATAACTCCCTTCGTACTCTCCCAAGGGTCTTTATTCAGAGTACATTTACTACGCTTAGCAGAAGAAGAACATGTCCTCCTCTTCACCAGCCATCACATCATCTTTGATGGCTGGTCCTTTGAGATTTTCTTTAAAGAATTATCTACTCTCTATTGTCTAGCTTTAGAAAAACAAGAACTTATTCTTCCACCACTCCCTCTCCAATATGCGGACTTTACTTTATGGCAAAGACAGTGGCTCCAAGGAAATGTTCTTGATCAGCAACTCTCCTATTGGAAACAGCAACTCGCAGGAATTCCAGATCTTCTTGAGCTGCCTGCTGATAAGCCACGACCTAAAGAACTTTCTTATGCTGGGGGAGTCCATATCACTTCTTTCTCCAAAGAGCTGCAAGAGCAGCTCCATACCCTTGCTCAAGAGCATCAAGCCTCTCTCTTCATGACTCTCCTGGCCATCTTCCAGGTCCTCCTCACTCGCTATACAGGACAGAAGGATATTGTTGTAGGGTCTCCCATTGCTGGAAGACAGTATAAAGAAATTGAAGGGCTCCTAGGATTCTTTGTCAATACCCTCGCCCTTAGAACAACCTTCCAAAGGCACGAAACTTTTAGTGACGTATTAAAGAAAGTTAAAGAAACAACTCTTCAGGCTTACCAACATCAAGATGTCCCCTTTGAACAACTTGTCGATCACTTGAAGATTGAACGGGTGACCAACAGAAATCCTCTCTTCCAAGTAGAGCTATCCGTAGAGTCAACTACAAAACTCCCTCCTTCCTTCTTAAATGGAATTGAAGTAAAGCAAATTCAATCTAACACATCTTGGTCAAGGTTTGACCTAAGAGTTCTTATTCTGGATAGCCAAGATGGCCTTGCTGTATATTTAGAGTATGCTAAGGATTTATTTTATGAAGAAACAATTAAAAAAATAGCTACACATTTTGAATTACTTATTAAAGATATTCTCAAAGATCCTAATAAAAAAATATCAGAATATTCCTTCTTAACACCACAAGAAGAAGAGCAACTTCTTATAACGTGGAATGATACCGCTACATCGTATCCTCGGGAGAAGATCATCCATCAGTTCTTTGAAGAGCAAGTCCAAGAAACTCCCCATAACATCGCCGTCGTCTATGAAGATGAGTCTTTAACCTACAAAGTCTTAAATGAGAAGGCTAACCAACTCGCACATCTCCTTCGAGCTCAAGGCGTTGGACCTGATACGTTGGTGGCCATTGCGATGGATCGTTCCTTAGAGATGATCATTGGGCTCTTGGGCATCTTAAAAGCGGGAGGCGCTTACGTCCCTCTTGATCCCAGCTATCCTCCAGACCGCCTTCAGTTCATGCTCGAGGATACAAATGCTCCTTTTATCATTACAGACACCAAAAATAAAGATAAGCTCCCTTCAACTTGGGCACAACTCATTTGTCTAGATGATCAGAATACACAAATAAATCAATATTCTTCTACAAACCCTGCACCTCTTGCCACATCTCTCAACCTTGCCTATACCATCTATACCTCTGGCTCGACTGGCAAGTCTAAAGGAGTCGAGATAGAACACAAGAAAGTGGTCAACTATATCTACTATAACCTAAGTCTGTATGCTTCTTCTTCTTTTGGAACAACACTCCTTCATTCATCCATTGTCTTTGACATGAGTATAACTTCCATCTTCTTCCCTCTTTCTAGAGGAGATACCCTCTCTCTGCTGCAGCGTGAACATAAAATTGACGATCTCCTTCTGTCTTTAAAGAAGAACCAAGATATTACTTTTATTAAGCTAACCCCTTCTCATCTTCAGACCTTAAAAGAAGATCTCTTAAATCTTCTTTCCCCACAAAGACGTTTTATTATCGGAGGAGAGAATCTCTTACAAGAAGATATAATGCCTTACTTAAGGAAAGATCTCTCTTCCAATAATCTGATTATTAATGAATACGGCCCAACTGAAGCAACTGTAGGGTGTTCTGTTTTTGCAATCACTTCCTCAGCCTCTCTTCCTTCCTTCTCATCATCTGTTCCTATAGGCAAACCTATTTCTAATACAGAGATTTACATTTTAGACGAGGAGATGCAGCCGGTTCCCATAGGTGTCCGAGGAGAGATCTATATTGGAGGAGAAGGGCTCGCACGAGGATATTTAAATAGACCTGAATTAACTGCTGAACGGTTTATTCCTAATCCCTTCAGAGGAAAGTATATGAATCTGGAGGAGAGTTCTTCTTCAAACAAAGAATCCTCTCTCACCTCTCTTCGTCTCTATAAAACAGGAGACTTAGCCCGCTACCTTTCCGATGGAAACATCGAGTTTTTAGGACGAAGCGATGATCAGGTAAAGATCCGAGGATTTAGGATTGAATGCGGAGAAATAGAGGCGGCACTTTCCGCCCATGGAGAAGTAGCTTCTTCCTTGGTTATCCCCCGCGAGGATGAACAAGGACATAAACGACTCATCGCCTATGTGATTCCTAAGGACATGTCTTCCTTCAAGAAAGAAAGCGTCCTTACTTCTTCAACAGGAGATTCCTTTAAACGACTCATCGATGCCAGAGAAAATAACTCCTTTACAGAACAGATCCGGAATCATCTCTCTACTTCTCTTCCTGATTATATGATCCCAGCTTTCTTTGTCCTGGTAGATCGCTTTCCTTTAACACCCAATGGAAAGGTAGATAAGGCCTCTCTTCCTGATCCTGATCTCTCCCTAAGAGAAGAGTCCTTCATTGCTCCTAGAACCAAACTAGAGGAAGAGCTCTCCCATATCTGGTCTGACGTGCTAGGAATCTCTCTCATCAGTATCCATGATAACTTCTTTAGAATTGGAGGACATTCTCTCCTTGCTACTCAAGTCATCTCCAGAATCAGACAAATCTTCTCTAGAGATATCCCCATAAGAACTATCTTCGATGCTCCTACTATTAAAGACCTAGCTCTCCATATCTCACAAACGCAGACTTCTGAGCTCCCTCCCATCGTACCTATGGAACGACCAGAAAGCATCCCCCTCTCCTTTGCCCAAGAACGCCTCTGGTTCCTGGATCAGTTCCTCCCCAACAGTCCTCTCTATAACATTCCTGTGGCTTTAAAGCTAAAAGGACACTTACATATAGAGTCCCTTGAAATGGCCTTTAATAGCCTCATCTCACGTCATGAATCTTTAAGGACTATCTTTAAAGCAGAGAATGGTATTGCTGCTCAAGTAATTCTTCCTCCCTTTTCTCTATCTCTCTCTCCTGTAGATTACTCAAACGCAGAAGACCCTCAGGCCAAAGTCATGGCCGTAGCCCAAGAAGAAGCAATAACTCCCTTCGTACTCTCCCAAGGGTCTTTATTCAGAGTACATTTACTACGCTTAGCAGAAGAAGAACATGTCCTCCTCTTCACCAGCCATCACATCATCTTTGATGGCTGGTCCTTTGAGATTTTCTTTAAAGAATTATCTACTCTCTATTGTCTAGCTTTAGAAAAACAAGAACTTATTCTTCCACCACTCCCTCTCCAATATGCGGACTTTACTTTATGGCAAAGACAGTGGCTCCAAGGAAATGTTCTTGATCAGCAACTCTCCTATTGGAAACAGCAACTCGCAGGAATTCCAGATCTTCTTGAGCTGCCTGCTGATAAGCCACGACCTAAAGAACTTTCTTATGCTGGGGGAGTCCATATCACTTCTTTCTCCAAAGAGCTGCAAGAGCAGCTCCATACCCTTGCTCAAGAGCATCAAGCCTCTCTCTTCATGACTCTCCTGGCCATCTTCCAGGTCCTCCTCACTCGCTATACAGGACAGAAGGATATTGTTGTAGGGTCTCCCATTGCTGGAAGACAGTATAAAGAAATTGAAGGGCTCCTAGGATTCTTTGTCAATACCCTCGCCCTTAGAACAACCTTCCAAAGGCACGAAACTTTTAGTGACGTATTAAAGAAAGTTAAAGAAACAACTCTTCAGGCTTACCAACATCAAGATGTCCCCTTTGAACAACTTGTCGATCACTTGAAGATTGAACGGGTGACCAACAGAAATCCTCTCTTCCAAGTAATGTTTGTCTTACATAATGCAACTTCAGACGAGACATTATCAGATCTTCAGGTATTTCGACTTCCTCTAGAGCATAGCATCTCTAAGTTTGACTTAACTTTAAATGCCTTAGAGTATCAAGAAGGGATCTCTCTTGCTTTCGAGTATTCCACTGATCTTTTTGAAGAAGAAACCATTAAAAGAATGACAAATCATTTGGAAAAATTGATCAAGCAATGTGTTAAAAATTCTTCACAATCCTTTCAAGAGATCCCTTTCCTGCAAGAGGAGGAAAAACAGCAAATACTTTTAACCTGGAATGATACAAAGGTAGACTATCCTGCGGATAAAACCATTTATCAACTGTTTGAAGAACAGGTTGAGAAGAGTCC
>JAIEQB010000058.1 GCA_019748065.1 Alphaproteobacteria bacterium | reverse complement strand
AATGCCGAAGTAGCTCAGTTGGTAGAGCAACTGATTCGTAATCAGTAGGTCGGGTGTTCGATTCACCTCTTCGGCACCAGGAAAACGCTGAAGCTCAAGAGGCTTTTTCCTTAAAGTTAAAATAAGTTTTCACCAAATTTTCGCCAACGTGATCTGAATCTAAAAGTTGATGAAAAATATTCATTTGATTTTTCTCCGCTGAAGGTTGTACCCTTCTAAAACACTCAATGAAAACCAGCTGAAGCTGGTAGGTTGATTTTCCAAGCCTTTGTCATAAACCACCGACTTTAGTCGGTAAGGGTGGACTTTAGTCCGTCAATCCCACCATGTAGCGAGTCTTGCGTGTCTGAAGCTAACGACAGGGACGAAGCATAGATAGCGAAACATCCGAGCCGAAAGTCGAAAGCCGAAAGGTTGAAGGAATTCAGCCCCGAAAGATACGTTACCGTATTAGAGACATAACTCATCAAATCTGTGCTCAGCTAGGGGTAAAAATTATTAAAGGGGCCTTGTCTAATAATCATGTGCATGTGTTTGTCGAGATACCATCAAAAATTTCTGGTTTGAAAAACAAGGGATTATCAGCCTCTTGCAAAGATAGTTCTGGTAGCAGTTTATTTGAACCGCCGTATGCGCCGCTTGTACGGTTGTGTGAGAGGACGGGGCCGTGAGGCCCATCCTACTGGATTTAAGACGCTTCTAATTGATTTTCAAGAGCTGCTATTTTTTTTGGTTTTGGAAAGTGGCATGTCACTTTTGTTCCCTTTTGGAGCTCCGACTCCACCTTGATCTCACCGCCATGGAGTTGAACTAACTTTTTAACTAAAGACAAGCTAAGACCCATGCCTAACTCAGAAGGGTCCATATCGACTTGAAACAACTTCTCTCGTTCTTCAACTAGCACTCCTGCTCCTGTATCTGTAATCGAAATTTCAAGTTTGTCTTCAGTAACTCTAGCATCAACCGTAATAATCCCTCCCTCTGGGGTAAATTTCATTGCATTTGAAATTAAATTTAAGACGATTTGTTTAAGTCTTTTTTCATCTACTGGCCAGTCTTTAAGAAATTTATCGCATTTGATAACAAGATATTGTTTGTTCATATCAATTGCTTGGCTAAGCAAAGAGACCATGTCTTTTAATAAATTAGGAATATTAACGGGGTTAAATTCCATGTTGATATGGCCTGCCTCAAGGGAGGCCAAGTCAAGAATATCATTAACAAGGTGTAAAAGCTTTTCTGAGGAAGAAACAATTCCCTCCACATAATCCAGTTGACGTTTGTTAAGAGAGCCGAAATACTCATTGGAAAGGATCTCTGTAAAGGAAATAATTGTATTTAAGGGAGCTCGTAATTCATAGGAAATATTAGCAATAAACTCCGATTTAATCTTTTCAGCCGATTCAAGGGCAGTTCTTTTTTCCTCATGAATGTTTTGAACACGAAGTGTATCCGTTGTATCCGTATAGCTTAAAAGGTGGTCTCCGTTGGGAAGAGGGAGGTAGCTGTAATTGATAATCATCCCATCTTTCCGTGTAAGCTGCTCCGTTTTTGGTATACGGTCTGTCATTTTTTCTAAGAACTTAGCCTTAAACGTGTCCCAATCCTTATCATAATCAAAGAAATCTTTTAATTTGTCGATGATGGTTGTTATATGTTGATCAACAGTGACGTCTTTAGGGCCGAAATTCCAGAGCCTCAAAAAGCTAGGGTTAAAAATCTTGAGGCGGTTGTCGCTTCCAAAGACGATCACACCCTCAAACAGATTATCAAGGGTGGCTTGATATGCATCCAAAAAGCTTTTGTTTTTGCGTTCGAGGGCAAGGTAATCCGTGACATCTTCACTCATAAATAAGAGTCCTCCCATGGGATGGGGAGCACTAAAGGTTCGCAAGGTTCGCTCGTCAGGTAAGTGCATAAGTTCTTCAAAGGGTTCAATTTGTTCTTTCAGTTGCATCATGCGCTTCTTTTTATAAGATAGAAAATCTGCAAATTCAGGAAGTTGACGGCGACCTCGCAACTCTTCGAGCACTTCATCAAGGCGCGGATTTGTTTTAAGAAATTCTTCATCAAAATCATAAAGAGTGACGTAAGCTTGATTATAATATTGAAGGATGCCTTCGGCATCATGAACTGAAATCGCCGTGGATAAGTGAGCTAAAACTTCATCGTGAGCATTCACAAGTCGTTTAAGCTCCAAGCGAACGTTATTGAGGTCGGTAATATCACAAGCAAGTCCCACGGTGCAATTTATTTTTAGAGGATGTTGAGTTTCGTAAATTCGGAAATATCTTTTCTCGCCTTCCATAATGGCGGAACTTTCAAAACTTTGTAACTCACCTGTGTGAACGGCCTTCCTCGCTAAAACTTTTGCAAAGCGAGGTTGAGTAAGTTCAAGAGATTGTTCATAAATTTTTTCTGGAGTTGTTTGAAGGGCATGAGCATAAGCATAGTTACAATAGGTGATTTTTTGATACTCGTCTCTTTGCCAGATAAGAATAGGTATGGAATCGAGGATAGATTGCATGTTGTGAACTTGCTCTTCACGCCTTTTGAGTAATTCTTTTGTCGTTTTTTCTTGATGTACCTTGTTGGTGATATTTTTAAGCCACAAAACAAAACGATCTTCTAAGGGCATACCTTCAAAGGTATAGATGGCTTCACTTTTTGCAGAAGAGACACGCAATTGAAAGGAAGTATTGTGAAAAATGAGGTCATTAAGGGTCTTTTCGATGCTTTCCTCCATGGAGGGATCAAAAAAATCCTTTAATGAAGAGAGGGAGCTAGTTGGAAAAGACGGGGAAGATTCAGTAATTTTCGTTCCTTCGCAGATGGCCCAAGCTTCTCCTCTGTTTAAAAGTAATTGTTTAAATAAGCGAGCTTGAGCGTGTGTTTTGAAATATGAAATTCCAAGAAAACCAGCGAGTAGAAGAAAGAGAGAGGTTAAAGAAAAGGGTGAGAAATATCCTGCTGACCAGCACAATGATGGCACGGCCCCTATAAGAACAAACAAGCTAATATTTGTTATTAGATTTTTGTATGCCTCCATGCCCTATATTTAGGCATAAATTTTATCTAAAAACAAGAGAAGTCTCACAAAAAGGAAATTTTTTTAAGAGTAGAAGAGAAGAAAAAAATCACTTCACTTGATTTGAGAGTAATATTCAAAAAAATCTCCTCGTTTAAACTAATTATTTATCTGTCATAAGTGGGACTTAATTATTTTTATAGTTCTTTTTTTTGGTTAAAACCTTCGCCTTCAGGCGAAAGAGACTTTAGTCCTAGTTAGAATTCTTAAGCTGTTGAAATAGTTAAAATTTTGGACTAATTGGATTATACATTTGATGTGATATCTGGTGCCCTCCGTCGCATTCAAGCGAGCTTGGAATGAGGCAATCGGGTACCATGACGGATTACAGCAAAACAAGCCACACAGTTTTCTATCATCGTTTTCACATCGTATGGATTACTGAGTGTCGGAAATGAGTATTGAGTGGTTATTTACGCCTTCGCGTTAGAGAGATAGTGGCTTAGGTTGCAAATGAACTGAATATTAAAATTATTAATGGGGTTTTGTCTGCAGATCACGTGTATATTTTTGCAGAAATTCCTCTTCATCTTTCTGTAAATGAATTTGTTAAAATTGCTAAGGGACGCTCATCGCGAAAAATTCAGCAAGAGTTTCCACAAATTCATAAAGAATATTGGGGTCGCCATTTTTGGTGGAGGAGGTATTTTAGTTCAACAAGTGCTAATGTAACTGACGAAATTATTAATAACTATATTGATCAGCATTCAGATGCTCACAAGACAGAAAACCTTTTGAATATCTCTTTAGAGTAACCCCGACTTCAGTCTAGAAATCAACCTACCAGCTTCAGCTGGTTGTTATTGAGTACTTTTACGCATACAGAAGCGGAGGCATTCCACTAGAGCTCCTCATGTGACGCGTCTACAATTGACATATTGTAGCTACATAACTCAGGGTCATCACTTTTTTGAGCTTCTGAAAGAATGACCATGTCAGGACTAAGGTTTTCCATCCGAATGAGCCTCCCTTGGGAAGTTTTAATAGTAGTTCCATCATATTTCTTGGTTAATACTTTATAAAGGTCAGATTTATTTAAGCTACAGTTTCCGATAAGCAAGCCAGGAAAGTTAAATTTATGATGACACTTTCCGTCAGCGCTCTGAATTGCTATACCACTAATTCTGTCAGGATTGATAACCCTCACATAGTTTTGAGAGTTGATCCTCATGCTGTAATACAGGAGAGGATCAGCATATTTCCACCCAAACTCCTCGTTGTCAGTTTTGAACGCACTTCGAATCGAATCTGCATCCAAACACTGATTAGCTGCGGATAGAGGGCCTATATTAATTACCATAGCACAGATGAATAAGAGGGAAAAAATTTTAGGTCCTTTGAGATACTTTCTAACCATGGTTGACTTCCCCTTTTTCTAGTCCTTAACGAATCAAGTCCCTTTGTTAATTGCGAGGTTCTGAGAACATACAACAACAAGGTTCTAATTTGAATTTCCTTTTAGTCTTGCATTGCTTAGACTTCATTATATTCAGGATTAGTTAAAATTTTATTAATCACTCATCTCTTTTAGGATAAGTATTAACTTCTTGTACTATAATTTATGGCAAACGGCCATAGGTCTTGAAGAAGCTGGGTATAGAGTTTTTGTTTAAAAGGAATGACAAGATCAATAAGTTCATCCTTATCAACCCATTTCCAATCCCGAAATTCAGGGTGGTAAGTGTGAATGTTGATATCCTGATCTAAGCCCTTAAAACGAAGAAGATACCAAATTTGTCTTTGACCTTTGTATTTTCCCCTCCAAAGGCGAGCCGCCAGTTCGGGTGGAAGATCATATTTATACCAGGTCTTGGATTTAACGATGATTTCGACTTTGCGTGTGCCAATTTCTTCTTCCAGTTCGCGAAGCATGGCTTGATCCGTATCTTCATGGTGAGAAATTCCTCCCTGAGGCATTTGCCACGCAGGGCCCTTGTTATCGAAGCGCTGTGCTACAAACACCTTGTTTCCTGAGTTTAAGATCATCATACCTACCCCGAGGCGGTAGGTAGGATCTCCATAATCATCTGGGCATTGGGTCATTTTTATCTCAGCACTTATAGATTATACAAAAAGTTTACGATTTCTTAAGGGTTTGTTTTTAAACTCAAAGTTTCGAAGTTGAGAAATATTACTCTTCTGGGAGACAAAAATGAAGTTTATAATTTTACCGGCTCTATTTTTTGCTATAATCACATTTTTTACTAATGAGGGGCAAGCTCTGACCCCGCAGGAATGTTCTCAAACAGGTGAGCAATGTCTCTGTACAGCTTTTCCAGGGGCAGGTGGCCCCATTTGCACTCCCTTGAAAAATGTGGCCTATAAAAAAGGCTATGGACTCAAAGAGTAGTACCATAAACAATGCCTCTCTCAAGTACGCCTTGATGGGTAAAATGAGTTAAAAGGGGGAGTTATAAGAGCTCAGTCCTAATCGTTCTCACTCATCTTTGATCATCTTGCGAATTTCTTGTTTTAGCTCGGGAGTGTCTTTTGCCCCATGACTAGTGATAGCATGCTCAGTTGCTGCTTTTAAGACTTCCTCTTCCGTTCCAGATAGAGCAAGAGTGCATTTGTTATCGGTGCATTTATTATCGTTTGTAAACAAGCGACAATCAATTACTTTTCTTTTCTCTTTCATAGTAACCTCCCTATAGTTTTTATGTTTGATATAATTAATTATAGCAAGAATTTATTATTATTTCAATGCTTGTAGTTGTTATTTTAAGACAAGTGTTTTTCCTCAAGCAGAACTCAATTTTTAAGAAAAAGGGTGCAATTTTTATTCGCCCTGGTTATGGTATCAAAAGTTTAATAAGGAAAGAGTTTTTGTACAATGCAACCTAAATCTCAAGAACAGTACTATTCTTATTCATCACCGATTAGTTTGTTGGAAGAACTTTTGTTTCAATTGGATTGGAATTATGAAAGACTTGCGGAAAGTGAAATTGCCGCTGAAATTGAGGGGCGTTGGTGTTCTTATCGTCTTTTTGCCTTATGGAAAGAAGATCTAGAATGCTTTATGTTCAGCTCTCTCATTGATCTTAAGATTCCGCACATTAAACGTGAGGCCATTGAAATATTGCTCTCGATGTTAAATCCAAAGCTTTTATTAGGGCACTTTGAAGTCTCGCCTGATGATGAAGTGTCCGCTTTTCGGTATACGCTGACTTTGCGGGGTAATCCAGGAGCGACTCTTGAGCAAATGGAAGAGATCATTAATGCAGCTATTACAGAATGTGATCGTTTGTATCCGGCCCTTCAATTCGTTTTGTGGGGTGGAAAATCACCTGAAGAAGCGATGGCAGCGGCTATGTTGGATACCTGCGGGGAAGCCTAATGGGGCTTTCAATCGCTCTTGTGGGGTGTGGGGCTATGGGATCTTCTCTTCTCAAGGGTTGGTTAACTTTATCAGATACGAAAGAGCGTTTTGCAAATTTTTGGGTGATTGCCCCCCACCGAGAAAAGGTGGAGCCTTTTTTAAAGGATCCTCGCGTTGCTTGGATTCCCTCTCCTGTACAACTTCCCCAAACGCCTGATCTCATTCTTTTTGCTGTGAAGCCTTATCATCTGGCAGATATTCTCCCCCACTATAAAGCTTTTAATACCTTGTTTATTTCTGTGGTTTCTGGAAAACCTCTCTCTTTTTATGAGACGCACCTTTCTCCATCTTCTCTCTTTGTGCGAACCATGCCCAATACACCGGTGAGCATCCATCAAGGTGCTATTGCTTTTTTATCAAAATTCCCTTTGAGCTCTCAGAATAAACAGAAGCTTGAGAGTTGTTTTCGTGGAATGGGCTTTTCCTTTTGGGTCAATTCTGATGATGATCTTGATAAAGTTACAGCCCTGACCGGATCAGGGCCAGCTTACGTTTTTTATATGATCGAGGCCTTTGCTCAAGCTGCAGAAGCCTTGGGTTTTTCTAAAGAAACATCTCTGCAGATGGCGATTGCTACCTTTGAAGGTGCCTCTATCTATGCTCGGCAATCGGGCCAGTCACCGGAGAGTTTGCGGGCTCAAGTGATAAGTCCTCACGGAACAACTGTAGAAGCTATTAATGTTTTAGAAAGAGGAGATCTGTATCATCTTATGGAAGAGGCTGTGAAGGCGGCCTATAAACGTGCAAAAGAGTTAGCTCATGAAGGACAAAATATTTAAGGCCTGTTTGAAGACGATCGAAAGGGAAGGGTGGAAATCTTTTACTTTTGCTAAAGTTTCTAAAGAATCGGGAATTCCCTTGAGTACTTTTAAAAAGCATTTTAGCTCGCCCGCTGACGTTATGATTCACCTTTTTCAAAAGATAGATGGGGATGTGTTGAAACACCATGTGGCTTCAGAAAACCTTTCCATAAAAGATCGGCTTTTTGAGATTTTGATGGAAAGGTTTGATGCGGCAACCCCATATAAACCTGTCTTGCGGCGGTTTTGGCAGGATTGGCTGCTGGCTGCCGATGATTTTCCGCCTCTCGCCTGTCAGGGCTATTCTTCAATGACATGGATGCTGGAGGCGGTGGGGCTCAACCCCCGTGGAATTTCCGGCATCATACGAGTGCAAGGCCTCACTACTCTTTATGTGTTGACCTTAAGAACGTGGCTTGACGATGATTCCCCTGATTTAGGAAAAACCATGGCCTTTTTGGATAAAGGCCTTTCAAAAATGGAACGGGCAGCAGCTTGGTTAAATAATTTTTCCTAAAGGAAATGGCTTGAGTTTTTCCTGAAAGCTTTCTATCCTTCTTTGCATGAATAAAAATGTTCTCTCTTTTATAGCGTTTCCGCTTTTTCTGTCCGGATGCACCATTGGTTCAATGATTTCTGGCCACACGAGCCGTTTAAGTGAGGACTATCCTGATATTCGTAGCGTTCCAAGTCGAGAAGAAGCGAGTCAATCTCGGGGCATTCATGAGGGTGATGAAAAAAAGGCAAGCGCTGCTGACTTTAAAAAGTTAGAGCAAGATCGTAGAGACCTTCAAGTGCGTAATGAATCCTTACGGGAAAACGCTTTTCCTAAGAGTGAATAGTCTCGTGAAATCTACTCCCGATGATAGGGGTGACCTTTCAGGATCTGTTGAGCGCGGTAGAGTTGTTCCATCAAAAGGACCCTGACTAAAAGGTGAGGCCAGGTTAACTTTCCAAAAGAAATAATTTTGTTGGCTTTAGTCTTGATGTCCTGAGGCAGGCCTTCAGCGGCTCCGATAACAAAGGTCACTTTTCCTTGATGATGCAATTGGATACTCTCAAGAAGGAGGGCAAATTCTTCGCTTTTCAAATTTTCGCCCTGTTGGTCAAGAGCGATGAGGTAGGACGCTCTTGCAACACTCGGGGAGAGTTGAGAGAAAGCGGACTTTCCTTCATATTCATAAAGAGCCAGCTTCCACTCCAATCGTTTATGATATTCCTCATAAAGAGCTTTTAAGGCAGGGTCTCTTAACTTTCCGATGACGGCAAGAGAAATGTGCATTAGAAGCGAGACACTTTTGGATTATCCTTGGAGACATCCATGCCCCACATTTTTTCCAGATTATAAAAGGCACGGATTTCCCTACGGAAGAGATGAACGATCACGTCTCCTGCATCCACCAAAAGCCAATCCCCTTGGGGAAGGCCTTCGATATGAAGGTTCTTGATTCCCTGCTTTTTCAACTCTTCTCTTAATAGTTCAGCCATAGAGCTGACTTGTCGCTGAGAGGTCCCTGAGGCAATAACAAGATAATCAGCGATGGAAGATTTTCCGTGAAGGTCAATAGCAATGATATCTTCAGCTTTTTTAGTATCAAGAAATTCCTCAATAAATTCCTTCAGAACTTTGGGAGATGAGATTTTAGTCAGCGCACGAATCCTTTCAAATTTACTTAGTTATATAAATATATCTCCTCTCAATGCAAGAGGGATGTTTTCTATCCTAAAAAAATGATAAAGTTAAATAAATAAAAAATATCGGGAGGAGGGACATGAGACTCTTATGTTCTCTATTTTTTCTAGTTATTTTCAGTGTAACAGGTCATTGTGAACGTCCTTTGAAGGTAGGGCTTATTGTACAGCCCCCCTTTGTTATTAAGAATGATCTGGCTTATAATGGTCTTGCCGTTGATTTATGGGATCAGATTGCTCAGGGTCTTAAGAGGTCTTACGAATTTGTTGAATGTCCCTCTAATAATTTATGTGAGCCTTTTGATACTCTTCAAAAGGGAGACATTGATGTTTTATTAGGCCCGATCTCAATAACAATGGATCGTTATAAAAAAGTAGATTTTACCTTTCCGTTTTTTTTTGATAGAGTTGTTGCTATTACGGCTCCTGGGTATTGGCATAACCTTTTTTTATTTATGAAATTATTCTTTATCTCTGTGGGAGCGATTATTGCGCTTCTTATCGTAGTCTTTATCATATATATAAATTTGCTATGGTATTATGAAAGACATTACGTTAATGATTTGGCCAAATCTTATAAGAAAGGTATTGCCTACATTTTCTGGCATCATGTTTTTACAGGCCGTTATTTAGAACTTCCTAAAAGCTTACCCGGAAAATTTCTCATTCTTTGTCACAGAACTATTTTTTATTTTATTATTATTTCAATGAATGCAACTTTCCTCTCTTTTATAACGGTGACCCTTGTTAACTATGCAAGCCCTGTTCAAAATGTCAGTGATTTAGCGAAGGGTAAAATTGGGGGAATAAAATACTCAAAACCTTATAACATTGGCCTTGAGTTAGGGCTTTATATGGTGGCGTTTAACTCTTTGGAAGAAAGCATTCAAGCTCTTGAGAAAGGACTGATCATGGCTGTTCTTGAGGATTTTTCTTTGGCACAGGCTTACTTTAAAAAAGAGAGCAAGAGTAATTTAGTAACTAGCCATTTTAACCTAAAGCAAGATTTGTACTCCTTAGGTGTTCAAAAAGGTAGCCCTCTTATGGCGGAAATTAATATGCAACTTCTTGAGCTGCAACAGAGAGACATCCCTGAAAAAATTTGCAGCAACTATTTTCAAGAAGGAGCAAAAAATTGCGCTTTTTGAGCAAAATTTTAAAGTAATAAAAAGGGGAGATTTCTCTCCCTTTTCCCCGACGGTAATAATGACCATTTGATTTAACTAAAAAGAGGCTACAACTTAATAAAACTCATCAGCCGCCGGAAACCACTCAAAGCCCCAAGGGATAACATGCAGGGCCTCTAAAAGCAATTTATATGGTTCATTCGTATTTTGTAAAGTAGAAAATTTAGTCATTTTAAAATCTCTAAAATCCCCAGTATTGCCTTGATTCTCTCTTAAAGATGGACTTTACTACCTACATAAAACGAATGGGGTAAGTATGAGATTAATGATTTTATCAGCAATTTTTCTTCTTTTGGGAAATCCTTCTTTAAGCCAAGCTCAAGGAAATTACAGCAAATATATAAATTCAGATGGTCAGGTAAGTAACCTGGTGATTCAGTGTTTAGGTCTTAGTGGCATTGTCATAGACGGTGAAATGAAAGAAGAAAAGTGGCCAGAACCTATCTACATCTTAAATTCGCGAGATCTTGCTGAGGTCGTTAGAGTTGTACAAGGGAAAGTGAATTCAGATGTATCTTGGTTTAAGAAGGGGGAGAGATGGACGATGTCTAATTCAGCTCTCTCTCCCTCTACAGCAAAGGAAATATTAAGGCTTTGTCAGCAAGATTTTGGATTTAAGAATCCTGTTCTTCCAAAGGATAAAAATTATCAAGGAATCCTCATTCTTGGTAGCACTGCAAAGAGCTTTAATGACCGTGTTCTTTTTGCAAATGAGCTTCTTCAAGGAGGAACCCTATTTAATAGTGTTTATCTTTTGGTGGGGCGGAGAAAACTAGAGGATTTTGAAAAAGAAGCTTTTTCTTATTTGAGCTCGGTGAACGATGAGGGAGGGATGGCTGAGGAGATTTTTTCAAGGAACGCAAAGTCAATTCTTCAAAATAAAAAAATGACTGCTTATTCAGAGCCTCCAGAGGGGAAGGTGAGAGCTACAACAGAAAGTACGGTCCATGCCTTTATGAAATTGAAGCCTTGCCCTGGAAAATATTTATGCATCTCCAATGGCATATATGTTCCTTATCAAGAGCTGGTTATTCAAAACGTATTGGATAAGCATTATTCAAAAGCAGGAATTATAGTTGAATGTGTTGGATCTGCTGATAAAGGTATCTCTGATTTTGCTACGAATGAAACGATATTGAACAAAGCGTCCGACTTTTTAGATAACCTCTCACGGATCCTTTATAACTTAGATATACGTAATGCTGAGGGCAACAAATTTAAGAATCGGTACTCTTCTTTTTAGCTTATCTTTTAAAAATTCTATTTTTATGTGAAACATAAGGTTAAATGGAACCTTTGAATGCGGGGTTTGTGGGGATAGCATCAGGAGGGAGAGATTCAGCTTCCTCCCACTCAGAGAGTAGCATTTGAAGGGGATAAGGACTAATTTCACCTCCAAATTGGTAAAAAGGCCGGTCAAGGACAATGATAAGTAATAGCATAAGACTTGTTCCAAAAGCATATAAGATCTGTAAAAGAAGGTGAAGGGTGAAAGAGGCTCTTACCGTAAGAGCAAGAAGAAAAAAAGCAATTATATTAGACATAATTAAAATAACCCACATAAGAGGGGTTATAGAGGAAGTTGCGTTTAAAAGGTAGGAACTTCTTTCATCATTGATTTGTGTCGTAAGTGTACTTAATTCTTGGGCAAAAAACAATTCCTGCTCAGTTATTTTTTTTGAATAAAAAAGGGTGTCGAAGATGTGAAAAATATCCTGATTCACTTTTTTGCTATGTTCTCCTTGAGGAAGAAGAGGCCACTCTAAACTAATGAGATCTTTAACATAGGTTTTTAGGTTTTCTCTTAATTTATTTTTAGTTTCTTCGTTTAGCAGGAAAGATTTCTTATAAAGATCACTTATGTAAATCGCTTCTTGTCTTACCTGATTATTTGTTTCATCATAAGCGGTCCAAGAGTTGACGATGAGAAGGCCTAAGAGAACTGCAAAAGCAACGCCAAAAGCATCGCTGTAAATTTCAATTACATTGGTGTCTTCTTCGCACTTTGTAAATCTTAAAAAATTCCTGCAAATAAAAAAGCATAAAATAGAAACGCTAATGCTAGTCGTTAATACGAGTGCAAGAAGAGCAAAGGGTGGCAATCCGTAAATAAACTGACCAATCAATTTTTTTTCTTTCTCTAATAAGAAACTTCATTATAACACTAAAGTTTAAAATAAAGTTAAGTTTCAATCAAAAGTCATCTTTTAGCTACGCCAGGCTATGGTTGTGGTTGTGGTGAGTTAGGATGCTCTCCTCTCTTTAGTGGGTGGATTCTTCAGGTGCAAGTTTGATCGAAACATATCTGGACTCTCCATCGCGGTTTATCAAGAGGAGAGCCGATTTGCGGTTTTCCTTTTCCGCTGCTTTAAGCTGCTCAACGACCTGTTGTGGTGTCTTGACCTCTTCCTGGCTGATTTCCATGATAATATCTCCAGCGCGAATGCCCTTTTCAGCAGCAGAACTTTTTTCCGTCACGTCCACCACAAGAACACCTTGTATTTCTTTAGAAATATCATAGCGTTGACGAATGGCATCCGATAAAGGTTGAAGAGTCATCCCATGAATTTCAACGCCCTTTGAGACTTCTTTTCCACTTTCTGGAGAGGCAATAACGCCCGATTCTTCTGCTTCTTCGTATTCACCAATGCGTACAGGAATAGTGAATAGTTTACCTTTTCTCCATACGGTTAGTGGCACTTCAACGCCCACAGCAAGGTCTCCGACAATCCGTGGAAGACTGCGTTGGTCTTTGACTTCTTGATCACCTACCTTAAGGATAATATCTCCTGTTTGGAGTTTTGCTTTTGCAGCAGGGCCATCTTTGACAACGCTGCCCACAAGGGCACCTTTCAGGTCTTTTAAACCTAAGCTTTCCGCAATATCATCCGTAATGGCTTGAATGTGAACGCCAATCCAGCCCCGCTTTGTGCGACCATATTGGCGAATTTGTTGCACAACTTTTTTGGCCACATTGGAAGGAATGGCAAAGCCAATACCAACGCTTGCGCCTGTAGGAGTGAAAATGGCGGTGTTAACGCCAATAACTTTGCCCCCCATGTCAAACATAGGGCCGCCGGAGTTTCCAAGGTTAATGGAAGCATCAGTTTGGATGTAGCCTTCAATAATGTCTCCGGAGCGCGCTTCTCCTCCAATATCTCGTCCCAAGTGAGAGACGATGCCAGAGGTAACCGTGCCACCAAGTCCAAAAGGATTTCCTATGGCAATGATGCGATCACCTGTACGGATTTTGTCCGAATCTCCCCATTGAACAAAGGGTAGCTTTTTATCAGTCTTTACTTTTAAGATAGCAATATCTGTTCGGCGGTCTCGTCCGACGAGAGTGGCTTTCAGTTCCGTATTATCATTCAAAGTAACCGTAATTTGATCCGCATCAGCAACCACATGATTGTTCGTTACGATGTAACCGTCTGGGTCAATAATAAACCCTGAACCCAAGGCAGTTGTATTTCGAGGGCCTTCAGGGTGCATATGATCAAGGAAGTCCTTAAAAAAATCTTCAAGAGGGGACCCTTTAGGGATTTGCATATCTAAAGGAGAGTGGCCCATGTCACCGCGGCCACGGACAAGGGTGGTGGTTGAGATATTGACAACTGCCGGTAAAAGGGGCGCAACAAGATCAGCGTAACTACCGTTTACAGAAACAGGAGGTGCGATGATATCCTCTGCCAGTGCAGCAGATAAGGAAGAGAAAATAACAAATGAAACTCCAGCAATAAAAGACCTTAATGACATTAGTTTTATAACTCCTTAACGATTCAAGTACTTAAAAAAGCTCTCTTGAGGAGAGAGAATAAACGTTGTTGTTTTATCATTCAAGGATGTTTTATAAGCATTGAGAGAACGATAAAAATCATAGAATTGGGGGTCTTTCCCATAGATTTTTCCTGCTTTTTCTGTGACATAAGCATCGCCCTGGCCGCGAATGATTTCCGATTGTTTTGTAGCTTCTGCAAGGATAATGGTGCGTTCCTTGTCAGCAACGGACTTGATCTCCTGAGCAATTTCATCACCTTGGGAACGAAACTCTTGAGCTTCTTGATTTCGTTCACTGATCATGCGGTTAAAAATAGCTTCACTGTTTTCAGCTGGTAAATCTGTGCGGCGCAATTGCAAATCCACAACTTCAATACCAAAAGCTTTTGCCGCTATGTTCATTTGATCGCGAATTGTTTTGGAAATTTCTACTCGCTTGGGGGAGAGGACGTCCGTTAATTTCACCTTTCCTAAAACACTGAGGGCAATGGATTGATTCAAAATACGCAGCCGTTGTTCAGCCCCATCCTCATTCATCACTGTACGGTAAAACAGGGCGGGATCAACAATGCGATAACGGGCAAAAGTATCCACCAAAAGACGTTTTTGGTCCCCTAAGGTTGCGGCAATAGAAGGCAAATCAAAGTCGAGAATGCGATTGTCATAATTGCGCACATTTTGCAAAAAGGGAATTTTAAAGTAAAGTCCGGGAGCTTTAATGACTCGGAGGAGTTTTCCGAACTCAAGAACAAGGGTTTGCTGAGTTTGCTGAACGACAAAAACAGATCCAAACAAAATTCCAATAATCACAAGAGCTGGAATTGCAAAAACGATAAGGGATCGAGAATTCATTGTGCGGCCTCCGCTTTTTCAGGTTTCTGTTTTAATTCAGGAAGGGGAAGGTAGGGAAGTACCCCCTGGTTCTTTGCCCCATCCACAATTAATTTTTGTCCATTTTCTAAGATTTTTTCCATAGTATCCAAATACATACGGTTGCGTGTAATATCTGGAGCACTGCGATATTGGTTATAAACTAAATCAAATCGTGAGGTCTCACCGTCAATGTCGGCCATGACTTTGCCTTTATAAGCTTCAGCATCTTGGACGATTTTCTTGGCTTGACCTCTTGCAACGGGAACAATGGAGTTACGATAATATTCGGCTTCATTTCGTTTGCGCTCCATGTCAGCTTTTGCGCGCTGAACATCAAGGTAAGCATCCATCACCTTTGTTGTCGGCGGGGTTACTTTAAGAAGTTCAACTTGGGAAACTTCAACGCCCAGTTTATACTCATCAAGAAGTTTTTGGAGCATATCACGAAGCTGGACATTTATTGAGCTTCGTCCTTCAGAGAGAATTTTTGCAATGGGTGTTTGAGCAATGACGGAGCGGACAATGCTGTCTGCTGCTGCTGTTATGGTTGTTTCAGGAGATTTGACATTAAAGAGGTAATCCCCAAGATCCTTAATGCGCCAGTTTACGGCAAATTGTACATCGGCGATATTTTCATCTCCCGTGAGCATTAAAGCCCCTTCGCCGGCAAGATTCCCTGATTCTGTATTGTTTATGCTTGTATTCGTAAGAATGTTAATTGCGGTCACATTACGTACTAGAGCCGTTTCAATAGGTGTTGGGAGGTGATAGTTTAATCCTGGATCAGTTGTTCGAACCCATTTTCCAAAACGAAGAACGACGGCTTGCTCGTCTTGTTGAACCGTATAAATACCCGTAAGAAGCCAAAGGACAAAAATGCCACCAGCAACATACCAAAGAGTTTTATTGCTTCCTTTTCCGTCTTTTGGAAAAAGGCTTTTAAAACGCTGTTGTCCTTTTTTGAGAAGTTCTTCTATGTTAGGAGTGCCTTCATTCCGTTGCTTTGGCTTTTTCTGCCAAGGGTTTTTGTCGTTATGTCCCCAAGGGCCATCATCATCGTTATTAAAGCTCATTTCGAACAGCTCCTTTTCATTTTTATAAATATTGACTATAGATGATCTCATGCTATTAGGCAATTAGGATGCTTTATGAATCTTGAATCTAAAATTGTAAACGCTCTTAAGACGGTTAAGGATCCTTTTTCTCAAAAAGACCTTCTTATAGCAGGTGTTGTTCAGGGGCTTAAAGTTACAGAAAAAGGCACTGTTTCTTTTGTTTTGGAGATTGATACTCAATACCTTCAAAAAGGGCGTGAGTTAAAGGAAACCCTGGAGTCTCTTCTTAAGAACATTGATGGTATTATAGAGGTTAATATTGTGCTGACAGCCCAACGTAAGCCAAGAGCAAATAATTTTCTTCAAAAAACTGTCCCCGGTATCACGTCTATTTTGGCCGTTGCTTCGGGGAAGGGAGGTGTTGGTAAATCCACAACAGCAGTGAATTTAGCTTGTGCTCTTCAGCAGATGAATTTGAAGGTGGGAGTGTTAGATGCAGATATTTATGGTCCCTCGTTTCCGCGCCTTCTAGGGATAAATGAAAAACCAACCACCGATGATGGAAAATTCATGAATCCCATTGAAGTGCACGGTCTCAAATCCATGTCCATGGGGTATATGATGGCAGAAGGAGTGCCGGCCATTTGGCGGGGGCCCATGGCACAAAAGGCTTTGCAACAAATGCTGCATCAAACAAAGTGGGGCGAGTTGGATGTTCTTGTTGTGGATTTGCCCCCCGGGACGGGAGATGTTCATCTAAGCCTTGCCCAGTTAGTTCTTATCTCAGGAGCAATTATTGTCTCAACCCCTCAAGATCTTGCTCTTATTGATGCAAGGCGGGGGCTTGAGATGTTTTTAAAGTTGAATGTCCCCGTTTTAGGGCTTGTCGAAAACATGAGTTATTTCTTATGTCCTCATTGTGAGGGGCGCTCTGATATCTTTGAAACAGGAGGTGTTCATCGTGAAGCAAAAAAACTTGGTTTGTCTTTGCTTGCTGAAATTCCTCTTCATATGGCGATAAGAGAGGCCTCAGAGAGAGGAAAGCCCATCGTATTCCATGATCCAATGTCAAATGAAAGTCAAATTTATAAATCTTTAGCCATCTCTTTGGTAAATAATTTTGTAAATAAAAAATAAATAAAGCTAAATAAACTTTTAGTTAAAATAAAAAGCATAAGATCGCTTTATACTATAAATATAAAATTATAAAACAATTTTATACATAAACTATTCTTAAAAAATAGTAAATCAATAATTATAAAATATTTAACAACTCTCGTGTAAGTTATCGATAAGTATAAAAGTAATTTATACACAAACATTTACATGGGAGACTAAAAATGAGTAAACAATTTGCATTCGCTTTATGCGTAACGACAATTTTAGGCGGAACACAATCTGTGTACGCAGAAACACCAAATTTATTAGAGGAAGGAAAAGATAGAAAGAATATCGTTGTGAAGAAAAAAAATGGTAAGCTTTTTTCCTTTAAAAGGAAACGCCAAGTTGCAACCATAGAAACAAGCAAAGAGATCCGGCAAGGGCACAAAATGTCCAAAAGACCTTTTTCTTTTAAAAGAAAAAAAAGTCTCAGGAGAACTCCTCACGTTGCATCCGCAGAAAAAGGTAAAGTCAATTTGCAAGCGCGAAAAAGGGCTAGAAAACCTTTTTCTTTTTTCTTTAAAAGAAAGCATCAAACTGCTGTTGCAGAAGCAGGCAAACTCAATCTGCAAGTGCTAAAAAGATCTAAAAAACTCTTTTCCTTTAAAAGAAACCGTCAAGCTTTAGCTTCAGAAGCAGGCAAAATCAATCTGCAAGTGAGAAAAAAGCCGAGAAAGTTCTTTTTCTTTACAAGAAAAAGTTTAAAAAAAGTTCCTCAGATTGCACCAATTCCTTTGGCTTCTGCTATTAGGCCTGTGCGAAACGGCCATCTCGTCTTGAAATCGCTGACTTCTAAAACTCCTCTAAGTCAGTATAGGGAGCAAAAAGTTATCAGAGCACATCCTTCAGTTCAAAATATTATTTTCTTTCCTCGCGTTGGAGAGAAGACTCCAATTGTTAATCAAATCGTTCGTAACAAACCAACTATTAATCAGCTAATGACTCCCACTTCTGTAGTAAAAGCCTCTAATGCCGTTGTAGAGAATAGAGATGGACAAACAGTCTCTGAACGAGTTGTCTCTCACATAACTGCTCCTACTGCAGAAGTTAGAGCTTCTAATAATGAAGTAGAGAATGAGATAGTATTACAACCGGCAGTCTCTGAACTTGTTGCGGCTCATGTAGTTACTCCTACTACAGGAGGTAGTTCTTCTCATGAGGTTGCAGAGAATGAGGATGGACAAGCGGCAGTCTCTGAACCAGTTTCTGCTCTCGCAGCTATTCATGCAGAAGGATTAAGGTCTTCTCTTGATGTTGCAGAGGATGGAGAAGGACAAGCGATTGAACCTGTTGCTGTGCACGTAGCTGCTCATGGGGAAGGAGAGAATATTTCTAATGAGGCAGTAGAGGATGAGATAGTGCTGCAACCGGCAGTCTCTGAACCAGTTTCTGCTCTCGCAGCTATTCATGCAGAAGAATTAAGCTCTTCTCTTGAGGCTACAGAGAATGGAGATGGAAACTCTGAACTCGTTTCTACCAATACAGATGCTGTTATAGAAGCTTCTAATGATGCTGTTGGTGAGAGCGAGACAGAAGTGTCAACAATCTCTGATGCAGTTATTACTCAAACAGCTGACTCTGAGGAAGAAATGAGAGCTGCGAACGATCTTGAGGAGCGTGAAACAGTAATTTCAGAAGTGTCTGATCTTTTGTCCACTCATGTGGTTGATCCTGTGAAAGAAGCTTTGGGGTTAAGTTCTTCTAACGACATTGCAACACATGAGGAAGAGCAACCAGCCTCTGAACTTATTGCGGCTCATGCAGAAGCTTCTGCAGAAGAGTTTGATGCTGCTCGTGGTTCTGATGAGAATAAAACAGTACTATCAGAACTGTCTGATCTTTTGTCTACTCATGTGGTTGATCCTGTGAAAGAAGCTTTGGGATTAGATTCTTCTAGCACTATTTCAACTAATGGGCAGAGACAAGACCTTGCTCCCGCGAATAACAGCGGAGAAAATCTCGAGCCAGTAGCGGAGATTATTCCTGAAGCTCAAGACCTTGCTCCCGCGAATAACGGCGGAGAAAATCTCGAGCCAGTAGCGGAGATTATTCCTGAAGCTCAAGACCTCGCTCCCGCGAATAATGGTGGAGAAAATCTCGAGCCAGTAGCGGAGATTATTCCTGAAGCTCAAGACCTTGCTCCCGC
>JAIEQB010000074.1 GCA_019748065.1 Alphaproteobacteria bacterium | reverse complement strand
TAGGTTTCTTGTCATGAGTGCCATCTGTCTCCCTTTCGTATTTTTTATTTTCTCATCAATTATCATAGTGAGAATATTCTGCATAGATGAGATGTTCAATCAGTTTAATGTCGCTTGTTTAGTTGTGCACGCAGAGCGTGCATGATAAGATTTTGATATAAAAAGTAGAATAGATGCCAGAAGAGCACCGTAAAAAAATAGGTTTAAAAGGGACTAAATGTTAGGGAGGAAAATAGCCAAGATTAGTTTCATCCTTTATACCCTTCTTTTGGTGATGAACCATACCCTGCTGGCGGAATCAGCTCCCCTTACCTTATCTGAAGCTGAGGAACTCACAATCTCTAATGCTCCTGAGCTGGAGCGTTTAGAAGCGACCCGTGAAGCCTTTTCTCAGCAAGCTATTGCGGATGGTCAATTACCCGATCCGAAGCTTATAGCAGGGGCCATAAATGTTCCGGTGAATTCCTTTAGTTTCACCCAAGATGATATGACGATGGTTGAAGTAGGGATTCAGCAGTTCTTTCCGGCTGGAGACACCTTAGCCATAAAGTCAAAGCAAACGTTTGAAAAAGCAAATGCTGAGACAAAAAAATTCCAAGATCAAAAAGGGCAACTTTTACGAAATGTACGTGAAACCTGGCTTAACCTTTATTACTGGACACACTCAGCGCATGTCATTGGGGAAAATAAATCTTTATATCGGGAGCTATTGAAAGCAACGGAATCACAATACAGTGTTGGAAAAGGGAGTCAATCGGATGTCTTACAAGTTCAAGTGGAACTTTCTCGTCTCGATGACCAAGCTCTTCAGGTTCAACAACAAATTGACGGTTTGCGAGCTCAATTAGGGCGTTACATAGGTAAAATTCAAGAGAAGCGACCTTTATCGAATAGCTTGCCCACTTGGCCTGCTCCTCCTCCTCTTGAAACCTTGGAAACCCGATTAGAGCAGCATCCTTTACTTAAAGTGGATGCGGCGAATGTGGAAGTTGCACGTCATGAACTTGACTTAGCAAACGAACAATACAAACCAGGTGTTACGCTTGATCTTGGGTATGGAATCCGTCAAGGTCAAATGTCCTGTTGTGGAGGACGTCGTTCCGATTTGGTTGGGGCGACAGTTACGGTCGATTTACCTGTTTTTACAGAAAATCGCCAAGATCGACAGTTTCAGGCAAATTCCAGTCAGCTTACGGCTACAAAACTTGAGAAAGACGTTCATTATCGTGATTTACTTAAAGACCTCACAATGCAGTATACCCTTTGGCAGCGCCTTTCTCAGCGTGAAAGTCTTTATGAAAACCAATTAGTGCCAGAAGCCAAACAAAATGCAAAAGCTTCTTTGCTTGCCTATCAAAGTACGACAGCCGACTTGGCGACGGTTTTGCGGGCTTTTAGTCAAGAGTTAACAATCCAGCTGGAACAACTGCAAATCAAAATCGAAGGAGCTAAAGCAAGAGCAGCTCTTTTTTATCTGGAAGGAGTGACAGAATGAGGAAGAGTGTTTTACTGATCACTGTTGCTGTTGTCCTTATCTTAGGCGCCATAATTGGACGTTTCTCAGAAAGGTTTATAATAAGTGCAGAAAAAACTGAGAAGAAACCTCTCTACTGGATTGATTCGATGGAACCTCAAATTCATTATCCAGGGCCTGGAAAATCAAGGATGGGGATGGAATTAATCCCAGTCTATCCAGATGAGAAGAAGTCCACAGAAGAGTCTGGAGCTATTCATATAACTTCAACAGTTGTTAATAACCTTGGTGTACGAACTGTTCTTGCGCAAAAGGGAACACTAGCTAGAGACATTGAAACCATAGGATACATTGAGCCGAATGAAAATAAAATTAGTCGCATCAACCCGTTTGCCGATGGCTGGATTAAAAGACTTGTTGTGAAGGCTGTTGGCGAACCTGTAAAGAAGGGTCAACTCCTTTTGCAGCTTTATTCCCCTATGCTCGTGAATGCCCAGGAAGAATACTTGATTGCCTTAGAAAGTAAAAATCAGAATTTGATTAATGCTTCTTATAAAAAATTGTTAGCACTTCGTGTTTCTGAACAGCAGATTCAGCAATTAAAGCAAACTCGTAAAACCAATCAGCTCGTTGATGTTTATGCACCTCAAGATGGAATCATATCAGAACTCAAGATCCGAGAAGGGTCGCGCGTAACACCTGAAACTGAAATTATGAGTTTAATCGACCTATCCAACATTTGGTTGATCGCTCAAATTTATGAAGACCAAGTCAATTGGGTCAAAGTAGGTGAAGTGGCAGAAGCCCGACTTCCTGCATTTCCGGGCAAAGTCTGGAAAGGTGAAATCGATTATATTTATCCTGAAGTTGATCCTATGACACGTACCCTTAAAGTAAGATTTCGTTTTAATAATCCAGAAGGACTTTTGAAGCCGAACATGTATGCCAATATCAAACTCTTTGGGGAGAGCAAACCTAATGTGCTTACCATTCCCATGGAGGCACTCATTCGAACAAGTAAAGGAGATCGTGTTGTTGTCTCAAATGATAAAGGCCAATTTGACGTACGCCCTGTTAGCGTAGGCATAGAATCGAGTGACCAAGTCGAAATTTTATCGGGATTAACTTCTGGAGAGAAAGTGGTTGTTTCTGGGCAATTTCTTATTGATTCAGAGTCAAACTTAAAATCAAGCTTTGAGCGATTGGAAGGCAAAAAAGAGGGCAATGAATGATAACTGGGATTATTCGTTGGTCGATACAAAATCGATTTTTGGTATTGCTCGCTACACTACTGGTAGTCTTTTGGGGAATTTATACCCTTAAGAATATGGCTGTGGATGCCATTCCAGATTTATCTGATGTGCAAGTTATTATTAAAACGGATTTTCCGGGACAAGCCCCACAAGTCGTGGAAGACCAAGTGACTTATCCTCTTACCACAGCCATGTTATCGGTACCAGGCGCAGTAACAGTGCGGGGTGAATCGGGGTTTGGTGTTTCCTATGTGTATATCATTTTTAAAGATGGGACAGATATCTATTGGGCTCGCTCTAGGGTTTTGGAATATTTAAGTCAATTTACGAATCGATTGCCTCTAGGGGCACGTACAGCCTTAGGGCCTGATGCCACAGGTGTGGGATGGGTTTACGAATATGCATTGGCTGATCGCACTGGCAAACATGATCTTTCTCAATTAACCAGTTTGCAAAATTGGTTTCTTAAATATGAACTCCAAAAGGTACCAGGGGTAGCTGAAGTTGCGACAATAGGCGGTATGGTGCGTCAGTATCAAATCACCTTAGACCCGAATCGATTGCGGGCTTATAGTTTAACACTCGATCAAGTTAAAGAAGCCATAAGGCGGGGTAATCGTGAAGCAGGGGGATCTGCCATTGAAATGGGTGAAGCCGAATATATGGTGAGGGCTGGAGGTTATCTAAAGTCCATCCAAGATATAGATCAAGTTCCTGTTGGACTCGGCAAGAATGGAGTCCCCATCCTTTTAAAGGATGTTGCGAATGTTCAGCTTGGCCCTGAAATGCGGCGTGGAATTGCTGAGTTGAATGGTGAAGGGGAAGTTGTTGGCGGCATTATTGTGATGCGCTATGGGCAAAACGCCATGCAAACAATTGCAGGGATAAAAGAAAAGCTTTCCCAGCTTAAGTCAAGTTTACCATCAGGAGTCGAAATCATTGAAACCTATGATCGATCCAGTTTAATTCAACGAGCCATTCAAACTTTAACCAATAAATTGATTGAAGAATTTATTGTTGTCTCCCTCATTTGTGTCATCTTTTTGTTTCATTTTCGCTCGTCCCTGGTCATTATTATCAGCTTGCCTATTGGTATAATTGTTGCTTTGATTGTCATGCATCTCCAAGGCATTAATGCCAATATCATGTCATTAGGGGGGATTGCGATTGCCATTGGAGCTATGGTTGATGCCGCAATTGTCATGATTGAAAATGTTCATAAACACTTTGAACGCACCACAATTACGGAAGAAAATCGCTGGCAGATCATTCAACAGGCCACCCTTGAGGTTGGTCCCCCATTATTCTTTTCACTTCTGATTATCACTTTTAGTTTCTTGCCTGTTTTTGCACTCCAAGCACAGGAAGGGCGCCTCTTTGCTCCCCTCGCTTACACAAAAACCTATGCTATGGCTGCTGCTGCATGTCTTTCCATTACCCTCGTCCCCGTCTTAATGGGCTATCTCATTCGAGGAAAAATAAGATCTGAACAACAAAATCCCTTAAACCGCCTGCTGTATACTATCTATAACCCTGCCATTCAAATCGTATTAAAGGCTCCCAAGCTTGTTCTCATTATTGGTGTTTTGATCGTAGTTGTGGGGTATTGGCCCCTTCTGCGGTTGGGAGGTGAGTTTATGCCTGAGCTCGACGAGGGTGATCTTATGTATATGCCCACGACCTTTCCAAGTCTTTCGATAGGTAAGGCCGAGCAAATATTACAACAAACGGATAAACTCATTAAAAGCTTTCCTGAGGTAAAAAGTGTCTTTGGTAAAATCGGCCGAGCTGAAACGGCGACTGACCCAGCTCCTCTTTCCATGATTGAAACGATCATCCAGTTCAAGCCTAAAAATGAATGGCGCTCAGGTATGACAATGGAAAAAATACGTACTGATTTAGAAAAACAACTTAAATTACCTGGCATATCAAATGCCTGGGTCATGCCCATTCGCACACGCATTGATATGCTAGCAACAGGAATTAAAACACCTGTTGGGATCAAAGTTGCAGGCCCTGATTTAAATACGATTCAAGAGATTGGTCAGCAACTTGAGACAGTCCTCAAACAAGTTCCAGGAACAGTTTCGGTTTTTGCAGAGCGTGTCGCAAGTGCTCGGTATGTCCAAATCGACATCAATCGACTTGAAGCTGCCCGTTATGGCTTAAATATCGAAGATATCCAAGACATCGTTGAAATAGCCGTCGGGGGCATGAATATCTCCCAAACCATTGAAGCACGAGAGCGCTACCCGATAAACCTTCGATATCCCAGGGATATACGTGACTCACTTGCTAAGCTTAAAACACTTCCTATTGTGACTGCTGGTGGCGCTACTATCCCTCTCAGTGAAGTTGCGCGTATCTCTATCAACGAAGGTCCAGATATGATTCGAAGTGAGAACGCGCGCTTAAATGGTTGGGTATTCATTGATATTGCGGGACGTGATTTAAGTGCTTACGTTCAGGAAGCTCAAAAAGTCGTTAAACAAAACCTTAAATTACCCTCTGGTTATGCATTAACCTGGTCTGGTCAATATGAATATCTAGAACGCGCCAAAGAACGCTTAATGGTTGTTGCACCGTTTACTTTATTTATTATATTTTTTCTCCTCTACCTTTGCTTTCAGCGTTTTTCAGAGGTCATTATTATTTTGGCCACACTCCCTCTTGCTTTAGTAGGGGGTCTTTGGTTTGTGTATCTGTTGGGTTATCACTTATCTATTGCAGTTGGTATTGGCTTTATTGCTTTAGCAGGGGTTGCAGCTGAGACAGGCGTTATTATGCTCATCTATCTCAACCAGGCATTCAAAAAACATCAACAACTGGCTGAGCAAGAGAACCGACTTTTTACCCTGCAAGATCTAGGAAATGCAGTCACTGAAGGGGCCTTGCTCCGCTTAAGGCCTAAAATGATGACAGTCTTTGCCATTATCGGAGGTTTACTTCCCATTATGCTCTTTGGGGGCACAGGATCAGAGGTTATGCGGCGCATTGCAGCGCCAATGGTGGGGGGAATGGTGAGTGCAACAATACTCACGCTTGTTATGATTCCTGCTGTTTTTCTTTTGTGGAAACAAAGAGGAAATACATATACGAATAAAAATTCACATTATGAAATAACCTAACAAAGAAATATTATGAATAAAACAACTTTTTATATTCCTACCATGGATTGCCCTGCTGAAGAAAAGCTTATTCGAGAAAAACTACAATCGGTGACTAATGTAAAGCAGTTGGAATTTAATTTAATTCAACAAGAGTTGATCGTTACACATCAAACATCTGATGTTTCCGATATCCAAAACGCTTTAACTTCATTAGGATTAAATGTTCAAATTAAAAACGGTTCTTATACGAGCAAACAACTTAACCTATTACAAGCTCATGTAACAACCAAAGATTGGATGATAATTATCCTTTCAGGTTTGTTAGCTTTCACTGCTGAAATTATTGCTTTTACAACACGTGCTGAAGATTCCCTTTTGATTATCGTTTTAGCATTAGCATCCATGCTCGTAGGTGGTCGCATAACTTTTCTCAAGGGATTACGTGCTATACGATATTTCGTACTTAACATCAATTTCTTGATGACAATTGCCGTTCTTGGGGCTGTCATTATTGGTGAATGGCCAGAAGCCGCTATGGTAACTTTTCTTTTCGGCCTTGCGGAAACAATTGAGAGCTATTCCTTAGATAAGGCACGACAAGCCATTCAGCGTTTGATAGAGATTGCTCCTGATGTTGCTACTGTGCAAACTGGAAAGGGCAGTTGGGAAGTTAAATCTGTTCAAGAAATTCAACTTAATGACATTGTCTGGGTCAAACCTGGTGAACGTATCCCCTTAGATGGAATTGTCCTTAAAGGTCGCACAAGTGTAAACCAAGCGCCTATTACCGGCGAATCAATTCCTGTAGAAAAAAATAAAGGAGACACTGTATTTGCAGGTTCTATTAACGAGCGGGGTTCATTTGAATTTAAAGTCACAAATCAAAAAAATGAGACATTACTTGCTAAAATTATTCGTGCCGTTCAACAAGCGCAAGGTGAAAGAGCTCCAACACAAAGATTTGTGGACCAGTTTGCAAAATATTATACACCTACAATGGTCATAATTGCGATTTTAATTGCTTTTTTACCAACCTTTATCTGGCAAGCTCCGTTTTATCCCTGGTTTTATAAGGCCCTGGTACTATTGGTTATTGCGTGCCCTTGTGCTTTAGTTATTTCCACACCTGTTACGGTTGTAAGTGGCCTAGCTGCAGCTGCTAAACATGGTATTTTAATCAAAGGAGGCACTTACCTCGAACAAGGGAGTCATTTAAAAGCAATCGCCTTTGATAAAACTGGCACTCTTACACATGGGAAACCTAAGGTTACGGACCTTATTAGCGTTACAAAAACTTCTAATTATGATGTCTTACAACTTGCAGCAAGCTTAGAAGCCAATTCAGAACACCCTATTGCTAACGCTATTATACAGCATTGGAAAAATTTAAACTCATCGAGTGACTTATTAACTACCCATGAATACGAAACTTTTCCAGGACGCGGTCTAGTTGGCATTATTGATGGTCAACGTTATTTCCTGGGTAATCATCGTTTTGCTGAAGAAAACAATGTATGTAATACGCAAGTTGAATCTATTTTACATCAGTTGGAACAACAAGGAAAAACTACGATCGTCCTTGGAACGCAGCATGAGGTATTAGCAATTTTTGCAGTAGCAGATACCTTGCGCGTGACAAGTATCCAAGCCATTCAGTCACTACACCAACTTGGAATTAAAATAGCCATGATTACTGGCGATAATCCAACTACGGCTCAAGCGATTGCCGAAAAACTAAGCATTGATGACATTCAAGCTAATTTATTACCCGAAGATAAACTCACGGCTATTGATACACTTTTAAAGAAATATAACAAAGTAGGAATGGTGGGTGATGGTATTAATGACGCCCCGGCGCTTGCTAAGGCAACTATTGGTTTTGCGATGGGCCATTCAGGCACTGATGTGGCCTTAGAAACTGCGGATGTTGCCTTAATGGAAGATAATTTAAATAAGTTACCTTTTTTTATCCACCTTAGTCGTCGTGTTTGGCATAAACTTGTGCAAAACATTACTTTATCAATCGGAATTAAGATAGTCTTTTTTGCCTTAGCTCTTTGGGGGTTGGCATCCTTATGGATGGCAATATTAGCGGATATGGGAGCGAGCTTAATTGTGGTATTAAATGGACTAAGGCTTTTAAACTTTTCTAAACCAGAAGCTCATCAAAAAACCATGCTATAGTATGGGAATAAATTAAACTTTTGCTAGGTTTTTAAGAGGGAGGTTTTTTGGAACAAGCTATTAAGCAATGGGGATATATCGTTGTTTTTCTGGGCTCAATGATTGAAGGAGAATCAGTCGTTATAACGGCTGGATTTTTAGCCCATGAGGGATATTTATCTCTCCCTAAAATTATAGCCATTTCATTTTTTGGAACACTCATTGCTGATCAAGGACTTTATCACCTTGATCGTTATCAGGGCGTTTATTTCTTAACCCGTTTTCCAAGGCTAAAGCCCCGTGCTGATCGAGCGTTTCTACTACTTCATCGTTATAATGGTTACTTTATCTTGGCCTTTCGCTTTATTTATGGTATCCGCACCATTAGCCCTCTGGTGATTGGAGCTAGCGGTATTTCTCCCAAGCGCTTTACAGTTTTAAATCTAATTGCCGCATCTATTTGGTCTGTTTTGAGCTGTCTAGTAGGCTATTTTTTTGGTGATGTAATTATGAACCAACAAAGCTACCTCTCAAAATATATTTTTGGAGGATTGTTTGTTTTAGGAATGATTGGATATAGTATTTATAAATTTTTCAAATAAAAGTTCTTCGTAACCAGCGGAAAATTTCTCTCTTAATCTAAAAAGTCCGTCCAAAATTTGCAACCAATAAGTAATTGTTTCTTTTTTGATTTCCAAATAAATGTTGTGTAGCGGGTAATCCGAACCCCAACTGAGCAATTATCTTTTTTGAGGAAACCCACAGTGAAGGAGTCACATACATGGTATTCCCTCCTGAATGAGAGTCAGTTATACTTTTCACTTTGTTTTTTTCTGTATATTGGCCGTCAGCCTCTATCATCCATGCAAAAATCCATTCAGAATCTATACTTAGAATGTTTCTCCCAAAACCAGCTTGATAAAAAAATTCATTACCAAACTTTGTGCTATCATGGGACGTTGTTAGTACAACTCCATGAGACGTGAATCCAAACCAGTCTGTATACATGCGACTAAATGTAGCCCCTAAAAAAAAGCTCGAGGAACCAAAGCTGGTAGGAGGTTGCTTTTTAGTAGAACCAGTAGGGAAAGTCATATTCATGACAAGAGTTGCTTGATCTATAAGCTCAGAAGTTTTATTCGTATAAAAAGCATATTCGAGTTGTAAGAACATATCTTCTAATCCCGAAGAACGACTTTTATTCTCTTTGTAGCTTGCTGCGACGGGTACATTAAAAAAAATAGAGAGGTCATCTGCCGCCCCATATAAAATGGCGGGGATAATATCAATTGTATGCTTTTTTACCCCTCTATAATCATCTGCAAACAAAAATAATTGCGTTTGATTTTTATCGACAATATTTTCACCAAAACTGACTAAAGGGCCTGGCTGCTGCGAAGTTGGTAATGTAAAATTGCCAACTTTGGGGGGCTCTTCTTTCTTATCTTTCTTCCCTTTTTTTTCTTTTTGTTCAGCTTCCTTTCCTTTTTCTGAATCGTTGTTCACATTTGCATTACCAATAGTTGCGGAAAGCAAGAAAGCAATTGAAAAGACAATAAAATTTAATCTTTTAATTATTTTCTTGGCAAAGAACATCGGATATTTTTTCTTACATACACAAATCTTTTGTCTTCCTTTCATGTCTAAAAGAGATATTGAAGAGGTCGTAAAATGCCAAAATCTATATGAAAGACAACTCTTTATTTTGCTGCATTTTTAAAAGTGCCTCTTTTGCTTCTGGTAACCCTAGATCTGCAGCATTTTGAAGCCACTCAAGTGCTTTTTTATTATCTTTTGTAATGCCCTTGCCTTCTACATACATCATCGCAAGGTTATATTGGGCTGGCGCAAAGCCTTGATTTGCAGCTTTTTGAAACCATTCAAAGGCTTTTGTATCATCTTTCGCTACGCCTATTCCGTTGACATAAAAAACTCCAAGATTATATTGAGCTTCCGCAAATCCTTTGATCGCTGCTTTTTCAAAGTACTCGACAGCTTTTTTGTAATCTTGGGAAATCTCTTTACCTTCAGTATATATCTGTCCAAGGTTGGATTCAGCATGAACGTATCCTTGATTCGCAGCTTTTGTATAGAACTCAATGGCTTTCTTAATATCTTTTTCAACTCCCATTCCTTTATCATATATAACAGCAAGGTTATTTTGGGCTTCTGCACTGCCTTGATTTGCAGCCTTTGTAAACCAATCTATAGCCTTCTTATAATCCTTTTCGGCCCCAGCACCATTTTGATATACGAGGCCTAGATTAAATTGAGCATCTGCGTTTCCTTGTTCTGCTGCTTTCGTAAAGTACTCAAAAGCTTTGTCGTAATCTCGCGGGAGCTTCTGACCTTCAATATAGATTAACCCCAAATTACTTTGGGCTTCCGAATTCCCTTGTTCTGCTAATTTTATCAAATTAAAAAGAGAGCTATTTTTTGCATTTAGAAAAGTCTCTTGGAGGGGATTCGAAACTTTAATAACGTTATTTTTTGATGTTAACCACCATACACCCACACTACCGAAAAAGATTGAAAACAAAAAGAGAACAAACAACAATCTTTTCTTTAATGAGCGGAAAAGGGACATATTTAATCTCCATAGTTCGAATAATGATTCTTTTGTGCTTTGTAAAAAATATGCAGTTTTTTATCGTATACCTTTTATCGTGCCTATATTATGTGCGTCTGAAGGTTTCTCCAAATGTTTTTTCTAATGTTTTTTCCAAATGACATGGGATGGTGGATACCGTATACTTCTATTAAACTTGCTTGAAGGTGAGTGAGTATAAAATAATAATTTTATCAGGGGTCATGAAAAACAGCTTATTCTTTTGGGCAACTAGGAGCATGTTTTTGTTTCTATTTCTAATAATTGCCCCAGCAGCAAATGCTGAAGATGCCTTGTTATTAAATCAGTTAATAGAAATAGCTCTTCAAAACAACAAAGCTTTAAAAGCTGCAAAACACAATGTTGATATTGCTAAAGCTCGCTTAATGCAGGCAGGTCAATACCCTAATCCTAGGCTTAATCTATTAAATAGTGATGATAGTTTGTTAACGAACGAGGGAGAATATGCAAGAAGCGTTGGCATCAGCCAAGAATTTCCAGTGGCGGGTCGTATTGGAAATCAAGAAAATGTAGCTCAAATAGATATTGAAATCGCCTCAGCTGAAATTAAAGATGCTGAGAGAAAGTTAAAAGGGGAAGTCGCTTCTGTTTTTTATACTCTCCTGATTCTAAATTATCGTATAGAAAAAATTGATGCCTTTATGATAGTCAACGAAAAATTAATACGCGTTACGCGTAAGCGATATCAGGCAGCAGAAGTATCCGAATTAGATGTTAATGCGGCTCAACTTGAATACGAACGTCTTCTCCAAGAGAAAAATCTACTCGAAAATCAACGTATAACTCAAATTGCGAAGCTCAACGAACTTTTGGGAAGGAACCCTTCTTGCTCTTTGGCTATAGAAAAAAAACGGCCTAAAATTTTTGCTTTGGCAAATTTGGATGAGAAAACCGATCTCAGCTTAAAATTACGTCCTGACCTTCAAATATCTCAATTAACTATCAATCGAGCAAGAGCTGATAATGAACTTGCCGAAGCCCAAAAGTGGGAGGATTGGAAAGTTGGAGTAGGGGTTGAACGAGATAAGATTGTTGTGACCGGTGCCCCTCCTCAAAAGCCTGACAACAAGATAGCCCTTAATCTCTCTATTCCTTTACCTTTGTTGAATAGTAATCAAGGGCGAATACAGGAAACAGCAGCTCGGCATTCTCAGGCTTTGAGCAAAATAGAAGCGCTTAAATTAGCTATACAAACTGAGGTTAAAAATGCCTATTCAGAGGTTCAGGGACTAAAAAATATTTTAGAGCGGTCGGATAATAATTCCATTGTACTGAGTGAGAAAAATGCGCTTTTAGCGCAGCAGGCCTATCATAATGGACAAATTTCATTTCTCGAGGTTGTTCAAGCTCAACGCCAACAAAATGATCTACAATCTCTCTACCTGAACACGCTCGATCAATATTTTCAAGCTTTCGTTAAATTACAAACCGCAGTGGGGGAGCTTTAATTATAAAGCTTAGGGAAGAAAAAATGAAAAATAAAAATGTAGGTAGGTTTGTCAAAGTTTCCACATTTTTTTACATGCTTGTTTTAAGCTGTATCTATTCAATTCCCTTGTTGTCTCATGGTAATGAAATAGAAATTAAAGAACCTCAAAAAGGAGGAGAAATTCATTTAGATGCAGATCAGGTAAAAGCAATAGATTTGAAAACGGCTCAACCGAGTATTCAACCACTTTCTCAATTATTAAGTTTAAATGGTGAGGTGCGCCCTTTGCCAAACTCTCAAGCTGATGCAAGTGTACGTATCAACGGTCAAGTGACGGAACTTTATGCTAACGTTGGAGACATGGTTCATAAAGGTCAAAAGCTTGCAAAGGTCCAATCATTTTTAGTTGGTGATCCTCCTCCTAGCGTTGAAATTACAGCCCCTATTGATGGAGTCATCGATGCGCGTAACGTTAAGTTAGGACAATCTGTACAACCTAATACAGCGCTTTTTATTATCAGCAATCGAGATCCAATCATGATCTTAGCAATTCTTTATGAAGAAGATATAGGGAAAGTAAAACTTGGGCAGGCTGTAAATATTAATGTGCTTAGTTATCCTGGTCATGTCTTTAAAGGTAAAGTCGTTTTAATTGAGCCTAACCTTGACCCTCTTACACGTACCGTTAACGTACAGATTAAATTAAATAACCCTCAAGGGCTCTTAAAGCCTAATATGAGTGCTCAAGCTAATATAATCCTTGAAGAAAATACAAATGCTATGGCCGTTCCCAATGCAGCTATTTTGGAAGCTGATGGAGAAAAGTTTGTCTTCATACAAAATGAGGAAAATTACAAGCGAGTCGTTGTTACGACAGGTGTAAGTGACAATAAATATACGGAAATTAAGAGTGGAATAAAATTTAATGATAACGTTGTTATTCAAGGACACCGTCAATTATACACCCTATGGCTCACGGGTGGGTCTCATAACAAAGGCAAGGAATAGTTATGTTTACACCCCTCATTGCCTGGTCATTAAATAACCGCTTTCTTGTTTTAGTCTTCACTCTTATTGTTGTCATTTGGGGTGGTTACACGCTTCAACGTATGCCCGTTGATGTTTTTCCTGAGTTTGCTCCTCCGCAGGTTGTCATTCAAACAGAAGCCCCAGGAATGTCCCCTCAAGATGTAGAAACCTTAATCACTTACCCGCTTGAAAGTATCATCAATGGAACACCTGGAGTTGCCCATGTTCGTTCAAAAACTGCTGCCGGTCTTTCAACCATTGTGGTTGTCTTTAATGAAAAGACAGATGTTTATAGAGATCGCCAATTAATTAATGAGAAAATTCAGCAAATGGCTGGGCGGCTTCCTGCAGGGAGTAAAAGCCCGATTATGCTCCCTGTGACTTCTGCTGTTGGATGGATGATTAAGTATGCACTCACGAGTGATATGGTTTCTCCAGAAGACTTAAGAACCATTTCTGATTGGGAAATTCGCCCGCGTATTCTTGCCTTAGGAGGAATTGCTTCTGTTGTATCCATTGGTGGTGAAGTCAAACAATATCAAATAAAGTTGGATGCTGCACGAATGTTTGCTTATCGGGTGAGCGTCACTGACGTCCGCCAAGCCTTAGAGAAAACCAATACGAATGTACCTGGTGCATTTTTGTACCCTCCAGGACAAGAACTGATTGTGGGAGCTATTGGCCGAGTTCGTACCTTAGAAGATCTTAAAAAAGCGGTCATAGCTATTCGGAAGGGAATTCCAATCACCATAGGTAATGTGGCAAGTATTGCTTTTGGAGGGGAAATTAAACGGGGAGATGGTGCCCTAGGTCTTAAGAATGCTGTCATTGGGACTATTTCTAAAGCTTATGGTGCTGATACACTTACAACGACCTATAAGGTTGAAAAAGTATTAGAAGACATTAAAAAGACCCTCCCTCCAGGCGTAACCCTTAATACCCACGTCTTTCGTCAAGCTAATTTTATAGAATCCGCCATTCATAACTTGAAAGTTGCTCTGTTTGAAGGGGCCATCATTGTCGTTATTATTTTATTTATTTTTTTGATGAATTGGAGAGCTTCCTTAATTACGTTTTTATCAATTCCAGTATCCTTCATAGGAGGCATTCTCGTTATGAATGCTTTAGGAATGGGTATTAACGTTATGACATTGGGAGGGCTAGCTATCGCGATCGGTGAGGTTGTGGACGATGGAATTATTACAGTTGAAAATGTTGTGCGCCGATTGAGATTAAATCGTTCCTCCTCTCATCCCTTACCTTCTATTGAAGTTGTTTTTGATGCCGTTCTCGAAATTAGAAGCTCTGTTGTTTATGCTACGATGATCATTTGTATGGTCTTTATCCCCATCTTTTTCTTAGAAGGAATTGCGGCGCGTATTTTTAGTCCCTTAGGAGTTGCTTATATAGCATCTGTCCTCGCCTCTCTGCTCGTTTCGATCCTAACCTTACCGGCTCTGTGCTATTTTCTATTGGTGCGTCTGAAAGAAAAGAGGGCTGATGCTCGTGTGTCATTACGCGAATTAATAAATCGTGATGTCATGAAAAACGATGACTCATTTCCTGCAGAAGAACATCCTATAGAGAAAGAGACCTCATTTGTTGTTTGGCTTAAGGGAAAATTCTCATCTATTTTGAATTGGTCATTGAACCATTATCTTTGGGTTCTTGGGTCTGCAACCACTGCTTTAGTAGTAGCTTTAATGCTCCTCCCCTTTTTTGGAAGATCTTTTTTACCAGAATTTCACGAAGGAAATTTTATTATTTCTATGAATACACTGCCGGGGACGTCTTTAGAAGAATCCATGCGTTTAGGAAAATTGGTCCGTCAAAATTTATTAAAATATCCTCAAGTTATTTCAATCTCTCAGCGTGCGGGCCGAAGTGAATTAGATGAAGATGCCGAGCCCCCAAATTTCAGTGAGTTTGATATTCTTTTAGATTTTGATAAAGATAAAAGTACACCACCTATAGAATTGGTTAAACGTATTCGTGAAGATTTAGCAAGAATCCCTGGAGTTGTATTTAACGTTGGTCAATTTATTGCTCACAGGATGGATGAGGTTCTATCGGGAGTAAGGGCTCAAGTCGCCATTAAGATTTTTGGAGAAGACCTCTCCCTACTCAACCAAGCGGGTCAATCTATAGAGAAATTTTTACGAACAGTCCCTGGTGTTGTGGACGTCAATAAGGAACAACAGATTGCAGTTCCCCAAATTGCTATTAAAATTGATCGAGGAAAAGCCGTTCGCTATGGCATTCAAGTTGGGGCCATTGCAGATACAATACAAACTTATCTCAATGGAGTCGTTGTTTCTAGTATTCTGGAGGGGCAACGTAGTTTTGATTTATTTGTACGCTTGGAGGATAAGGATCGTAATACTTTTAAATCTCTCCAAGATTTATTCATTGATATTCCAGGAGCAACTTCTGAAAGTAATTCTAAAATTCCCTTACGGGCCATTGCGAAAATATCAATAGAAAATCAACCTTATTCAATCAAACGCGAAAATGTTCAGCGTCTTGTCGTGATTGCTTTCAATGTGCAAGGCCGTGACTTAGGGAGTGTGGTTCGAGATGTCCAAAGCGGTCTGCAAGAGAAAATTAACTTACCCCCAGGGTACTACATTGAATATGGAGGGCAGTTTGAAAGCCAACAACAAGCCAGTCGCACCATATTAATTTTTGGAATTTTGATCCTACTTGCAACTCTTATGCTCCTTTATAAAGTATTTGGAACATTTCGAGAGGCTTTTCTTGTTATGCTTAACGTTCCCCTTGCGTTAATAGGCGGTATTTTTTCTCTTTTTATTTTTGGAGCAGAAATGAGTGTAGCCGCAATGATTGGATTCATTACATTGTTTGGCATTACCATGCGTAATGGTATTATTTTAGTCTCCCGTTACAATCAATTGCACCAAGAACAAAAACAACTTCAAGAAATTGTGGTACAAGGAACTCTAGATCGCCTCATTCCCGTTTTGATGACAGCCCTCACAGCAGCGTTAGGTCTCATACCTCTGCTATGGGGATCACCAGTTGGTAAAGAATTAGAACGCCCTTTAGCCCAAGTTCTTTTGGGAGGACTTTTCACATCAACGATGCTAAATATGCTTGTCGTACCTACGGTCTATTATCATCTTGAAAAATGGAGAGAACGGCGGCATTATAATCGTCAACTCTACCCTGAAAAAGAATAAAAGGATTGCAGGAAGGTAAACAATGATGACAAGCAGAAAGTTCTTAAATATTTCGATCTTTGTTTTTTCGTTTATGGGTAATCTGCCCTTAGCAACAGCCTCAGAGAATACGCCTCATAATTGTGGGAAGGCTGCTGAGGCTGGTCAAAATGCCATCAGTGCAGAAATATTTCTTAAGGGTCCTCTTGTAAAAGATAAAAAAACGCCGACGGAGATTGAATTTATTTCAAAAAAAGACAATACGCCTTTATTGCCTTCTGAAATTAAAGAAACACACACAGAAATAATACATTTGCTTGTCTTTGATCAGACGTTGACAGATTATCAACATATTCATCCTACTCCTACCAATAAACCGGGGATCTATCAATTTGAATGGACTCCCAAGGAAGCAAGCCAATATAAAGTTTGGGTTGATCTTACGCCTTTATGTACTAATCAACAGGAATATATTATGGCTGACCTTGGGGATCTTTCTAAAAATCCTCAAAAAGTAGATAAAACTCTTAATTCAACTTATAGCACCGGTGGAAGAAGTGATAAAATTTACTTTAGTCTTTCCTTTGACTCTCAAGAACTCATGAACGGAAAAGCCGCAATGGGAAAAGTTCTTGTCAAAGATTCGCAAGGTCATCCCCTTACTCAACTAGAGCCTGTTATGGGCGCTTTCGCTCATATTGTCGCGATAAATGAAGATTTTAAAACCATTGCCCATGTACATCCTATGGGAGCAGAGCCTTCAAAAAATTCAGATAGAGGAGGCCCCGAGCTTGATTTTCATTTTGAACCCAACAAACCAGGTTTCTGGAAAATTTGGGTCCAAGTTAAGGCTTATGGAAAAGAACTATTTATTCCTTTTGGTGTCAATGTGAAGTGAAAAAATACAGTTTTAATCTATCTTAAAAAGATATAACTATTTTTACTTTTCTCACGTAATGCTCTCTTGTTTCTCGTTTTAATGTCAGTTGTTTTAAAGGCGAATTGTTCAATTAAAACAGCTTTAACTTGAGATTTCAAAAAGTTTATTGACATTCTTTAAAATAAAAGATAAAAGTAAATTAAAATTAAAACTATTTATTTCCATGTCTTAACAAGGAGAAAATATAATGTTCAAACTAAAGTACGGTGTATTTTTGTTAGGTATGTCTTTTTTATCTTTTCCATCTCAAGCAATGGTGGATAGTGAAAACATCGAGAGTTCACAATCTTCTATGCGTCAAAGATTTCCAATTAGGCAAGAAGAAGAAAATCCACGAGGAAGAGATAATGATCATTTGCTTTCCCCTGTAGCAGCGAGAAATAATGACTTTGACGAAACAAGTTGTTACAGAATAATTACAAGAAAATTACAAAATTGGTCTTATCAAGTTTTGGCAGCAACTATTTGGGATCCTATTATGAGTGGCTTTAAACCTGCTCGCATTAGAGCTATGGATTTATTAGACCTAAATCAGGATGATTGTATTTTGTTAGTTGGAGAAGGAAGTGGGCTGGACCTTGAAGTTTTACCAGAGCTAGTTGCAAAGGAAAAAGTATGGGCTCTTGATTATTCTTCAAGAATGGTTGTACAAGCTAAACTGAGAGCTGAGGCAATGGAAATACCTCAAGAAAATTGTATTATAGGAGATGCACAGAAACTTCCTTTTGACAATGTGCAATTTAATAAATTATTTTTTCCTTTATCCTTAGGTTCTATTCCTAATCCAATGTTAGCTTTACAGGAAGCCGAACGAGTTCTTGCCCCCGGGGGGAAAATAGTTATTCTTGAAAAACTTGTTGATGATGGAGAAACTATCTCTTATTTTCGGCATGTTATGAATTTTTTCACGAAATTTATATTCGCAGATATTAATCGAAACTTAACCCACATAATGGGAATTGATTCTCCACTTAAAATTATTCACTATGAGTCTCTAAGAGGTAAGCTAGATGGTTATGTGGCAGGAATGATTGCTCCCTATTATCGTCTTGCTGTACTCGTTAGACAAGAAGATTATCCAGATATCGAGCCCTGTGGA
>JAIEQB010000079.1 GCA_019748065.1 Alphaproteobacteria bacterium | reverse complement strand
GCCGAGTTAAGTTCTATGATGAAGAGAGCAACAAATATCTTATTTTTCTAACAAATAATTTTGACTTACCTGCTCTTGTGATCTCAAAATTGTACAAAAGTCGTTGGCAAGTGGAACTTTTTTTCAAGTGGATAAAACAGCATCTGCGGATTAAAGCTTTTTTTGGAACCAGCAAGAACGCTGTTAAAACACAAATTTGGATTGCGATTGGGGTTTACGTGCTGGTGGCAATTGCTAAGAAACGCTTGAAAAGTGAATTGTCGCTCTACACAATTTTACAGATTTTGAGTCTAACTCTCTTTGAAAAAACACATTTAGATCAACTGATTAATACTTCTTCTAACAAAAATCTCGAAGACTCCTCTTCTAACCAATTGTATTTGTTTGATTTATGACCGGACAGTAGTGACCCGGCGTATACCTGGAGATTTTTAGCTTGTTCTGAGTCATTAAAAAAGTGAATGAAACTATGGTGCCGAAGAGGTGAATCGAACACCCGACCTACTGATTACAAAGAAAAAGGTCAATGAGGGGATGGGAAGGAAGAAGTCCCATTTTGGAGACACGTGGCTTAGGCTAAGTACTCAATGCTACGGGACACTCATGGGACATTTGGAGATAAAAAATGATAACTTATCCCAGCAATCAGTAACATAAGAAACCACGAAAGGTCTTGATTTGCCTGTTATAACCTGTTAGAGGTTGCTATTAATGAAACGTTGGAGGTGTCTCCAAAACCGGGGGTTGGGGGTTCGAGTCCCTCCACTCCTGCCAATAAATACTTTAGTTTTTCTAGTGTCCCTCTTCTTCATGGGACACTCATAAGGTGTTAATAGACTCTTGATAAAGCACTTTCCCCTCTTTTCTCTCTCCATGCGTCATCCTTACCTTCGTGAGGATTGACGTAGTGGAAATAAGAGGTTTATTAATAAAATATCCGCTTCAAAGTTAGCAAGAGTTTTTAGCGCATTGTTTAATCAAGAATCGTCAGAAAAATAACTACACCTGTGAAAAAAATTAAGCTGGGAAGTGGTTTTTTGTTGAGCTAAAACTTTTCTTCTTGTTTTTCAATAGGTTAAATTAAATCGAAGGATATGTGAGAATATTGTATTGAAAAAAAATCTATGTGTTCATATGTGATTGATATAGTATATATTATGTTTTTTGTTAATATTATTTTTGGAGTATCCCATGAGATTAAAAACATTTGTAAGTTCTTTTGTATTATCTTTGCTGATGATTCAATCTTCTGCTTTTTCTATGTCCGAATCAGAAGAAGAACGTTTACGTCAAATATCTTCTACTTCATCTCAACATAAACTATCTGATTTTCAGTCGCCTAGAGGGCAACATGTTTTTGTTAATGGAAAGCTAGCTAGACATTCCAAAGTAATGAAAGGAGAAGTTGAATCTATCATAGTAGATCCAAATAATGGAGGATCCCTTACTGTCAAAGGATGGACAGCATTTAAAGGGAAAGGACCGGCTGAAGCTATTGTTGCTTTCAGTAACCGCCTTCCTGTGGCTCTTATTCCCTCTAGTGAATCATCAGATGATATTGCAGGCAAGCTAGCGGCTAAGGAAGGTGATCAATTTACAAAAGCAGATTACTCCCGCTGTCGATTTAATGCTCGGTTTTCTTATCCTGACGTTGATGCATTGGGTGGGGAGGACCTTGGTTATTTGAAATTTTATGCTTTTAAAGATAATGAAGGTGGTTATATTAAGATCGCCCGAAGGGCTTTTACCTTCAAGGAGCTTCTTCTTGATCCTAAGTCAACGATAGAAGCTGACCACCCTGCTTTTTTTGGGAAGCTTATTGATACAAAAAGTTCCCTAGAAGTACGCATAAGTGCTGCGCAGCAATTTCCAGCTGATAGACAGTTAGAGGCCTTCTGTACGTTGTTAAGTGATAGAGAGCTTATCGATTCACAGCGTGAATTTATTATGCAGCGTTATACTTTTCCTGAAAAGGTGAGTGCAGCTCTTAAAACAATTAATGATAGCACACAGGTGGTATCGGAACGCCTAAGGGCTGTTAGACGTTTACCTGAACTTACAAGGGTGAGAGTTCTTGGCAACTTAGTGAACGAGATTTCAGATCCATCTCATCAGCTTACAACAGAGAAAGAAGACTTAGAGATAGAGCTTCACAACACTTTAGTCTCTTTACCTCGAGGAGGCGATACGGAAGCTTTTCTAACATCTATTGTGAATAGGGAGAGATTTCCTCTCTTTGCTCGTTTCTCTGCTGCTTTTTCGTTGCCCAATGGGGATGAGTTTCTCCTTGGTTTTTTTGGGAATGAGAAGCTTACAATAGCGGATCGTAGAGAAGCTGCTGAGATGATTAAGGATGAGGATCTTAAAATCAAATGCTTTCAAGAAATGGTACGCAATCCAAATTTAGGTCTATTTGATCGCATTGCTGCCAGAATAAAACTTGATCGTATTCATACCTATAAGGATGTGAATGATGAGGACTTTAAATCTCTTATAATGAACCATCCTAATGCTCAAACGATAACACAGTCACTTCAGTCTTGTAAGAGCGCGTTTGTTAAATTAGGAGAGGCTAAACAAGCTGAAGCAGAAGCGATACAGAGGGGGGATATCAGAGTTCTGCCTGACGGGCGTTTGCTTCTTGTAAAGGAGTACTAGCCAATCTTAGCTCCCTTCTCTGCACTAAAAAAGGCCTCTAGGATAGGAATGTTCAAGCCCTAACCTGGGAGGCCTTTACGCAGATCAGTGAATTTTCCAAGAAATATTTATAAGTGTGCTTCATATTCTTTGTCACAAGAAAAACGCGAAGCCACTCATGGGACATTGGGAGATAAAAAACGATAACTTATCTCAGCAACTACTAGCAACAGAAATCACGAAAGCTCTTGATTCTCCTGTTATAACCTGTTAGCGTCTGCCATTAATGAAATGTTAGCGGGACCTCCAAAACCGGGGGTTGGGGGTTCGAGTCCCTCCACTCCTGCCAAAGTATTTGTAATTTTTAACGAACTCTGCTATGAGAGGGTGCGTTTAATCTGAAAGTAGGACTATGGCTAAGATATCACCTATCGAATTTATACGCCAAGTGCGTCAAGAAGCGTCAAAGGTCACCTGGCCGACGCGCAAAGAAACAACCGTAACGACCATTTTGGTTTTTTTGATGGTGTTCATTTGTGCGGCTTTCTTTTTGATAATTGATCGTATACTTGCTTGGGTTGTTTCGCTCATTTTAGGAATGGGAGTTTAAAGAAAAAATGACCCAAGATTTTCGTTGGTACGTTGTCAATGTTTACTCAGGCTTTGAGAAAAAAGTTGCTGAATACGTCCGTGAGCAAGCTGATAAGAAAGGTCTTTCTGAGCAAATTGATGCCATCTTAGTTCCGACCGAAGAGGTTGTTGAGATTAAGAAAGGGGCGAAAGTCACCTCAGAGCGTCAATTTTTTCCAGGGTATATCCTGATTAAGATGCACCTTTCAGATGAAGTTTGGCATTTAGTACGTCATACACCAAAGGTTTCAGGGTTTTTGGGCACACGTGGTAAGCCCGTTCCTGTGAGTCAAGTGGAAGTCGATCGCATTTTAGCTCAAGTTCAAGAAGGTGTTCAAAAACCAAAATCATCTTTGATTTTTGAAGTTGGAGAGCAGGTACGTGTTTGTGAAGGACCTTTCAGTTCCTTTAATGGCATTGTTGAAGAAGTTGATGATGATAAGCAACGCCTTAAGGTTTCTGTCTCGATTTTTGGACGTTCAACGCCCATTGATTTAGATTACGTTCAAGTTGAAAAATTGTAATCCCAGGTGGGATTCAGCGGAAGGTGAGCCATCGCCGTACCGCAAACTCAGAGAAAAGAGGAGTTTAAATGGCAAAGAAAATTGAAGGATATATTAAACTGCAGATTCCTGCAGGAAAAGCAAATCCATCCCCGCCCGTAGGACCTGCTTTGGGTCAACGTGGTTTGAACATTATGGAATTTTGTAAAGCATTTAATGCCCAAACACAAAATATGGAACCGGGTATGCCGATTCCTGTTGTGATTACAGCCTACGGGGATAGGACATTTACCTTTGTTACAAAGACTCCGCCCGTCAGTTATTTTCTTAAGAAAGCGGCTGGCTTGCAAAAAGGGTCGCAAACGCCTGGAACAGGCACTGTTGGAAAGGTGACGTTGGCGCAGGTGCATGAAATTGCAAAGGCTAAAATGACAGATCTGAATGCAAATGATATTGACGCTGCATCCCAGATGATTATTGGATCTGCCCGGTCAATGGGTATTGAGGTTGTGGGGTAAGAAAAATGGCAGGAAAACGTATACGTAAAGCCTATGAAGGTCTCGATGCACTGGCGGTTGCAAGTGTAAAAGAAGCGGTTCGCATTATTAAAGAGCGGGCAACAGCAAAATTTGATGAAACCATTGAGATTTCCATGAATTTAAATGTGGATCCTCGCAAGTCAGAGCAGAATATTCGTGGTGTAACCCAACTTCCTGCAGGTACAGGTAAAACTCTAAGAGTCGCTGTGTTTGCTAAAGGACCAAAGGCTGAAGAAGCCAAGAAAGCGGGTGCAGACATTGTAGGTGATGAAGATCTTGCAGAAAAAGTCCAAGCTGGTGAGCTTAACTTTGATCGCTGCATTGCAACGCCAGATATGATGGTTTTACTTGGAAAGCTTGCGCGCGTGTTGGGACCCCGTGGTCTTATGCCGAATCCTAAGTTAGGAACAGTCACCATGGACGTGGCTGAGGCAGTTAAGGCGGCAAAGGGTGGTCAAGTTGAATTCCGAGCTGAAAAGGCAGGAATTGTTCATGCGGGTATCGGAAAAGCAAGTTTTTCTGCAGAAGATATCGAGAAAAACTTGCGTTCTTTCGTAGATGCGATTATGAAAGCTAAACCAACAGGAATAAAAGGATCCTATGTGAAGAAGATTTCTTTATCTTCAACCATGGGGCCTTCTGTGAAAATTAATATTGCTGACCTTACGTCAGCTTAAGAAATTACTGCGAAAGCAGTAAGGAAAGGGGAGAACCCTTTCCAGCCTGTCCAAGACTGTGGGGATTTTTTCTTGGGATACCACAAGAAAAAGTTTAATGTGAGAGCCCCTGCAATAGACGGGAGAGTCGGATTAAGGAAGCAGCTAGCCTCTGAATGAAGATTTTCGCGGACGGGTTAAGCCAGTGAAAACTGGATTTTTAGTGTAACCTAACCTTTGGATTGTCCAAGGGTTAAACTATGGAGACGTATCGTGGACCGTAGCGAAAAGGAACAGCTGGTTTCTTCTTTACGTGAAGGACTTCTTGAGTCTAGCTTGGTTGTTGTAAGTCATCAAACAGGGCTTACAGTGGCGCAAGTTTCAGACCTAAGGCGTAAAATGCGTGAGGCAGGAGCACAGTTTCGTGTTGCCAAGAATACCTTGGCACGCTTGGCTGTTGCTGGAACAGAAAATGAAGGGATCACTCCCTTGCTTTCTGGACCAACGACGCTGGCTTATTCTAAGGATCCTGTAGCGGCTGCAAAAATATCGGTAAAGTTTGCCAACGATAATGACAAGTTCAACGTTGTTGGAGGGATATTAAATGGAAAGCTTTTGGATGCAAAAGACATCGAAACTCTCTCCAAACTACCCTCCATTGATGAATTGCGGGCAAAGATTATTGGTATTATTTCAACTCCAGCAACACGTGTTGCAGGAATTATGCAGGCCCCGGCAGGGCAACTAGCTCGGGTATTTTCTGCCTATGGTAAAACGGCATAAAAAACCCTAAATCTAACAAAGGAGTAAATTAAAATGGCTGCAAATTTAGACAAAATTGTAGAACAACTTTCAGAACTAACCGTCATGGAAGCTGCAGAGCTTTCAAAATTACTTGAAGAGAAGTGGGGTGTTAGCGCTGCGGCCCCTGTTGCTGTTGCGGCAGTGGCTGGTATGGCTGCTGAAGCGCCTGCCGAAGAGAAGACAGAGTTCCAAGTCATTTTGGCAGCTGCTGGCGATAAGAAAATTGAAGTGATTAAGGAAGTACGCACAATCACAGGGCTTGGCTTGAAAGAAGCAAAAGACTTGGTTGAAGGTGCTCCAAAAACTTTGAAAGAAGCCGCACCTAAAGCAGAAGCTGATGAAATTGTGAAGAAGCTTGAAGCTGTAGGCGCAAAAGTGGAGTTAAAGTAACCTGACAGGTCGCTTGACACCACTACGTTAGACTAAATTGCCGACGAGGAATAACTATATTCCTGCGTCGGCACGCCTGTATCCAGGTGTGATCGTGATGAATGTAGATATTTATTTAAGAGGAATCAATGGCTAGAACCTATACGGAACGTAAAAGAATTCGCAAAAGCTTTGCAAGGATTCCTGAAATCGCTCCCTTGCCTAACCTGATTGAGCTTCAGAAAACATCCTATGCAAACTTTTTGCAGAAAGATGTTCCTGCTGAAAAGCGCGTTTCTGCAGGGTTGCAGGAAGTATTTCAGTCTGTATTTCCCATATCTGATTTTTCAGGAAAATCTCAACTTGAATTTTTCCGTTATGATTTTGACCTCCCCAAATATGATGTGGATGAATGCAAACAACGGGGCATGAACTATGCTGCACCTTTGCGTGTTACCTTCCGTTTGGTTGTTTGGGACATTGACGAGGATACAGGGTCTAAGACCATTCGTGATATTAAAGAGCAAGATGTCTATATGGGGGATATCCCCCTTATGACCGAGAGTGGTACATTCGTTATCAATGGCATTGAGCGGGTTGTTGTTTCTCAGATGCATCGCTCCCCAGGTGTTTTCTTCGATCATGATAGTGGGAAATCCCATTCCTCTGGAAAATATTTATTTTCAGCCCGTGTAATACCTTATCGCGGCTCTTGGCTTGACTTTGAATTTGATGCTAAAGATATCGTTTACGCACGTATTGATCGCAAGCGAAAGCTTTCTATTACCACTTTCCTTATGGCTCTTGATAGTCAAGAGACAGAAAAAGAGAGGGCGCGTTTAGAAAAAGAAGGTAAACAACTGGATCCTCTTGAGGCCCAAGGGATGTCCCGTGAAGAAATCCTCAATGCTTTCTATGGTACGGTTGAGTATGTGAAAACAGTTAAAGGCTGGAAGACTGCTTTTCGTCCCGAATTTGTAAAAGTCGGGAAACTGGCCCAAGACTTGACTAATGCTAAAACCGGTAAAGTTGTCGCTGCTGAAGGCGCGAAAATGAACTTACGCTTTGCCCGTAAGCTAGAAGAAGAAGGACTTAAAGAAATTCTCGTGGCAGAAGAAGATTTAGTCGGCCGTTATGTCGCCTCCGATCTTATTAATGAAAAGACAGGAGAAATCTTCGCAGAAGCTGGTGATGAGATCACCCCAGAATTACTGGAACTTTTTGCTAATGAGGGTCTAAAAAATATTCCTACCCTTGATATTGATCACGTTAATGTGGGCGCTTATCTGCGCAACACTTTGATGGCGGATAAAAATCAATCTAGGGAAGATGCTCTTATTGAAATTTATCGTATTTTGCGCCCTGGCGAGCCGCCGACAATTGAAGGCGCTGAAGCTCTTTTCCGTGGTTTCTTCTTTGATCCTGAAAGATATGATCTCTCCTCCGTAGGTCGTGTGAAGATGAATTCAAGACTTGGCCTTGACCTACCTGATACGCTGCGCGTTTTGTGTAAGCAAGATATCATTTCCATCATTAAGGTTCTTTTAGAATTAAAGGATGGAAAAGGTGAAATTGATGACATCGATAACCTTGGTAATCGTCGTGTACGGTCCGTTGGAGAACTTTTAGAAAACCAATACCGCGTTGGGTTGTCTCGCATGGAGCGAGCCATTCGTGAAAGAATGAGCTCCGTTGAAATTGATACGGTCATGCCCCATGATGTGATTAATGCCAAGCCTGCGGCTGCGGTTGTGCGTGAATTTTTCGGCACTTCACAATTGTCTCAGTTTATGGATCAAACCAATCCTTTGTCGGAAATTAATCATAAGCGCCGTTTGTCCGCTCTTGGGCCAGGAGGCTTGACACGCGATCGGGCGACTTTTGAAGTGCGCGATGTACATCCAACCCATTATGGACGTATTTGTCCTATTGAAACACCTGAAGGACCAAATATTGGGTTGATTAACTCATTGGCAACCTATGCGCGGGTGAATAAATATGGCTTTATTGAAACTCCCTATCGTAAGGTTGTAGATGGAAAAGTCACTAAAGACATCTCTTACTATACAGCCATGGAAGAAAATAAGCATACCATTGCCCAAGCTAATGCTGAATTAAGTAAGGATGGGAAGTTTTTATCTGACTTTGTCAACTGCCGTCGTAATGGTGAGTTTGTGGTCGCGCCTGCAGCTGAGATTGATTTAATGGATATTTCTCCAAAGCAAATCGTTTCCGTTGCTGCCTCCTTAATTCCTTTCATTGAGAACGATGATGCAAACCGTGCCTTGATGGGCTCTAACATGCAACGTCAAGCTGTGCCTTTGCTGAGAACGGAAGCGCCTTTTGTAGGAACGGGTATGGAAGCTCCTGTGGCGAGTGATTCCGGTGTTGCTGTGATTGCAAAGCGGGGTGGTACTGTGGATCAAATCGATGCTTCTCGTATCGTGATTCGTGTCACCGATGAAAGCACCATGACAACAAGCAATGTGGATATTTATAATCTTTTGAAGTTTCAACGCTCCAATGATAAGACCTGTGTCAACCAAAAGCCTCTTGTGAGGGTAGGTGACAGGGTTGAAAAGGGCGACATTATTGCTGATGGTCCTTGTATGGACATGGGTGAGTTGGCACTTGGATCGAATGCTTTGGTTGCCTTCGTTTCTTGGAACGGTTATAATTTTGAAGACTCCATCATTATTTCTGAAAGAATTGCGAAAGATGACATTTTTACGTCAATTCATATTGAGGAATTTGAAGTTGATGCTCGTGATACCAAGCTTGGAAATGAAGACATAACCCGTGATATTCCGAATGTGGGCGATGAAGCGCTTCGTCATTTGGATGAAGCAGGAATCGTCTATATTGGTGCTGATGTGAAACCAGGTGACATTCTTGTGGGTAAAGTTACACCAAAAGGTGAATCTCCCTCTACACCAGAAGAAAAGCTCTTGCGCGCTATTTTCGGTGAAAAAGCATCCGACGTGAGGGACACTTCTCTGAGGTTACCTTCTGGCGTTCAAGGAACGATCGTAGAGGTGCGTGTTTTCTCTCGCCGAGGGGTTGAAAAGGATGAGCGCGCTCTTGCTATTGAGCGGGCAGAAATTGAAAATTATGCGAAAGACCGTGATGCTGAACGCTCAATTCTAGACCGGAATTTTTTTGTGGCTTTAGAAGAGCTTCTTGTGAACCAAAAGGTTGTCAGTGGCCCAACAGGCCTTAAAAAGGGAATCACAGTTACAAAAGAACTCTTGGATTCCTTATCAAAAGGACAATGGCGTCAAATTAAGGTTGAAGACGATGCAGTGATGTCTGCCCTGGAGGCGACAAAGCAATTCCATGATGAGCGGGTGACGGCCCTTCAAGTGCGCTTTGAAGATCGGGTTGAAAAACTCCGTCGGGGTGATGAATTGCCAACGGGAGTTTTGAAGAAAGTAAAAGTCTTTGTGGCTGTAAAGCGTAAGTTACAACCGGGAGATAAAATGGCCGGTCGTCACGGAAACAAGGGTGTTGTCTCGCGTATTGTTCCTGTTGAAGACATGCCCCATCTTGAAGATGGTACGCCCGTGGATATTGTGTTGAACCCACTTGGTTTGCCATCACGTATGAATGTGGGGCAAATCCTCGAAACCCATTTAGGATGGGCTGCAGCTGGTTTAGGACGGCAAATTAACGATACTCTTGCGAAGATGGCTATTGCTGAGCATAAGGACATTAAGGCTCTGCGCACAACCTTAGACCATGTCTACGAAGATGATGATATCGTTAAGGAAATCCAAGGGATGTCCGATTACGACGTGGTAGAGCTCGCAACAAATCTTACCTCCGCCGTGCCCATGGCAACGCCAGCCTTCGATGGTGCTCATGAGCCGGATATTAACCATCAGCTGAAAAAGGCTAATCTGGACACCAGTGGACAGGTGACTTTGTATGATGGACGGACAGGAGAGCCCTTTGATCGAAAAGTAACGGTGGGCTACATGTATATGTTGAAGCTTCACCATCTTGTTGATGATAAGATTCATGCGCGTTCCGTTGGGCCTTACAGCCTTGTGACTCAGCAACCGCTTGGAGGGAAGGCGCAGTTTGGTGGTCAACGTTTCGGAGAAATGGAAGTTTGGGCTTTGGAAGCTTATGGCGCTTCTTATACTCTTCAAGAAATGTTGACGGTCAAGTCGGACGACGTTTCCGGAAGAACAAAAGTTTACGAGTCGATTGTTCGTGGAGACGATAATTTTGAATCAGGCATTCCTGAGTCCTTCAACGTTTTGATGAAAGAACTTCGTTCTTTAGGATTGAACGTTGAATTGGGAATGAATGAATAAAGTAGCAATGAGGAGAAGAATAGAATGCGCGATGTAATGAATCTCTTTGGTCAGGTTCCTGGACCTCAGCACTTTGACAATATTCGAATTGCTATTGCAAGTCCGGAGCAAATTCGTGCGTGGTCTTTTGGAGAGATTAAAAAGCCTGAAACCATCAACTATCGAACCTTTAAGCCAGAAAGAGATGGCTTATTTTGTGCGCGAATTTTTGGTCCTATCAAGGATTATGAATGTTTGTGTGGCAAATATAAGCGCATGAAGTATCGGGGAATTATCTGCGAGAAGTGCGGTGTTGAAGTTACCCTTACAAAGGTGCGTCGTGAACGTATGGGTCACATTGAGCTAGCTTCCCCCGTCGCTCACATCTGGTTTACCAAATCTCTCCCGAGTCGTTTAGGTCTTCTCCTTGATTTAATGCTTAAAGATTTGGAAAAGGTTTTATATTTTGAAAGCTATATTGTCCTTGAGTCAGGGCTTACGCCACTGAAAAAAGGGCAACTCCTAAGTGAAGAAGAGTACCATAGAGCTCAAGATGACTTTGGTGTGGATGCTTTTGAAGCGAGTATTGGTGCTGAAGCTTTGCGGGATATGCTTAAAGCGATTGATCTTGAAAAAGAGCGCGAACAACTTCGTATTGACCTTTACGAGACAAAGTCAGAGCTGAAGCGCAAAAAATACGTAAAGCGCCTGAAACTTATTGAAGCCTTCATTGATTCAGGGGCTCGTCCAGAGTGGATGATTTTGGAAGTCGTTCCTGTTATTCCACCGGAAATTCGTCCTCTTGTACCTTTGGATGGTGGTCGTTTTGCTACCTCAGATTTGAATGATCTTTACCGACGTGTGATTAACCGAAACAATCGTTTGAAGCGCCTTATGGAGTTGAGAGCTCCTGATATTATCGTTCGAAATGAAAAGCGGATGCTTCAAGAATCTGTCGATGCTCTTTTCGACAATGGAAGAAGAGGGCGGGTTATTACAGGAACTAACCGTCGTCCCTTAAAGTCTTTGTCCGACATGTTAAAGGGAAAGCAAGGCCGTTTCCGTCAGAATCTTCTTGGAAAGCGTGTCGACTATTCAGCCCGCTCCGTGATCGTTGTGGGGCCAGAGTTGAAACTTCACCAATGTGGTTTGCCAAAGAAAATGGCTCTCGAGCTCTTTAAGCCCTTCATCTACTCACGTCTGGAACGTTATGGCTTGGCCAATACCATTAAGGCGGCTAAGCGGATGGTTGAGAAGGAGCGTCCTGAAGTTTGGGATATTTTAGAAGAAGTGATTCGTGAACATCCCGTGCTTTTAAACCGAGCTCCAACCTTGCACCGTTTAGGTATTCAAGCTTTTGAGCCTGTTCTTGTGGAAGGAAAAGCCATTCAACTTCATCCTCTCGTTTGTACAGCCTATAACGCTGATTTTGATGGGGATACCATGTCCGTGCATGTGCCCTTGTCCTTAGAAGCACAGCTTGAATCACGGGTTTTGATGATGTCAACGAATAATATCCTTCACCCAGCTAATGGTAAGCCAATTATTACGCCTTCAAAGGATATTGTTTTAGGCCTTTATTATCTTACCATGGAACGGGATGGTGAACTTGGAGAAGGAACTATGTTCTCATCTCTTGCTGAGATTGAGCATGCTCTTTATCAAAAGACGGTTTCTTTGCATGCTCTTATTACAGCGCGTTATGAATATATCGATGATAAAGGTGAAAAGGTAACGGGGCGGGTAAAAACGACCCCAGGCCGTATGCTTCTTTGGGAAATTATGCCAAGGCAACAAGGTGTTAAGTTTGAGTCTATCAACCAGCTTTTGACCCAAACTGAGCTCTCTAAATTGGTCGATCTTATTTATCGTAATTGCGGCCAAAAAGAAGCCGTTGTTTTTTCCGATCGTTTGATGGGGCTTGGTTTCCGTTATGCAACAGTTTCCGGGATTTCCTTTGGAAAAGATGATCTTTTGGTGCCTGAAGAGAAGAAAAAGCTTGTTGCGGATACCCGCGAGAAAATTGGGGAATTCCAACAACAATATATGGATGGTTTGATTACCAATGGTGAGCGCTATAACAAGGTGACGGATGCTTGGACTAAGTGTACGGAACAAGTGGCTGACGCTATGATGAAGGACATCTCCGAAGTTAGACCTGGAGAGCAGGTGAATTCTGTTTATATGATGGCCCATTCACGGGCGCGTGGTTCTGCCGCTCAAATGCGCCAGTTGGCAGCAATGCGTGGTTTGATTGCGAAAACATCGGGTGAAATTATCGAAACGCCAATTATTTCCAACTTTAAGGAAGGATTGAACGTTAACGAGTATTTCAATTCAGCTCATGGTGCTCGTAAGGGGTTGACCGACACAGCTTTGAAGACAGCTAACTCGGGTTACTTGACCCGCCGTCTTGTGGATGTTGCTCAAGATTGCATTATCGTTGAGCCAGATTGCGGTACGGAAAAAGGAATCAGTCTGCGGGCGGTCGTTGAAGGAGGTGAGGTTATCACGCCACTTGGAGATCGTGTTTTGGGACGGACAGCGGCCGTTGATATCGTTGACCCTGTTGCTAACAAGATTATTGTTCCTGCCGGTACGTTGATTGAAGAAAATCACATAGAAGCTATTGAAAAAACAAGTATTGATGAGATTCTGATTCGCTCTGTTCTTACCTGTGAGACCAAAGACGGTATTTGTGGCAAATGCTATGGCCGAGATCTTGCTCGCGGAACGCCCGTGAATATGGGTGAAGCTGTTGGTGTGATCGCGGCTCAATCGATCGGTGAGCCTGGAACACAGCTGACCATGCGGACCTTCCACATTGGAGGTGCCGCTCAGGTAGCTGTTGAGCAATCCAGTATGGAAGCCTCTGTTGAAGGAACCATTTTGATTAAGAACCGCAGCGTTGTGAAAAACAGTGCAGGCGAAAATATCGTCATGAGCCGTTATTCCGAGCTTTGTATTATGGATGCAGCAAATCAAGAACGTGCGAGTTATAAACTTCAATATGGCTCGCGCTTGTTGGTGGATGATGGGGTCAAAGTTAAGCCAGGTGATAAGCTTGCTGATTGGGATCCTTATACCCTTCCTGTTATTTCGGAAGTGAGCGGTATTGTCCATTATGTTGACTTAGTGGAAGGCATTTCCGTACGTGAAACCTTGGATGAAACCACAGGTTTGACCAAGCGTGTTGTCGCGGACTGGAAACAATCCGCTCGCGGAGCAGATTTGAAGCCGCGCCTTGTGTTGCGAGATAAGAAGGGCGAGCCTCTTCTTTTCGCCAATGGTGCAGAAGCCCGTTATTTCTTATCAACCGATGCAATCTTGGAAGTTGAAAACAACGCCACCATTCAGGCAGGGGATACATTAACCCGTGTTCCTCGTGAATCCAGTAAAACCCGTGACATCACGGGAGGTTTGCCTCGGGTGGCTGAACTTTTCGAAGCCCGGCGTCCCAAGGATGCGGCAATCATCAGTGAGTACGATGGTCGCATTGAATTTGGAAAGGATCATAAGACAAAACGCCGCGTGATGATTGTGCCCGATGATGAAACTCTAGAACCTATTGAATACCTGATTCCAAAGGGTAAGCACATTGCGGTGCACGAAGGCGAGCAAGTTAAGCGTGGCGATATTATCATGGATGGTAATATGGTGCCCCATGACATTCTACGTATCTTGGGTATTGAAGCGTTGGCCAGCTATTTGATCAATGAGATCCAAGAAGTTTATCGTTTACAGGGGGTTCCTATTAACGATAAACATGTGGAAGTCATTGTACGTCAGATGATGCAGAAGGTGGAAATCACCAATCCAGGGGAAACAACTTTCCTCTTGGGTGAGCAGGTGGACCGACAAGAGTTTGAAGAGGAAAATCGGAAGACCATTGAGGAAGGCTATCGCCCAGCGCAGGCCCACGCAATTCTTCAAGGAATTACAAAAGCCTCCTTGCAGACACGTTCCTTCTTCTCAGCGGCCTCTTTCCAAGAAACAACTCGTGTTCTTACGGAAGCAGCTGTCTCTGGCAAGGTTGATGAGCTCAAGGGTCTTAAAGAGAACATCATTGTTGGTCGTTTGATTCCTGTGGGAACAGGAAGCATCGTCAACCGTATGAAAGCCATTGCGGCTGAGCGGGATCATGAGATTCAGTCGACAAAGGCTAAACAAATTGCTGCCATTGCCCATGAAAAGCAAGACGAGCAGTTGATTGCGCCTTAAAACTTGTTAAGGTCTTAAGTAAACTGCAAATTTTACCCTCTGTGTCATCCCCGCGAAGGCGGGGATCCAGAGGGATTATGAAATAAAACAATTTTCCTCACATGTTATAAAGTTAAGTGTTTTATTCAGAATTTTGTTTTTATCTTTATAAATGACTCTCAATCTAAGATTTTCCTGGATCCCCGCCTCTGCGGGGATGACAAATATTGTATTTTTGCAATTCTCTCCTTAGATAACTTTTTTGAAGCAAAAAAACTTTCAACCAATGCTTGACTCTGAATTGGAGGGCGATTAAGATTCGCCCGTCATTAGAGAGTTGGTGGTAGACAAACCGTCTAGACGCTGCTCAAAAGATTGGCTAAAAGAATGCTTGTTTTTGGACAAGAGTCAGGTATAAGAATATCTGAGCTTTACGTCAGTTGTAAAATTTTAATTTTTTGAAAGGAAACGGTTTTAATGCCGACAATTAACCAGCTAATCAGAAAGCCTCGCAAGGATAAGGAAGAGCGTAATACGGTTCCTGCCCTTCAGAGCTGCCCTCAAAAGCGAGGCGTGTGTACGCGTGTGATGACAACGACCCCGAAAAAGCCAAACTCGGCCTTGCGTAAGGTTGCGCGTATTCGTTTGACAAATGGTTATGAAGTCACGGGTTATATTCCGGGAGAAGGTCACAACCTTCAAGAACACTCTGTTGTGTTGATTCGTGGAGGTCGTGTGCGCGACTTGCCAGGTGTTCGTTATCATATTATTCGCGGTACGCTTGATACCCAAGGTGTTCAGAAACGACGCCAAGGACGTTCCAAGTACGGCGCTAAGCTTCCGAAGTAGGAGAAGAGAATCATGTCAAGAAGGCACGCTGCTGAAAAAAGACCTGTAATGCCCGATGCTAAGTATGGAGATACGGTTCTTTCAAAGTTTATGAGTTGTTTAATGTATGAAGGAAAGCGATCAGTTGCGGAAAGCATCGTCTATGGTGCTTTGGATCAAATTAAATCAAAGACTTCTCAAGATTCCTTGCAAGTTTTTCATGAAGCCCTCGGTAATGTAAAGCCTTCTGTTGAAGTGCGTTCTCGCCGTGTGGGGGGTGCTACCTATCAAGTTCCTGTTGAGGTGCGCTCAGAGCGTGCTCAAGCTCTTGGAATTCGTTGGATTATTGGCAGTGCACGTAATCGTTCAGAAACAACTATGACAGCTCGCCTTGCGGCTGAAATCTTGGATGCCGCAAACAATCGCGGAGCAGCAGTAAAAAAGCGTGATGATACACATAAAATGGCGGATGCAAACAAAGCATTTGCTCACTTTAGATGGTAAAGGGTAAATAGTTAAAATGGCACGTATAACTCCCCTCGATCGTTACCGTAACATTGGCATCATGGCTCACATTGATGCTGGAAAAACAACAACCACAGAACGTATTCTTTATTATACAGGAAAATCTCACAAAATTGGTGAGGTCCATGAAGGCGCGGCCACCATGGACTGGATGGAGCAAGAGCAAGAGCGCGGTATCACTATTACCTCTGCTGCGACAACTTGTTTCTGGACTGATCACCGTATTAACATTATTGACACCCCTGGTCACGTTGACTTCACCATTGAAGTTGAGCGTTCCTTGCGTGTTTTAGACGGCGCGGTTGCTGTTTTTGATAGCGTTGCTGGTGTTGAGCCTCAATCAGAAACCGTCTGGCGTCAAGCCGACAAATATCATGTGCCTCGGATTTGTTTCGTGAATAAAATGGACCGTACGGGCGCAAATTTCTATCGTACCGTTGAGATGATCATTGATCGTTTGGGGGCAGTGCCTCTTGTTCTTCATTTGCCAATCGGCACGGAAGCTGACTTTGTGGGTATTGTGGATCTTGTTCAAATGAAGGCGATTCGCTGGAAAGATGAAACCATGGGAGCGGAATTTGTCATCGAGGACATTCCTGCTGACCTGAAAGAGCAAGCAGAAGAATATCGAGCTCGTCTCTTGGAAACAGCGGTAGAGCAAGATGACGAAGCTCTAGAGGCTTATCTGAATGGGGAAGAGCCCAGTATTGAAATCTTAAAAAAATGTATCCGTAAAGGAACGGTTTTAGCCAAGTTTGTGCCTGTTCTTTGTGGATCAGCCTTTAAAAACAAGGGTGTGCAGCCTTTGTTAGATGCGGTCGTTGATTTTTTGCCGTCACCTCTCGATATTGGAGCGGTGAAGGGTGAATCCATTGACGGTAAAACGGAATTGGTTCGCAATCCTTCCGATACAGATCCTTTTTGTGGGCTTGCCTTTAAGATTATGACCGATCCATTTGTGGGATCTCTCACTTTCGTGCGTGTCTATTCCGGTGTGCTCAGTGCAGGATCTTACCTCTTGAATTCAGTTAAAGATGAAAAAGAACGGGTGGGGCGTATGCTTTTGATGCATGCGAACTCTCGTGAAGATATTAAAGAAGCATGCACGGGTGACATTGTGGCCATTTGTGGCCTTAAGAACACCACAACGGGTGATACGATTTGTGATCCTTCCAAGTCTATTATTCTTGAGCGAATGATTTTTCCTGAGCCTGTGATCGAAGTTGCTGTTGAGCCAAAGACAAAAGCCGATCAAGAAAAGATGGGTATTGCTCTTTCTCGTCTTGCGGCAGAAGATCCTTCTTTTCGGGTTACAACCGATTATGAATCAGGTCAAACTATTATTAAAGGAATGGGCGAATTACACCTTGATATTATCGTGGACCGTATGCGCCGTGAATTTAAGGTAGAAGCCAATGTAGGGGCGCCTCAGGTGGCTTACCGTGAAACCATTACGAAGACAGCGGAAGTTGATTATACCCACAAAAAGCAAAGTGGTGGTGCTGGACAATTTGCGCGTATTAAGTTGCGTTTTGAGCCCGTAGCTCCTGGTGAAGGTTATACTTTTGTGAATTCCATCGTTGGAGGTGCAGTTCCAAAAGAATACATCCCTGGCGTTGAAAAAGGATTGATCCAAGCTATGGATAATGGCGTTATTGCTGGCTTCCCCATGATTGACTATAAGGTTACTCTTTTTGATGGTGCGTACCATGATGTGGATTCAAGCGTTCTTGCTTTCGAAATTGCAGCTCGTGCTGCCTTTAGAGAAGGGGTTCCAAAAGCTGATCCTAAATTGCTAGAGCCAATAATGAAGGTTGAAGTTGTGACGCCAGAGGAGTATATGGGAGATATCATCGGAGATTTAAACAGTCGCCGTGGTCAGGTCTCTGGTATGGACCAACGAGGAAATGCAAGAGTTGTTGATGCTTTTGTGCCTTTGGCCAATATGTTTGGGTATGTGAACACCTTGCGCTCTATGAGCCAAGGCCGTGCCCAATTCACCATGCAGTTCGACCATTATGAGCAAGTTCCGCAACACGTTGCGGATGAAGTTAAATCAAAGTACGCCTAGAACGGAGAAGAGAGATGGCAAAAGAGAAATTTCAGAGAACGAAGCCGCACTGTAACATAGGTACGATTGGTCACGTAGAC
>JAIEQB010000083.1 GCA_019748065.1 Alphaproteobacteria bacterium | reverse complement strand
AGCTATCGCTTTACCCTCCACTTCACAGCCCCTACCTCAACTAACTTTTTGTCTCTCTTGTATCTGAACTTATTCAAAATATAAACGTTCCTTTCTTCAAAGACTTGCGCCCCCAAAAGATCTTGTGTATACAAGCCCTAGAAGTGGGCGCATAGCTCAGCGGGAGAGCACTACGGTGACATCGTAGGGGTCGCTGGTTCAATCCCAGCTGCGCCCACCATTTCTAAAAAAGCTTCATTTTTCCTCTTGAGCCTCCCCTCTAAATGCTCTACTGCTTGTAAGAGAAAGAGGTAAAAAATGCCATTATCCCAAGCACAAGAACAGGAAATTCAGGAACTAAAAGCACAAGCAGAGCTCACCCAGAGAGACGTTTCCTCAGGTCTTGAAGAGGTGCTTTATGAAGCCTTTCCCGTTCTGGATCACGGTTTTGTACGGGTCATAGATTACATGGGAAATGACAACGCCATTGTGCAAGCCGCTCGCGTTTCTTACGGCAAAGGTACGAAAAAACGCACAGAGGATCGGGGCTTGATTCATTATCTTCTGCGTCATGCCCATACAACGCCTTTTGAGATGTGTGAGATTAAATTTCACATCAAACTTCCCTTTTTTGTGGCCCGCCAATGGCTTCGCCATCGCACGGCCAACGTTAATGAATATTCTGCCCGTTATTCTATCTTGGACAAAGAATTTTACATTCCCTCAACAGAGCACCTCGCAAACCAATCCTCCATCAATAAACAAGGCCGCGGCGAGACTTTATCTTCCGAATATTCTCAGAAAGTGCGCGACCTTTTGCGACAAGATGCTGAACTCTGCTATTCTCATTATGAAGAATTGTTGAATGAAGATGCAGAAGGCAACATCTTGAATCCTGAAAAGGAAAGCTTGGCGCGAGAGCTGGCGCGCATGAATTTGCCTCTTAATTTTTACACCCAAATGTACTGGAAAATTGATCTACATAATTTAATGCATTTCCTGACCTTGCGGGCAGATTCTCATGCCCAATATGAAATTCGAGCTTACGCAGATGTGATGTTGAAACTTCTTGAACGCTGGGTCCCTTACACCTATGAAGCCTATATGCAGTATCGTAAAGAAGGCGCCCGTCTCTCAAAAAATGGATTAGAAACTGTCAAAAAATTACTTAAAGGTCAAAAGGTTACCCAGGAAGAAAGTGGAATGAACAAGCGAGAATGGATTGAATTTTCGGAGCTACTTGATCCCTCTTCATAGACTCTATATAAGGTAAAAATAAACTTGATGCAAAAGAGCAAGATAAGCAGAGAAGGAAATAAAAAGTGTATGCCCTCAAATACCCTTACCCTCACCAAATGGGATGCAGCGATCGTTCTTAAACAAGATGGATCTTTTGAAGCGTCTCTCCCTCAAATTCAAGGTGAATATATCCCTGATAATGTCATTTTAGGCGCGGCCCTCGCCTTTGCCTTGCGGAACGAAAGCCTCTGTACCCTCATTCGTGAAAATTTTGAGCGGGAATGCACAGGGAAGAAGCAGTAATCAGAAAATCCTGTAAGACCTTAAGCACAAAGGCTCACCACCGGACGGGTTTTTATATACCAAGGAAAACCACGTTTTTTCGTCATTGCGAGAAGGGTCGAAGACCCGACGAAGCAATATCGATCTTCCAATGAATCCATGGATTACCGCGGCCCCTAAAGGGGCCTCGCAATGACCTGTTTTAGTGGATTTTTATAAAAAATCTTCTTAAGTCGCACTGACAACTGAGATCACTGACAAAAACACCACCCACTGTGTCATTTTGAGAAGTCAGTAGGGCGAACTCGGGATCTATTCAATAACATAGTTGGGATGACAAAGTGTTATGAATTTTGCAATTGGATTACTACAAAACTATTTATTTGTATCCGTAGCAGGTTTTTTCAAAGCCGCAACCTCGGCTTCAAGGCGCTTCACTCGCTCTTCCAGCTTTTGTATTTGACGTTGTTGAGCCTCAACGCTTTCAAACACTTCATTGGCTGGTGTTGGCTCGGAAAAGAAAGGATGTTGAGGCGTTATCTCTTCTGCGGAAGGCGGGGGCGGCCTATCTGTTTGAATATAGAGATCTTTTGTTTCTGTCGCTGCAAAAGAAGCTCCCCCGCAACAAACAGCTACCATTAAAGCGATCGTTTTGCTCATGACTTTTTCCCTATGATTTTCCATTTTGCGAAGGAGAAATCCAGCCAATATTCCCATCTTCCCGTCGATAAACCACATTCAATTGATCATAGGCCACATTATTAAAGAGCACAGCTTGGGCATCAGAAAGATCCAAATGCATCACAGCCTCACTCACCGTAAGGCTGGGAATTTCTGTTTTTGTCTCTGCAATAATGAGAGGATGATCTTCCGTTGATTCTTTATCGGTTTCACTATGAATTACATACTGATAACCCGCTGATTTTTTATAATCTACATCCCGCTTTTTCGTATGATCAATCAACTTCTTTTTATACCGGCGCAAGCGCTTTTCAAAGGTTTCTATGGCTTGTTCAAGACAAACATAAGCCTCATCCGTGTCATAATAAGCCCTGACAAAAACCCCGCGTCCTAAATGCATTTCAACATCACAGCGAACCATGGGTCTGACCTTACAAGCACTGCGTGAAAACGTAACCGACGTTTCAAGCGGATTTAACCCGTACTTTTTACATATGTCCTGAACCTTATCTTCAGCTTGCTTGCGCAGCGCTGCGCTGACTTCAATCTTTTTTCCCGTAACTTGCGTTTGCATGAAACCACCTCTCCTATTTAATGTATTATTTTCTTTCTTATATGATACGGCGATTTGAGAAAGATGTCCAGCAACACTGTCGCGAATTAACTATTTCCATTTACAGAAGAATTTTCAATGAATTCTATGATTTCTCTAAAAGATTTTAAGAAAGGTAGGGAGGTTAAAAAAGGCCAGATTCAAGATCTTTCAACTGGTTGATCTCTGCAAGAATATCTTTAGCACGAGTTTCATTGACGGGATCGCCCTTTAGAAAATGAAGACTGCGTTTCGCTTGCTGCTCTGCTGTTTTTAAATCTCCCACTTCAAGAGACATTTCTGCCAGCGAGAGGGCAGCAAGGCCTGTTTTTCCAGATTTCCCATAATAAACAGCTAAAAGGCGGTGGATAAAAGGATTATCACCTTCATCTGTTCTGGCACGAGAGAGCTCGCCAAACGCCTGCTCTTCTTTGGTGGGGTCATTGCTTTCAATTAAGGCATGGGCAAGGCTTACTCGTAAAAGAGGGATGTCAGGCCGTAAATGAACAGCTTTTTCAAAGGCTATGACGCTTTCTTTTATTTTTCCTGACTCAAATAAAATTTGGCCTTTGAGATCCCAGAAGAAAGCATCCTCCGGATATTCTCTTAAAAGGAAGTCGACTTCCTTCAGGGCTTCAGGAATTTGAGAGCTTTGAAAATAAGCAATGGCCCTTCCATAGCGAGCTAAGAGAGAGGTATCTGTTGGATCGAGTTGAGAGAGTGTTTTTGCAGGACTTTGGGTAAATGCTCCAATTTTAACCTGAATGCGCTTGAAATTATCCTCAAACTTTTGAGGAAGTTTTGCATTGGCATGAGGTGATTTACTGACGTGTGAGCGGAAAAAATCAAGACGTTCTGACACAAGAGGATGGGTCAAAACGTAAGGATCTAAATATTGCTCCGAGAGCAAATCTTCTTTACGTAAAATCTCCATGAACTCAAGAGCGCCCCTTGAAGAATAGCCAAGACTATCCAAAAATCGCGCCGCCCCTTGATCTGCAGATCCTTCTTGGGTTCGAGAGAACTTTAATAGCCCTCTTTCTGTCATGTCTTGTGAACCCATCATGATTGCAGCGCCCACATCAGGCCTTCCTGCAGCGGCAGCTACGGCACTCCCTAACATGGTTCCAAGCAAATTTTGCCAAAGGGCTTTTTCATAGGCATCAATACCTCGAAGAATGTGTTTATCAGCAATGTGGGCCGTCTCATGAGCGAAAACCCCGATGACTTGAAGGGCTGAGTTGGCTTTTAAAATAAGGCCTGTGTTCATAGCGATGCGTCCGCCCACCATAGCAAAAGCATTCACTTCATTTGAATTAATAATATAGAGATGCAATGATTTTGGATCGAGCCCAGCTACCTTAAAAATAGGCTCGACATAGGATTTGAGTACATCCTCGATTTCTGCATCTCGAATTAAAGCATCTTTTGCAGGAGAGCTTGCAAAAGTTAAAGAAGGCCATAAGAATACTATAAAACAAAGTAGAAATTTTAAGTGCATATCTATTTTCAGGTTGCTATATGGTTAAAGAAACTTTATACCAAAACATAGTATAAAGGAATGGAGTTTTTTATTTTGATTAAAGGAGAATCTTACGAGAATATAGGATTTCTTTTGTTCTCTCTCGTCTTTGCAGTTGCAGGTGTTTATTCAACTAAACTCTTTTCAGTTTTATTGCCTTTTTTGACATGCACTTTTTTTATCACGCAAAAGGGGTGGCAAAATTTTAAATTCGATTTGCCTTATTTGGCTATTTTTTTTGTTTTGTTTTTAGGTATTAGTGCCCTTAGTGTTTTGTCGGCGAGCCATGAAAAGGTGGCACTGAGATCATTCTATTCTTTAAGTATGACCTTAGTGTTTTCCTACATATTTCTTGTCTCCATTTTAAAAGCTAAGCCAGATGTCATTTTACTGGTCTATAAAACTCTCATCACTATAGGCCTTTTTCTGGCATCTTTGCTTGTATATCAGTCGATTGTAGATACATTTCATCTTGGGTTCCTTGAACGACCTTCCCACTTATTAAAACCCACAGGATCGGTTTTGGGCCTTTTGGGGTTTGTAACTTGTGCCTTTGTGTGGACGAAAGATCGAAAAGTCATTGCCCTCTTTTCTTTTATTCTTATGGGGCTTCTTATTAAAATGACAATATGTCAAACGGCAATATATGCTTTTATTCTTTCAAGTATTTTCTTTTTTATAAGTTACTTAGCGCCTTTTTGGGTCACCCGTATTTCTATGGTTTCCTCTTTTGTCTTGTTACTTCTAAATCCTGTTTTATATGCTTATATTATTCGTCCAATGGAATTAATAAATATGAGTTATTACTCTTGGTTTTTAAATAACAGTTTTTTTCATCGCCTTCTTATTTGGGAGTATTTTTCTCATAAGTTTTTTGAAAAACCACTCTTGGGATGGGGATTAGGCTCTTCACGTTATATTTATGATAAACCAAAAGTTGTTGGTGGATTCTCAAATGTAATTCACCCGCATAAAGGTGTTCTGCAAGCTTATGTAGAATTAGGACTTTTTGGAGGGATATTATTTAGCCTTTTTGTGGCCTTCCTTTTTTGGGTCGTGGAAAAATATGTCAAAGATCGTCTTTCTGTTGCTGTGTGTAATGCTACAATTCTTTTCGGACTCCTGCTTGCAGATACGACCCACAACTTATGGCGAAATTATTACTTATCTTTATGTGTTATTGCGGCGGGCATGGTGATTCTTTTTATTAAAGATCGCGAGGGGCTGCAGCCCGCTGCAACCGGTCATTTAAAGCAAGCCCCAATCCCTGCATAGGAATAGGCGCAACGGCGATTCCTTTAAATTCCATTTTATCCAGAAGGCGTAGCATTTTAAATAAGTTAGCGGCAGCTTCTTGTAGCTCCCCTGTTGTACTTAAATTCAAATCACTTTGTAGGGTAGGTCCAAAGGCAAGAAAAGCTTCTCCTGGCTGGGGCTTTAAAGCATTCAGTCTTAAGGGCAGATGAGGGGCGTAATGACTTTTCATCATTCCAGGGGCTTTAATTGTTTCACTGCCGTGCATTTGAATAGGTCCAATGACCTCTTCTAATTCTTCCTGTGAAATGCCCCCAGGACGTAAAATCAAGGGGATGTCAGAGCTTAAATCAAGAATGGTTGATTCAAGGCCAATTGTCGTTGCTCCTCCATTTAAAATAAAAAGATTTGGAAAGTCTTCAGCTACATGTTCTGCTGTTGTAGGACTCACTTTCCCAGAGCGATTGGCGCTAGGGGCGGCAAGGGGTTTCCCAAATTTCTTTAGAAGATCTAGGGCAACCAGATGATGTGGAACGCGTACAGCTAAAGTTTCAAGACCAGCGCTAGCAAGAAGAGAGATAGATGAAGTCAATTTACGCGGCAGGATAAGGGTGAGGGGACCAGGCCAAAAGGTATCCGCCAGTAACTGGGCCCGCTCATTCCATTCTACATGCTCTTGAAAGGTGGTTTGAGTGGCACCATGAATAATCAGAGGATTGAGTGAAGGTCTGTTTTTTTGCTCAAATATTTTGGCAACCGCTAAGTCTTGAGTCGCATCAGCGGCAAGTCCATAAACGGTTTCTGTAGGGAGACCAATAAGGTCACCTGTATAAAGGAGATGGAGGGCTTCCTTAAGGGCTTCTGGGGTGGGAGAGACGATCATGGCTTTTGACCCAAGACCTTAAAGCCTGAATTTTTAAGGTCGGGCTTACCATAGAGAAAAGGGGTTCCTTCAAGGGTCTCCATGCTGCCTCCAGCAGCTTCAACGAGAATTTGACCTGCAGCCGTGTCCCATTCCTTGCAAGGAACAAAACGTAAATAAATATCAGCTGCGCCTTCTGCAATACGGCAGAACTTGATGGCGCTATGGAGCGGTTTAAGGATAGGGTGCGGAAAGTCCTTTATATATTTTTCCCATTTTTCTTTACACTTAAGATCATGGTTGCTGAGGAGAAGAGTTGATTCTTTGGGAGGACAACGCCGTGTATGGATAGGTGTACTTTGTCCAGAGATATGTTTTACAGCCGTGTTTCCATAGCCATAAAAAGTCTCGCCAGTAAGAGGAAGATGGATAAGGCCTAAGATGGCCTTGTCATCTTTCATTAAAGCAATATTGATGCAAAACTGTCCATCCCTCCCAATGAATCCCCTGGTTCCATCAAGAGGATCGATGAGCCAATAAAAAGGATTTTTGATATTCCAAGACTGTTCATCTTCTTCAGAAATAACGGGGATATGAGGGGTGAGTTCTTTTAAGCCTTGTGCAAGAAGGTGATGGCTTTGATGATCGGCTTCTGTCACAGGGGAGCCGTCTCCTTTTCTGACAATTTCGAGACCTTCTGCCTTTTTATAAAGGTGAGCGATAAGAGCCCCTGCTTTTTCAGAGAGGGTGATTAGTTTTGGAATAATATTTTCGAAAGAGGGATTAACATTTTCCATGAGCGGAGTATGCTCAGGAAAGGAAAAAAAGAAAAGGAGTTTTTAAAGAAAGATGGTGTTATGATACCTCCCACTTTATTGAATCGCCCTTTTTTACCCATTGCTACGGAAAGGCTGACCTTGCGTCCACTTCAGGAAGGAGATGCTGTTCCTATGGCTGCGTTTGCTAATGATAAGGACATCGCTGAAAGGTTACTTCGTATGCCCCACCCTTATGCTCTTCAAGATGCTAAAACATTTATTGCGTCCGTTCAGGGTTCTATGGCGGAAGGAAAGTGTGTGATTCTAGCCATTACCAGGCGTTCTGATCAGCAGTTTATGGGCGTTATCTCTTCTGAGGGGAAACTTGGATTGTGGCTTGGGAAATCCTACTGGGGGCAAGGTTATGGGACCGAAGCCATGGGTGCCCTTGTTCACTTTTGTTTTCATGTGCTGCAACAAAAGGAGCTCAAAGCAAGTGCTCTTAAAACCAATACGGCTTCTCGCCGTATTTTTGAGAAACTTGAGTTTCGTGAAGTGGGCATAAAGGAAGCTTCTTCTAAGACTTTTGAAGGAACACGAGAAGCTGTGTGTTATACCCTTTCTTTTCATGATTTTATCACCCGATATCATGCCATGCAACGCCCGTTGGTTTGGGTGGTGGCTGCTGTCTTGATTAATGAAAACGGGGAAATGCTCATTTCAGAGCGGCCCCAAGGAAAAGCATTGCCGGGCGTGTGGGAACTTCCCGGAGGAAAGATGGAGCCAGGTGAAACTCCAGAGGTATCTTTGATTCGGGAATTGCAGGAAGAACTGGGAATCCAAGTACGAGAGGAAGACCTTGAACCTTTAACCTTTGCCTCCTATCGTTATGATACCTTTCATATGATTATGCCCCTTTATCTCTGTCACAAATGGGAGAGCACTCCCCGTGGCGCGGAAGGCCAAAGACTGGCGTGGGTGAACTATGCTGATTTAGCGTCAATACCCCTTCCAGCTGCTGATATTCTGCCGATCCATCGTCTGGCCGATGTGCTCAAGGGAAGGGAAGTTTGGTAGCTTGACATGGTCATTTCTATCTTATATCGAAGAAACGTTAACCTTGTAAGAAAGAACGTATGAAGACGTTCTTTCTCTTGAGGTCTTAAAAAATACCATCAACAACAAAAATTACAAAGCTAACTTAAATTCTAAGAAAAAGTGTTTGTGAACTCTTTCTCTTGAAAAAGAAGAGTATATCTCTTTTTAAAAAAGCAATATATTTTTTGCAGGCTCAATCAATTACAACCGGCTAAAGCCGGTGGTTTGAATTAACGCTTACAAAGCAGGTTAAAGGGTAAATCCTAAGACTTTGATATTCTGAAGTCATCTTTTTTGTGATGTTCTTCTTGTTGTTCAATGTATCGCTGAACATCCTCTGTGTTTACATTGCCAACAATTACCACAAAAGACTCCCTCGCCCATAGATGTTGCCCCCAATATTGTTTTCTTAAGTCCTCGAATTCTTGGAGCATTTTTCTGCTGCTTTTGCCTTTGATATATTGCACAATCTTTGAGACAGACAGACTCGGAGGCACTGAAATGAGCAAGTGTATGTGATCTGAACTAAGGCTTCCGCTTACTATATCTACGTAATTTGCAGCACATATCTCTCGTATGAGCTCTCGAACTCTTGTGGCAACCTGCCCTGTTAATATACGATATCGATACTTCGTACACACTAATTCAGCTGCTCCATAAAATCGATCTCCCGCCAACATAACGCGGCAGCCTTCCGGCAACCAACCTCGAACCACCTCCAGCAAAGCTTTCTGTTCACTAAATCCTATTCCTCCCTTTGTTTCCTTAACAATTCAAAAAAGAGGAACGGCTCGCTTACGCAAACGAACTGAAACCATTAACACTTCAAAGGTCATTCACCTTACTTTTGTCAATCATCAACACAAGGGTATGGTGTTGTTTTGCTAATCGAGCAAGTAAATCTTCAGCATAGGTTGCCATGACAACTTCTGTATCCACCAGAGGATTTTTCAAAAACCTCTCCACGTAATTCTTTGTGTGGCTCTTTGCTTGAGAAGTCGTTTCGCGAGATCTCTCACAACAGCTCACAATCCCTTTGTATCCTGACATCATGCTTTCTTCTTCCGGGAGTTGCTTCAGGATTCTTATATCATATCTTTACACTTTACTCAAAACTGATGGGTGATAAAGGGTTGGGAGAGAGGTAAAAGAGCTCCATCAAAACAGCTTCTGCCCGTTTTCAACTTGGGGATCAAGAGTGGCAAGACAAATAGCGCCTTGCTTGTCTGGACATCCCAGCAGCAAAAATTGGGATTCAAAGCCTGCAATGTTCTTAGTCCCCAGGTTAACAGCACCTAAGACTTGTCGCCCAATTAAGCTTTCCGGGGCATAGTTGACTGTCACCTGGGCTGAGGTTTGAAGCATCCCTAGCTCTGGGCCAAAATCAACCCACACCTTAAAGGCAGGCTTTTGGGCCCTCGGGAAAGGCTCTGCCTTCACCACCGTGCCCGAGCGAATGTTTACTTTTTCAAAATCATCATAGGTAATCAGCATCGTTAATTCTCCTTCGTGTATAAATAAATGACGCGTCATCGCATGCGGAGCAATGACGACCTTTTATAGAGTCGGTATCTCGAAGGGGTTATCGCTTATAAAGAAAAGCACTTTTTGTGAACTTGCTGCATATCATATTTTTTATTTAAGAATTTTCGGACGGGTTGTCAAGGGCGCCATTTTAAGAACCACAGGACAAACACCCCCCAATTGTGTCGCTCCTATCATTAGAAAATCCCGACTCTCCTTTAAGATGGCGATCGATGACGCTACTCTCTTCCCGGATTTCAAGAGGAATCATAAAGCCCTGGGGCTCCTCATTATCTGCCTCTACGGAAAAAGGGAGAAGAGATAAAGTATACACGAGCCCTATAATACTTTTTTTCATTCCGTCCTTTTCTCCTTTAAAATGACTAGCATTTTCTCTGGCTTTCCGTTTAAAGTATACCAACAACAAATAAAAATAAAAGGCCCCAATGATCACCCTTAACACCTTTCCAGAGATTGTCATACTTGTCCTAGCCTATCTCTTAGGCTCTATCCCTTCAGGCTTGCTGGTCAGTTGGTTATACAAGCTTCCTGACCCACGCACTATCGGTTCAGGTAATATTGGAGCGACCAATATGCTACGCTTTGGCAACAAGGGACCAGCTCTTCTCACTCTGTTTTTTGATGTGCTTAAAGGAAGCCTTGCGGTTATCTTTGCTCTTATTTCTGTATCATCCATCGCCCAATTCGCAGGCATTATGGCTGTCGTTGGACACATCTGGCCCCTTTGGCTGATGTTTCGTGGCGGCAAGGGAGTCGCAACCGCCTTTGGCGTTATGCTCATCCTTAATTGGGGTTTAGCCCTGACGTGCCTTAGCACTTGGATCATCTTCGCCATTACAACCCGTTATTCTTCCCTTGCCTCGCTGATAGCCTTTTTCTTAAGCTCAATCTATGCCTATTTTATGGGGGCAACAGACTTAATCGTGACTTGTCTTATCTTGACGGCACTTGTCTTTTGGACCCATCGTTATAATATTGAACGTTTACGCAAAGGAAAAGAGACGAAAATTGGCGCAACCTCTCACCCATCCTCAAAAAAATGAAGACCTAACAAGTTGGCTTCAACTTGCCCGCTGTGAGAACGTGGGTCCTATCACTTTTCATCAACTTCTTGACCGCTATAAAACCCCAGAGGATGCCCTCAAGGCATTGCCACAATTAGCTGCCCAAGGGGGCCTCAAAAGATCTTTGCGCCTTGTCTCAAGAGCAGAAATTGAAAAAGAATTAACGTCCTTTGTTAAATTTGGCGTCCAGCTCATCACCTTCAATAGCCCTTCATACCCTCCCCTTCTCCGTCACATTGATTCAGCTCCACCCCTTTTAGCCGTCAAAGGAAAGATAGAGCTTCTCCAAAAACCTCTTTTTGCAGTTGTGGGCGCTCGAAATGCCTCTGCGATGGGAAAGAAGATAGCACGCAGCTTTGCAGAGGAGCTGGGAGAAGAAGGTTGGGGTATTGTCTCTGGCCTTGCCCGCGGCATTGATGGAGCGGCTCATCAGGGAAGCCTTAAAACAGGAACAATTGCTGTCCTGGCTGGTGGAATTGATCAAATTTATCCTCCTGAAAATGAAGCTCTCTATCATCAAATCGCTGAAGAAGGCGTTCTTGTGGCCGAATCCCCTTTTGGGATTCAACCTCAATCCACCTTATTTCCCCGCCGCAATCGCATCATTTCCGGTCTATCTCGGGCTCTTTTAATTGTTGAGGCTGCTTTAAAATCCGGCTCTCTCATTACAGCGCGTAATGCCCTTGAGCAAGGACGAGACGTCTTTGCTATCCCTGGCCACCCCTTAGACCCGCGGGCCCGAGGGTGCAATCATCTGATTAAGAATGGTGCTCGTCTTATTGAAACCGTTGAAGATATCTTGGGAGAAATTTCTCTTAACGCTCCTCTTGAATTTAAAGAGGAAACTGCTCAAATAAAATCCCCCTCTTCTCCTCATTCTTTACAAAAAAGCCGACAAATTGTTAACGAAAATTTAAGTGTTGTTCCGATAAGTATTGACGAATTGGTCCGAGAATGTCAGTTGTCACCATCGGACCTATGGATTGTCTTATTGGAAATGGAAATTGCAGGGCGCATTGAACGCCTTCCTGGCGGGAAGGTCGCTCTTAAAGAAGAATGGAAAAGCATATGAAAGTTGTTGTCGTTGAGTCCCCATCAAAGGCAAAAACCATTGAAAAGTATTTAGGCAAGGATTATACGGTCCTCGCAAGCTATGGGCATGTCCGTGACTTGGTCTCAAAGGATGGCTCTGTAAAGCCCGACGAAGATTTTGCCATGACCTGGCAAGTGGACGACCGTGGCAAAAAGCATATTGATGCCATTGCGAAAGCCCTTAAAGGCGCTGATCATCTTTACCTTGCCACCGACCCTGACCGAGAAGGGGAAGCCATTTCCTGGCATATTCAAGAAATCCTAGTGCAAAAAGGAGCTTTAAAAAATATCATTCCTGAACGCATTGCCTTTAACGCCATCACCAAGGAAACGGTTGCAGAGGCCCTAGCCCATCCTCGAGAGGTCGATAAACAGCTTGTAGAAGCATATCTAGCGCGCCTGAGCCTTGATTACCTCGTCGGGTTTACACTCTCGCCCATCCTCTGGAGAAAGCTCCCCGGAAGCCGTTCTGCTGGTCGTGTGCAGTCGGTCGCTCTGCGCCTTGTGGTTGACCGAGAGAATGAAATCGAAGCTTTTAAGTCTCAGGAGTATTGGACCCTTGAAGTTGAATTCCTAACCGAAGACAAAAAGCTCTTTAAGGCCCGCTTAACCCATTTGGATGGGAAAAAACTGGATAAGTTTTCTCTTGGCACAGAAACCCTGGCACGAGATGCAGAAAAGAAGATTAAAGCTCAGGATTTTCATATTGCCTCCATTGAGAAAAAGCGCGTTCAACGTCATCCAAGGCCACCGTTTATTACCTCAACTCTCCAACAAGAAGCCTCCCGCAAACTGGGCTTTAGCCCCCGCAAGACCATGCAATTGGCCCAAAAGCTTTATGAAGGCGTTTCCATTGGCTCGGAGGCCGTGGGTCTCATTACCTATATGCGTACGGACAGCACCCAAGTGGAAGGCTCGGCCCTTGCCAACTGCCGGGCTGCTATTGAAAAAACCTTTGGCGATAAATATCTTCCCACAAGCCCACGCCAATATAAAACCAAAGCCAAGAATGCCCAGGAAGCCCACGAAGCCATTCGCCCCACCGATGCCAAGCGCAACCCCAAAGATATGGCCAAATTCTTGGACAATGATCTTCTTCGCCTTTATGAGCTGATTTGGAAGCGGATGATGGCCTCCCAAATGGCCAGCGCTGAGCTGGATCAAACCAGTGTTGACGTTGCCGATCCAAAGAAGGATATCATCCTTCGCGCCACCGGCTCTATCCTTGTTTTTGATGGCTTCTTGACCCTTTATCGGGAAAGCCTTGATGAAGATCAAAGTGAGGAAGAGGATAATAAAATCCTCCCTCCCCTTCGTGAAAAAGAAAACGTGGAGAAGAAAACTATTCTTCCCGAACAGCATTTCACCCAGCCACCCCCACGCTATTCGGAAGCAAGCCTTGTGAAGAAAATGGAAGAGTTGGGCATTGGGCGTCCGTCAACCTATGCACGCACCATCCAAGTTCTCCAAGAACGGGATTATGTGAAAAATGAAAAGCGCGTTCTTTACCCCCAAGATCGAGGTCGCATTGTCACTGCCTTTTTGTTGAACTACTTCAAGACCTATGTGGAGTATGATTTTACAGCCCAACTGGAAGAGCAGCTGGATGAGATCTCAAACGGAGATCTTTTCTGGAAAGATGTATTGGAGAAATTCTGGAAGCCTTTTCATGGCGCCATTGATGAAGCACAAAAGCTCAAAATTCAACAGGTTTTGGAACAGCTCCAAAAAGACCTGGATGGATTCCTCTTTCCTCCGACAGAAGATCAAACGGACCCCCACCTTTGCCCCCGTTGTAAGAAGGGTCAGTTGGGCCTCCGCTTGAGCAAGTTTGGCTCCTTTATTGGGTGCTCCAACTATCCTGAATGTAAGTACACCCGTCCTCTTGTTCTGGGTGAAGAAGGTGCTGATCAAGCCCAAGAAGAGCCCTATGAAAGAGACCTCGGCGTCGATCCAAGTTTAGGTGTTAATGTTAAGGTTAAACGCGGGCCCTATGGGTTTTACATCCAGTGGGGCGAGGCCACCACCAAGAAGGAAAAACCAAAGCGGGCTTCGCTCACCCCAGGCATGAATCCTGATGAAATCACCCTTGACGACGCCATCGGATTGGGCGCCCTTCCGCGCACTGTTGGGATTGATCCAGAGACAAAAGAAAACATCACTGCCGCCATTGGACGCTTTGGTCCTTATGTTAAATTGGGCAAAATCTTTGCGTCCCTTAAAAAGACCGATGACCCCCTGACCATTGACCTCTCTCGTGCCCTCGAGCTTATTGAAGCCAAGAAAAATGCCCCTCCAAGGAAAGCAAAAGCAAGCCGTGGCAAAAAAGGATAAACGCCTTCCCACTCCTGAAGAAATTCTTGAATTCATCCAATCATCGGATAAAAAGGTTGGCAAGCGAGAAATTGCCCGCGCCTTTAATCTTAAAGGACAGCAGCGGATTTGGCTCAAGGAAACCCTCAAAACAATGAGGGAGACGGGCCTGATTCAACGAGGCCACAAACGCAATGTCCACTCCTCAAAATCATTGCCGCCCGTTCTCCTTGTTGAAGTAGCTCCTATCCTCTCAGAAGAGGGAGAAGTTCTGTTAACCCCGACAGAAAGCTCTGGTGAATTCTCGTCTATTATTTTAAGGGAAGATAGCGCAGCACGGGTTAAAGCCGGTGACAAGCTCTTGGTTCGCCTCAAACGCCACCCGGATGGATACTATATAGCACGCCTCCTCAAACGAATTGAGGAAAAGCTAAAAACCATGGTGGGAGCCATTATTAAAAGCCGTGGCGTCTTGTATTTCCAACCTTCAGATCGCCGGCGTCAAGATGACATTGCTCTTCTCGCCGATTCTAAGGAAGCCAAGGAAGGGGAGCTGGTGGTGGCTGAACTTCTCCACAACCAACGTCCCTTAAAGGCTAAAATTCTTAAAATTCTTGGATCCCTAGATGATCCCCGCACCATCAGCCTCATCTCCATTTACCAGGAAGGCATCCCTCACGAATTTCCTGAAGCCGTCCTCAAGGAAGCTGAAGAGGTTCGCACCCTCTCTCTTGAGGGTCGTGAAGATTTGCGCTCCATCCCTTTTGTCACCATTGATGGGGACGATGCACGGGACTTTGACGATGCGGTCTGGGCCCACGAAGAAAAAGACGGATGGCATCTGATGGTCGCTATTGCGGATGTAGCCCATTATGTCAAACCCGGCAGTGCTCTTGATAAGGAAGCTTATCTTCGAGGCAACTCAGTTTATTTCCCCGATCGGGTCGTGCCTATGCTTCCCGAAACCCTCTCCAATGATCTGTGTTCCTTAAGGCCCAAAGAGGACAAGGCTTGCTTTGCAGCTCACCTCTGGCTTGATTCAAAGGGACGCTTAAAGAAATATCAATTCGTACGCGGCATTATGCAATCCATTGAGCGTCTTACCTACGCCCAAGTTCAATTGGCAAAGGATGGAAATCCCGACGCCCAAACAAAACCTCTCCTCAAGGACGTCATTGAGCCGCTCTATGGGGCCTATGACTTATTAAAAAAGGCCCGGGAATTTCGCGGCACCCTTGATTTAGAACTCCCAGAGCGGCAAGTGATTTTAGGTGCCGAAGGCCATATCGAAGATATTCACCCTCGCCCCAGGCTTGATAGCCACCGCCTTATTGAAGAGTTCATGATTCTTGCCAATGTGGCCGCTGCTCAGCAGCTGGAGGCCCTTAAAGCCCCTTGTATCTATCGCATTCATGATGAGCCTGATCCTTCAAAACTTTTCATCTTCCGCGAACTTGTGGAAGGCCTGGGCTTTTCCTTTCCTAAATCCCAAGCTATCACTCCAAAGGCCTTTCTCCATCTTTTAAGGGCCGCTCACGGCACCCCCCATCAAGCCCTTGTGAGACAACTGACCTTAAGAACCCAAGCCCAAGCTCTCTACCATTCAGAAAACATTGGCCATTTTGGGCTTAGCTTGAAAAAGTACAGCCATTTTACCTCGCCCATTCGGCGCTATCCGGATATCATTGTGCATCGCAGTTTGATTGAAGCTCTTAAACTCGGCGATGATGGCCTTCCTAAAGATGCAAATCTCATTGTCATTGGCGAGCAAGTCTCCGCAACAGAACGCAGGGCTTCCGCTGCCGAGCGCGCCGCTCTTGAGCGATATGTGGCCGTTTACCTCAAAGAAAAAGTTGGCGAAACTTTTGAGGGTCGTATCAGTGGGGTAACCTCCTTTGGCCTCTTTGTGACCCTCGAGCATTCCGGCGCCGATGGCCTGATTCCCCTCGCCTTTCTTAACGATGATTTTTATATCTATGAAGAGCGCAAGCATCGCCTTATCGGCCGGCGCAATCGACGCATCTATACCTTAGGAGATCCTCTCGTCGTTCTTTTAAAAGATGTGGATATGCTAACCAATACGATCACCCTCACCCCTGTCCAAGGAAATTCTCCAAAGAAAAAGAATAGAAAGCCGCGAAATTAACCAATAATTAAGAAAAAAAAGATAATATTAAAAACAATAATAAAAAATATATTTATCACACACCCAAGGAGGACTAAAATGAGAAAGAAATTAACTTATGTATTATTAGCAACTCTACTTGTAACCGGAAGTTCGGCTTTTGCAATGATGGAAGAAGGAGTTTCGGGACAGAACTTTAGCATTCAGAGATCTAAAGTAATTGATGCTCTGAAAACAGGGAAAGAACTTGAAATTGGAGGTCATAAGTATAAGGTGACAGGAACTATAGATGGAACAGCTGGAGAGATGTTCAAAACGGCCCCCGATCCAATGGTCCATTTTTACAATGGTTGGACTTATGATAAAGCCCCTACCGAATGGCAATATCTCTTTGATATTTCTCCTCATATGGATGAACATGGTCATGAAATTTCTCCAGGAGCAGATGGGGTTGCTGATCTTCACATAAAACAAGTAGAGTAGAAATCTTTAGAAACGTCAAAGCTTCATTTCTACAAAATACGTTTTTTGGGCCCCGTGGATTTACCACGGAGTCCGCAAAAAATAGTAAAAGCTCTTTTTAGTATGAGTCTGTTTATTTTCTTTAATTTAAAAACTCAGCAGAGACAAAAAACTTTATGAAGGCACTAGATGACAAGCAAATTATAATCCAGAATTTTGTTGTTTTTCCTTTATCTTTATCTCCTGCTGGCGAAGAGTTTCTCTCTCAAGGAAGCTAAGATTATCCTCCCTATTCACACGCGTGCGAAGAGAGCGCTGGTGATGCCGATTTTCTTGTCTTGCCAGACACTTATCAAATTCCTGTGTGCCCTGGGTATACCCATAGTCTATACAGCGAGAGTGAAAAAGAGCTAATTGTTCCTCACGGGTTAACGGCGTGCATGCAGAAAGAAAACTAAGAAGAGCCAGAGGTAAGGTAATTTTCTTCATTGAGGGCTCTCTAACGTGCTTTTTTTTCCCACTTCTGATTGAGCTCATTTTGCTTTATACGAGCTTTGTCTTTCTCAATCCAATTTTTCTCAAGAGTTTCTGTTTTTCGTCTTTGAAGAGCAGATTCTTCCTCACTGACTTCTCGTTTCATCATATCATAATCAAGAACACGGGAACGATAAATCGCCAATTCTTGATCGCGTGTTAAGGAAGGTGTACATGAAGTAAGAAAACTCATCAAAGGCAGTAAAAAAACCATTTTCTTCATACAAAAAAAACTCCTGACTGGTTTGACAGATAGGTATAATTGGTCGGAGCGGCGGGATTTGAACCCACGACCCCCACACCCCCAGCGTGGTGCGCTACCGGCCTGCGCTACGCTCCGAACAGGGGGACTATAGACAGACTGGAGGCATGAAGCAATAAGGAATTTAAAATTTGTATGAGTTCAGTACATATGAGACTCAAGCGGTCATAGGATAGGATTCATGAATATACTGCAAAGGAGTGAGTCCA
>JAIEQB010000016.1 GCA_019748065.1 Alphaproteobacteria bacterium | reverse complement strand
GCTATCGCTTTACCCTCCACTTCACAGCCCCTACCTCAACTAACTTTTTGTCTCACTTGTATCTGAACTTATTCATTTGTATTAAAAAACGATCTACTTCTTATGCAGAATCAAAAAATAATTTTTATTCTTAAAAATAGATAAATATGTTATTATTAAAAATAAGTCTTTCTATTATTTAATATATAATAATCTATGGGGTATTTACTGATGGTAGACTTAAAAAAAAGAATTACTCATAAGAGCTTTTTAGAGGCAGCTTTCCTTTTTCTAAGCGTTCTAAGTTTATTGTTCTTTCCTTTACAATCTTCTGCTCTTTTTGAAGCAGAATCTGGTGTATCGAATGCTAAATTAATTTCTTCAGTTTCAGGTGAAGGTGATCAAACAATAATTTGGATTGGTTTAGATATTGATTTAAAGCCGGGGTGGAAAACCTATTGGCGTACACCTGGAACTTCAGCTTATAGTTTAAAAATTGATTGGTCTGAATCACAGAATCTAAAATCTGCGGATATTTATTGGCCCGTACCAGATAAAATTGAATCTTTAAAAGTAATTGCGAATGGTTATAAAGATGACGTTTTTATACCTATAAAAATCACCTTAAAAAAGCGGCATATTCCCTTATCTCTAAAAGCAAAGCTTGATTATCTTGTTTGTGATTCAGGAAACTGTATCCCTCAAAGTAAAACTGTGACCTTGGTCATACCAGACAGGCCAAGTCTGCCTTCTGCAGATGCGACAGAAATTGCTTCTGCAATCAAGCATCTCCCTGAAAAAAACAATCCCGATTTAAGTATAAAATCGGCCCAGTTTATTCAAAATGAAAATGCAGAATCTTACTTAAGGTTAGTTGTGTTTCACACAACACCTCTGGTGACACCAGAAGTCTTTGTTGAGGGAGGACAACGTTTATTTTTTGACGATGTCTACGCTATCCGTACCGTTAGCAACACTGATGGAAAAATATCAACGATCGATGTTCCCATCTATAAGAGTGCAAAAAGAGAATTGGGTCGCACACAAAATCTTATTGGTAAAACCCTTACAGTAACGCTGGAAAGCGGAGACGAGGCTGTGGAAAAAACAATTTTGGTGACCCCTCCCCCCATTAGCCTCCAGGCTACATTACTGATGTATGGATTTGCCTTTTTAGGAGGCTTCATTCTCAATTTTATGCCTTGTGTCTTGCCTGTTATTTTACTTAAAATTTTTTCTCTTACGACATATGGAGGAGCGAGCTCGTCCGCCGTACGTAGTGCGTTGTTTTTGAGTGTTATGGGTATTCTCTCATCCTTTATAATCTTAGGCCTTGTCCCTATCTTACTCAATCTGCTGGGAATTTCATTTGGGTGGGGAATGCAGTTTCAAGAACCTATTTTCTTAGTTTTTATGATGCTGATCTTAACCCTATTTACAGCAAATTTTTGGGGATTTTATGAAATTATTCTGCCTGCAAAAGTCGCTGCCTTAGGATATAAATATGGTGATAAGCAGGGTAATGCAGGTCATTTTTTATCGGGTATGTTTGCAACTCTTCTTGCAACGCCCTGCTCTGCGCCTTATCTGGGAACGGCTGTAACGTTCGCTCTCTCCCGAGGGCCACTTGAAATTCTCCTTGTCTTTTTCTTCCTGGGTCTAGGGCTTTCTCTTCCCTTTATCCTTGTCATGATATATCCAAAAGTAGCAACTTATCTTCCCAAGCCAGGAAAATGGATGATTGCCTTTAAGCAAATCCTGGGATGGGGCTTCTTCTTCACAATGCTCTGGCTTTTCTACGTTCTTACGAGTCAGGTGTCATTGGTAAAGGCTCTTATGATATTAAGTGCCTTACTGTTGATCATCTTCATATTTTGGTTACATCATAGGTTTCCTTCCCATCGGCGCCTCTACCTTTTATCTGCCCTGGCTATTTCTACTCTTCCCTTTCTCATCCTTTCTCTAGAGTATATGAAAAAACAGGAAGTTGCAGTTCAAACACAGAATGTGCAACAGGTTGCGAATATCATTAAATCAGATCTGAAAGCAGGAAAACTTGTGTTGGTAGATGTCACTGCTGATTGGTGTCTCACCTGTAAAGTTAATGAATTCTTTGTCCTTGATACAGAAGAAGTTAAAAATCTTATGAAAGCAAATGGGGTGGCCCTCATTAAAATAGACTGGACCTCCAAAGATCCTGAAGTTTATGAATATTTAAAAAGCTTTAATCGTAATGGTATTCCTTTTTATGTCATCTACGGGCCTCATTTGCTCTATGGACAACCGCTGCCACAAATTTTAACATTCTCCATTATGGATGAGGCCATTAAGAAAGCGAAATAGCGTATAAAGTTATTTTGTTTTCAGTAAAAATTATATTATAATTTTCATTGAAATGCTAATGGGCGTAATAATTTTATTTTTATGATCGGAGACCCTATAAGGAGGAGCGTTAGGTACAAAAAGTGTTTTAGCCTTGTTTCTCTTATAATAATAAAGTCCTGTGGCAAGAGAAATAGCAAAGTTTTTATCAAACCTGTAATCAAGACCAGCCATTAGAGCTCCATTAAAGAGGTTCTGAGCCTTGAAGATTTCGAACTTTCCGATAAGCGGACCTGGGGAGGTGCTGAATTCAGGATCACCTAAAACGGAATAAATGTTTGCTTTTGTTTTTGGTTGCCATTCGACACCTCCCATGATCCCCACAAAGGGAGAAAACACTGTTTTTGTATCAAAATAATATTTTGCACCAAGATTTGTACGATAAGTTGTTCTTTCTTTAAATTGGAAAGCGAGTGTATTAAATACTGTTGGTTGTTTGAGCTTTTTTTCATGGACCACACCAAAATCTGCAAAAGCTTCAATGTAATCTAATAGAAAATATCCAGCCTGGAAGTCGTAACCAATTCCGTTGCGGTGAATGTCGTTCAGGCCGAAACCTCGAGCATTTGGGTACATATTTTTCGAGTTTGAGAAGTCTGAAGTTACAAATTTAGTATCATAGTGCTTCCTACCAAAAGTCATACCTGCAAAGCTTACGGTTAAGGGTTGTAGGGAGATATCGCCTTTTCTATAAGCATAATCGCATTTTTCCGTTTTTTTGAACGAAGTTTTCTCTGGAAAATCAGCACTGAGTTGGACAGCAACATATTGCGAATTAAACTGATTACTTGGGTTTTTTGGACCCTTATTTTTTTTCCAACCAATGCCTGTCGCTCGTTTGGCAAAGCCATAAGTTGCGCTAACCTTTATCCCAGGGTTTTTAAATAATTTTGTCAGGGTAATATCATACCCTATGCTACCATAATTCGCTAAGCGATAGTCAGAGGATGCCTTGCCTTTCCTTAAGGGTTTGCTATGAAGGAAAAGAGGAGTGGGTATTGTATGAAAGGAAAGGGCGTAAAAACTTGCCCGATCCTGAGTATAATACCGAACTTTAGGCGCAATTTCCCAACTCTTAAGAAACGGTTGATAATAGGCAAGCACAAAGGTATTTGAATGAATGTTCCAGCTGTTTGACGCATATCGATAGTTAAAGTGTATGGCGGAATCAAAACAGGGGATATAATGCACAAGATTTGTGACAAAGGCGCCTGTAATGCGGCGTTTGGGACGTTGGTCGGGTGCTGCAAAGACATTGTGTCCACGATCTTGCGCATCTATCCCTTTAGGAATATTATCTTCTGGTCCATTGAAAAGAATGTTTTTATATGGATCAGCCAAATATCCATTGTCAAAAATTACTTCTGCGTTTTGTTGAATGTAAAAATTTTTATTAATATCTTGCTTGATTCCAAGGAATAAACTTTCCGTGTTACTCTTTCCATAGATATTATCACTTACAGTTACGTTTGTAATGTTGTAAGCATACCCGATTCCAGTATATAAAACCGTATTTTTCTTATTAAAATACCATTCTGACCTTAGATTTTCAAAAAAGGATTCGTAATCATTTTCTGTGGAATAGCCCGTATTTGAAGTGAGTTTACTTTCGGGTAAATAATAGTGTAAAGAAGCTTCCGCCTGGTTTCTCGTATCGATAATAGAGGGGCCTGAGGATACTTCTGTTAGGAGGAACGCTGGGTCAACGCTTGTCTCAGGAATGATAACGCCACTTGATGCTCCAGATACAACAAGATTAGGATAATACCCATTCGGGCTTGCGCCTGTCATCAGATCTCTTAATGCCCTTAGTTCTATTTCAAGATCTTTTGAAACAGGAAATAGAAACGATGACTCATAAGTGTCTATTTTATAATGATTTTTATCTTCTGAATAGCTTGAATAAAAAGCATCTGCTTTAGGATTTGTGCTAATGGGTTGTTGAGCCTTTACTGGTGTTATCCCAGGGAGAGCCAAAGCGATTCCAATGAGAGATTCGAGAGCTTTATTAGATGATTTGGAGGTATCAGTCTTCAATGGTTGCTTGCTTACGTTAAAGGGGGGGATTTTAACAAATTACTCCTTTCTGCAAGGTTTGTTTTATTGCTAAAAATTTATCTAAACTTTAAGCAATTTTTTTCAAGCTTCATACTGTATTTAAAAAAATAAAACAAGATATATGCATACTGTTGCATTTCGTGTTTGAGGTTAACTATCATCTGCAAAAAGATTGTTAATTCTTTTACCAGCTGCATGATATAATACCTATGGACAACCCCTGCCACAAATTTTAACATTCTCCATTATGGATGAGGCCATTAAGAAAGCGAAATAGCGCATGAAGCTATATAAACGTTCTTTTACTTCAATGGGTTGCCCCTGCGGCATCCAATTTTATGCTGTAGATGACCAAATGGCTGAAAACGTGTTTAAAGCCGTTTTTGCAGAAGTTGATCGCCTAGATCGTTACTACACCAATTATTCCCCATCTAGCTTTACGGCGGCTATCAACAGAAGCGCGGGTGATAAGGCAGGAATTATAGTGGATCCTGAAACGGCAACTCTTTTGGATTATGCGCAGCAATGTACCCTGATGAGCGACGGATTATTTGATATTACGGCAGGCGCCCTTCGTCGAGCATGGGTATTTGAAGGAAATAATGCTGTTCTACCCTCCCAAGAGGCTTTAGATAAACTTTTAACCCTCGTGGGGTGGGAAAAAGTGACATGGAAAAATCCAAGATTTACCCTCCCCAAAAAAGGGATGATGATTGATTTTGGAGGCATTGTGAAAGAATACGCTGCTGATTCAGCTGAAAAAACATGCCGATCTATGGGAGTCAACCACGGTTTTATTGATATGGGTGGAGATATAAAAGTTATTGGCCCTCACATAGATGGCAGGCCTTGGGGAATTGGTGTCAGCCATCCAAGAGTGAGAGGAAAAGAAATAGCAGTCATTGGGTTGAGTGTAGGTGCCATTGCAACGAGTGGTGATTATGAAAGATCCATTACAATTGATGGAAAAATTTATTCACACATCCTTAATCCTAAAACAGGATGGCCTGTTGAAGGGATCAGCGGCGTTACAGTTGTTGCCGATCATTGTTTAATTGCGGGTAGTCTTACAACAATTACCTTCTTAAAAGGGAAAGATGAGGGGATCAAATGGTTAAAATCCTTTGGTGTGCCCTTTTTCTGTGCGGATCAACATGGCAAGCCCATTGCATCAAGGGATTTTGAAATTCCAAAACGACCAATTTAACAAGCTGTTAATCTTTTCTTAAAGGCTTATATTGTAAAATTTATAAACGTAACAATCTTAAGGGAGAAAAAAATGATAAAAACTAGAAAAAATCTAAAAAGAGTAGCCGTGTTTGGACTTCTTGCTTCTCTTTATGTGATGCCAAGTTGGGCAGAGCAAATGAAGCCATTCTCACTTTCAAGTTTGCAAGGTGGACCCTCAATAACCTCTGATATTGCTAAGGGAAAGATCGCGATTGTTGATTTTTGGGCCTCTTGGTGTGAACCGTGTAAAGCCTCTTTTGCAGCGTATAATGAGCTCTTAAATAAATATGGCGACAAAGGGTTAGTCATTGTTGGAATCAATATTGATAATGAAAAAGAAAAAGCTTTAGGATTTTTAGCAGAGAATCCTGCGCATTTTCTTGTTGCCGCAGACCCAGATAAAAAGGTAGCAGAGGCTTATAATTTGCCCACCATGCCTACATCTTATATTATTGGCCGAGATGGAAACATTTTGTACACCCATGCAGGGTACCATGAGGGTGATCTTGCGGAAATGGAACAAGAAGTTGAAAACGCATTGAATCAAGGTAAAGAGAGATCAAGTCAAAATAAAGGTACCTCAGAACAAGAATAAAGCTTGATTTGCGAGAACTTCATAAAGACTTGCGGAGTACTGTGACTATCAAAAATCATAGTTGAGATGCGGGTTCTTCTCCGCTTTTATTTGGCTCTGAATTGCAAGATATTGCTTAACTTTTTTCAAGGGCTCTTTTCTCTTCTCAATGCGATAAATACTTTCTTCCGCAATCCATGGGGCCTTTGCAGAAGCCAGTTCCATCAGTTTTTGAGCAATAACCTTGCTCGCACTTGCCTTGCTCTCTGTAGCCTCGGAAGCTGGGATTATGTTTTCATAATTTTCTAAAACCGACACTCTTCCTGCATCTTTCTCGCTTATTACATGCGCTTTATGGACATCATTCATAGCCGCATTGTAATAAACTAATACTTTTCCAGGGGGCATGGTATCAATAGATTCAGATGGCATAACATCAGCAGCCTCAGAAATAACGAACGTGGACTCTGCAGGAAAAAACATTTTACCTTTCGTTGTCCTTACTGCACCTGCTACAAGATCAAAGGTATTATAAGCACTGACCCATTCCTTGTTTTCAGGGGTATTATGTTGGAAATCAAAAATTTTATACTCAATCCCCTTATCAGCCAGTTTGTTAGCAAAGAGTTCAGTAATGTGATCAGCTTTCCCCTCTCGATGAACAGTTAGAAGTTCTTTTCCATCGATGTCGTGTTTTCCTGTTTGTGAGCTGTTGAGAACAAGGACGCATGGCTTAAGTCCCCTTTGATTAATTTCTTCTGCTTTCACAATAACGTAGTCTGCGAGACGAGAAGCATCCTCCTCCGTAAAAAATTTCACTTCTTTTGTATCTGTTGATGTATCACCACCTAAGTAGACACCAAGATAAAGATCTGCAGGAGGGAGTTCTTTTTGGTATTCATCATAAGTTGTCATATCCGGGCGATGATTATGAGCAACACCTGTTGTTTCAATAAGTTTTTTACCCAGCTTTTCTTTCACATCGGAAGCAACATGCGTTGGTAGGGCAATAAAATCAACTTTCTCTAATAGAGCTTTATCCTTATATTGTTCTAGAGCGGCAGATGAAATAAGGCAAGTAACAAGGTTGGGATCTTTGGGCAAGTCTTCGATGCTGGCAATTCCCCCTTCACCTGCTCCTATGAAAACCACCTTCTCTTTAGAGAGATCTCTTTCAATGTTACTTTTAATGTCTAGAGAGTCCAGCGTCTTCGCATTTAAGTCTTTAATAGAAACTTTTTCAGAAGAGAGATGTTCAAATGCAGTGGCAATCCCCAAGGCCTGATTATAATCTTCAGCACTATCATGATTGGAAACAAGATAGAGTTTTAGAGCCTGAGTTTCAAAGCTTATTGAAGAAATAACACTTGCGTATATGAGAAAGTTTTTCATAAAAATGTGTATCCCTTCCTAGGTTATTATTTTTCTTATAAAATGATACAAAAAATTTTATGAGTTAACAACCTTATTCTGCATAACAGCGTGGCTACACATAAAAATTTTATGGAGAGTAAGTCGAGGGAACTTCTTACTCAGCACCTCGCAAAACGGTGCGGAAGTTACCTCTGACTGAGCAGAACAGCTATAGATTTAGCTTTAATGAAGGCTGGTGGAGGGAGCAGGATTCGAACCTGCGTAGACGTACGTCGGCAGATTTACAGTCTGCTGCCTTTGACCGCTCGGCCATCCCTCCACAGCTACTCATGGCAATAAGAGATTTAACGCCATCTGTCAATTAGAGATGTGCAGAAAAGAAAACTTTCTCTCACCCTCCTACTCTTCTGCACCCGTAAGCTTTATAGAATCAACGGAAATAATTTTCTTCACTTGATCACTTGGCGTTGGGTGAACGGAAAGTGCCAAATCAGGATCAGAAGCCGTGAAGTTTATATTTTTTAAATCATAAGGCATATAACCACCCGTAATCGAATAGGCAAACAATGACCTATCTCCCTGGAAACGCACTATATCGTTGGTATAATAAACTCCTTCATCTAAATCCTTAATAGTGCTCCATAGTGTAAGAGCCGCCCCTTTCAAGGGAGGTACAGACAAAGAGTCATTCAAAGCACTAGCTTGAGCAAGAGCCACCATTCGCGATGTTGGCACAGGGAGATTGTTTAATAAAACCCGTGCCCGCGCAAAACGTGAAGGGGGCGTAAAATCTCCCAACGTTCCTAAAAGATTGGCTTCTCCCTTATGCTTAGAGGAGTCGTAAATTTCATTATAATCATAAACGGTTTTGCTAAACTCTTCATTAGGACCTGTATTGGTCGCAAGCAAAGAATCATAATGAGAAGCATTCTTTAATTGCCAATCAAAAGGAGGAGAATTTGTAATAATATCTCCCGCTGCTTCATAAATCTTAACCTTACCATCAATAAATTCAACAACGGCACTGTCCCCGGTTTTATCCCTCATCACGTAATGAATAGGAATATCTTTGATAAATATACCATTTTCGGTTTGAGCAGCTGACTGCACCAGTTGGTAAGAACGCAGCAAATGTACACCTTCAGCAACGGTGGCAGCTTGGCTTAAAAGAAAGGAAGCCACATCATAAGCACTCAAGACCTTTTTTTGATCTTTCGGATCATAAACAGGAAATTTTGAACCGGGCAGATACAAAATCGCCACTGATAGACCTTGAGTATTCATTCCATCAATGATTTTGGTACCTTTAAAGGCAGCCCTTCCGAAATAGCCGTATTTATTTTTCCAGGTAGCTAATTTTTCTGCAGGAATTTTATCGGCATCAAGAACCACATCCGTTTTGTTTTCAGTTCCAATAAACCCCGCCCGATTATCAAAAGCAAGGTTAACGAGAAAATCTAAGGTCCGAGCCTCAATGTGATACCCAGGTTTGTTAATAAAAGCATCACTGCAAGCAACAGCCTGATTTTCTATAGACAAAAGCCCCGTGATTATAGCTCCAAATCCAAGTTTACTTATTTTTTTCATGATTTATTTCTCCCATTATAGATTTTTCTAAGTCTATCATGGAGCTTTGGAATCTCAAATAACTTTTATAAACAGACTTACAGGACGGATTTTTATACACCAAGGGAAACCACGTTTTTTCATCATTGCAAGAAGGGGCGAAGACCCGACGAATCCATCGTTCAACTGAATTCATAGGGGATTGCCTCATGAACTCTCCTTCCAATAAAACAACATTCTGCTTACAAATACCCCCTCAATTTTTCCTCATCCATTTTCTTCTTAACATTTGTAATCCTTTGAAGTACTTTTTGCAAAGTGTCCGCTTGTAAACTTATCTCTTTAAAAGGCCTGAGTATGTCCCGGAAGATTGAAGTTGTTCCTTATAATCCTGAATGGCCTCATATGTTTGAGGAAGAAGCAGCTCGTATTAAACAGGCTCTGGGAGATGCTTGCGTTGTTGTCCATCATGTGGGGTCTACAGCTGTTCCAAAACTTTGTGCGAAGCCTAAAATTGATATCATTGCCGTTGTGAAAAAAGGAGTGTTCTCAATTCCTTCTCTTGAAAAAATCGGCTACGACTACAGGGGAGAATTCAATATTCCTTTTCACTTTGGGTTTAGCAAGAGATCTCCACTCCCTAATATTAACCTCCATGTTTATGAGGAGGGAAATTCCGAAGTTGAGCTCAACCTTTTGTTTCGAGATTATTTGCGCGCACATCCAGAAGCTCTTGAAGAATATGCAAATTTAAAATTAGAGCTGGTGAAGCAAGGATTTGAGCCTAAAGCAAACAATGTCAAAGTGAGTCAGTTTAACTTAGGAAAAGACGCTTTCATTAAAAAGACATTAGAGCAGGCTGGTTTTAATGGTCTTGGCATGCGGTTTTGCGCCCATCATGATGAATGGGAGGCCGCCCGTCATTTCAGAAATAAATATTTTTTTGATAGGGTTCCTATGGCAGATCCCTATACCTGGACCTTTGACCATAAGGATCATGTTCATTTCGTTTTTTATCAGGGCACAAAAATCATAGGTTATGCTCACATCCAGCTTTGGCCTGAACAACGAGCTGCCCTACGAATTATCGTAATGGATGAACTGCATAGGAACCAAGGCCTTGGGGGGTACTTTTTAACCTTGTGTGAGCGTTGGCTGAAAGAAAAAGGCTATAAAACTCTTCACACCCAATCCTCTCCTGATGCTTATAATTTTTATCGAAAACAGGGCTATACTGAAATGCCTTTCAATGATCCTGATGGTTATGAAAGTGATCCTCAAGACATTGATATGGGAAAAGTGTTGTGAGGAGATAATGAACATTTTTAAAAAGATCACTGCCATTGAAAAGCAAGCCGATGATTTTGGCTTTATGTGGAGCGATACGGCTCAAATCTTTGAACAAATCCAAAGCGAATGTGAGGAAATCAAGGAGAACCTTGCCCAACTTGGAGATCCTCCTCATCTTCAAGAAGAAATGGGAGATCTGATCCATGCCGTTTTTTCCTTATGTTTATTTATGAAATTTGATGCGGAGGAAACGTGTTTAAAAAGCGTTGAGAAATTTGAAAGACGTTTTACAGAACTCAAACGACTTGCGCGTGCTGCAGGGTTTGAAACTTTAAAGGGACAGCCTGTTGATGTTCTCATGCACTTTTGGACGCAAGCTAAAGAAAAAGTATTATCGAATTCTTGTAGCCATGACTCCTCTTGGCAATTTAGATTTTTAATGCAATCTGACATCCCCCACATTGTTTCTGCTTTTACGGATATAGGTTGGAATAAGCCAACCTCTCTCTATAAAAAGTATTTGAAGGAACAAGAAAATGATCAACGGTGTGTTTGGGTGGCCTTTAAAAACAATGATTTTGCAGGATATATAACTCTAAAATGGCGTTCCGCTTATTTACCCTTTCGTGAGCAAAATATTCCAGAAATCTCTGATCTTAATGTTCTCCCTCAATTTAGAAAGCAAGGGGTTGCTTCAACTCTCCTTGATAGAGCTGAAACTGAAGCGCTTAAGAAAAGTCCTATCGTTGGGATCGGCGTTGGCCTTTCTTCCGATTATGGAAATGCACAAAAACTTTATATTAAGTGCGGCTATATCCCAGATGGTTTGGGAGTTACCTATAACTACCAACCCGTTAAATTTGGTGCCACCGTTCGTTTAGATGATGCTCTGGTGTTGTGGTTTAGGAAATGCTTATATAAAGAATGATCAAAAACTTAACCTTTAAAATATTTCATAAAATACGAAATTGTGCCTTTAGAGTCTTCGGTGTAAAAACCGTTGGTGCGAGAGCCCTTGTTGTGAATAATGATCAAGTCCTCTTAATCAAGCATACTTACCAGAGGGGTTGGTGCACTATTGGAGGAACGGTTGAAAAAAGTGAATCCATGCGTCGTGCCATTTTTAGAGAACTTTTAAAGGAAGTTGGCTTAACCCCCTTAGAAGAGCCAGAGCTATTTTCTGTTTACCATAGCAACTCTGAAAAAAGAGACGATTATGTTGCTTTTTATATCGTCAAAAAGTTTGAAATGAAAGAAGTTTGTTCCCCTGAAATCCATGAAAAAAAATGGTTTTCTTTATATGATTTGCCTCTTGATACAACGCCTGCCACGAAAAGGCGCGTAGAAGAGTTTTTGGGCCAAAGGCAAAAATCCGACACGTGGTAATTAAAGAAAGTTGCAAATTAGAAGTGCTCTTGTAGAGATTTTCGAGATATTTTTCTTCCCAAAACATTTAACCACAGTTTGTCGGGACTATGAGCAAAATGGCTACTACGATTTTCCGCTGTCCAGATATCAATAATCTTGAACTGATCGGCAAGATAAGGTCGAAGAGACGTTTCCGTTATATAGTAAAACGTTCTTTCTTCTTGGGTGTATTCTCCTTCCCCATGTTTAAAATTGGCAAAGAATATTCCTTCCGGCTTAAGAGCTTTCCAAATTCGACTGATAATATCTTTTAATTCATGAGAAGGGACATGGATGAGAGAAGCTGCTGCCCAAATACCATCGAATTCTTCTGAGAAATTCATATCTTGAAAACGCATAAACAAGGGTGGTTTTTTAAGAATTTGACTTGCAAGCTTTATCATTTCCTCTGAGCCATCAACAGCGGTTACATCGTATCCAAGCTCCTCAAAAAAACGTGCCTCACGTCCAACGCCACACCCCACATCTAAAATTCTGACCCCTGGCTTAAGCTGAGCAAGAAAGCGCTCGCGGAACTCAAGCCGACAGCCATTTACGGTTCGCTTAGAATATATTTGTGCATTTTTATTATAATAGGTGATGGATGACATGGTTTTTTATCCTTTACACTTTTTTCTTAACATTTTTAACACTTTGAAATAACCCTTGCAAAAGAGAATTGTCTTTGGAGATCTCTCACAAAAAGGTTAAAATAAAAAGCAGTCTCAATAAATAGGATGCACACGATAAATTTTGGAGAAATGGAAGGAGATCCTATGAACATTCTATGTATTACGCACGCTGATTTTGAAACACCAGGCGTTATTGAGGATTGGGCAAAGCAGCGCGGCTATGGCTTTACAATCTGCCGCCCTTATCAAGGGGAAGATTGTTTAAACACTTCGTCTTTTGATTTTTTGATTGTGATGGGGGGACCTCAAAGTCCTTTAGAGCTTGAAAAAGATCCTTATCTTAAGGATGAAATTACTCTTATCACTCAAGCCATCAGTGAAGATAAAATTGTTTTAGGCTTTTGTTTAGGAGCTCAACTCATTGGAGACGCTTTAGGAGGCAAAACCACGCAAAGCCCTGAGAAAGAAGTGGGAGTGTTTCCTCTTTCTTTAACGAGCGAAGGTTTTAACGACCCTATACTGAAAGGACTCCCAAAAAGTTTTCCCGCCATTCATTGGCATAATGATATGCCAGGAGAAACAAAGGATTCTATCATCTTAGCCTATAGCCAAGGCTGCCCGCGTCAAGCCTTGCGGTATGGCCCTAAAGTCTATGGGTTTCAGTGCCACCTTGAAATCACTAAGGAAGGGATTCAAGAAATGATCAAGGCCTGCCCAGGAGATTTAAAACCTAGCCGATTTACACAAACATCTACTGAACTTCTGGAGCAAGACTACGGTGCCGTCAATCAACTGATGCTAAAGATTTTAGATCGACTTGTGTCTTTAGAATCGACCATGGAAGGGATAGCTGTTGCATAATCTAATCCAGTTAAAGGAGTGCACATTCATCGATCTGACCCATTCCTTAACACCTGAGATGGCTTCCTGGAATGGGAGTTGTGGTTTTGAGCCTATTCTCAGAGATGATTATGATCCTTCTACGCCCTATCAATTTCGGACCTATGATATTCATATGCAAGCCGGGATGGGGACACATCTGGATGCGCCAACTCATTGTTTTTCCGATGGAAGATCAATCACAGATCTGAATTTAAATGAGTGTATAGCTCCCTGTATCGTCATCAATGTCTCTTCTCAAAGCCATGAGCGTTATTCCTTACCCCCTCAAGATGTTGAAGCTTTTGAAACCCAACACGGAGTCATTCCTTTTGGGTGCTTTGTCATTATCTATACGGGATGGGAGAAGTATTGGGGAACTCCTGAAAAATATCGCAATAACCATGTCTTCCCTAGCATTTCAAAAGAAGCCGCTTCTCTTTTATTAGACCGTCAGATTGTTGGTTTGGGGATTGATACCCTTTCTCCCGATCGTCCAGAGGATGGCTTTCCTGTCCATCATCTTATCTTAGGAGCGGATAAATACATTATTGAAAATATTGCGAATGTTTCAAAGCTTCCTGCTGTTGGAGCCTATACTTTAGCCCTTCCCATCAAAATACATGGAGGGACGGAAGCACCTTTAAGATTGGTTGGAATGTTTAAGAGAGAGACCTAGTTCTCTCTCATTACTTTTTTATAAGTTCTGATAATATCCTCATGACAATCTTCATAAGCCTCCCAAATGCTTTGCCCCCACCGGGTAACTAAGTGTGCGTGTGACAATGGGTTGTCTGCCTTAACAATATCTTGGACGGTTAACCACTCTGGGCTTTTTCGTTGAATAAGGGATGGCCAATCTCGTTTTATCTTGGTTGCATTTCGTATAAACATCAATGTTTCTTCACGGCTGGCTTTTTTAGAAACCGTTAAATAAAGCGCGATCAAATGAACATTCGCAGATTGCCGTGCCCTACGATCTTCTCGGCTGCCTATATGTTGGGCTCCATAGGCATCAACCGTTGTACGGTGAACTTTGAAATAAGCAGGATCACTGAATTCTTTATTAAGAATCTCACCATAAACATCCCAACACTCGGCGATAGCCCCGATATAAGGATGAGGAATAGGGGCATCCGTTGTCTTCTTAAATTTTGCCAAGCAACCAAAGCATGTCTTCGTCATTTTTCCTCAACTTTCTTCTTAACATTTGTAACCTCTTGGACTATCCTTTGCAAAAGGTTCGTTGATAATGAGATGTTCCATGACTGAAGTCCGTGAGTTCACTCTAAAATCCGCTGAAGAAAAAGATCTTCCGGCAATTATACGCCTCCTCATCGAAGATGACCTTGGGGCTACACGAGAGCATCTTTCTGATCCAGTGTTGCCTAGTTATCGTGAGGCTTTTCAGACTATCCGAAAGGATAAAAATCAAGCCCTTCTCATTGTTGAATATCAAAATCAAGTCATAGGAAGTTGCCACTTAACCTTTATGCCTTCTCTTTCTTTCAAAGGATCTTGGAGGCTTAATATAGAAAATATTCATGTTGATAAAAGATTTCAAGGTCAGGGGGTTGGCACATGGATGCTTCAAAAAGCAATTGCTTTAGGAAGAGAAAGAGGGTGTAAAATTGTTCAACTTACAACAAACAAAAAACGTTTTCATGCCAAAGCCTTTTATGAGAAATTAGGTTTTGAAGCGACTCACGAGGGAATGAAGCTATATTTATGAGGAAGATGCCATGAAAGATCCAAAACTCGAGAATTTTGATGATCTTTTTGTAGGCCATCCTTTAGAAATTGAAAAGAATCTGCGAAATCTGCTCTCGAAAGCCAATGATTTAGAAAATAAGTCTATTTATTTACAGATTTTATCTCAAATTGCCTTGAGTCAGGCGATGCAACAAAAATTTGCTGAAGCTCATAAAACGTTGGATGAAGCCGAAGAAGGGCTTACTTCAGAATATGAGCTGGCGCGCGTCAGGATTCTCCTTGAACGAGGGCGTGTCTTTCATCAGTCTGATAACATTGAAGACGCCTTACTCCTCTTTAAGAAATCCTATGCTTTAAGTAAACAACATATGTTTGATTTTCATACGATCAATGCTGCTCATATGATTGCTATTGTTGTAAAAAATATTGATAAAAAAATCACATGGAACCAAAGGGCAATTGAGCTTGCTGAAAAAACAGAAGATCAGCGAGCCCATGCGTGGTTGGGTGCTCTCTATAACAATTTGGCACAAAACTATATTGAAGCTCACCAATACCTGAAGGCACTTTCTGCTTTTGAAAAATGCAAACACTACTCTGAAGAGAGAGGAGATGCTATTGTAGTGCGCGGCGCTAAATGGGGAATTGCCCGTAGTCTACGCTCACTTGGCTCTTTAGATAACGCTCTTAAAATGCAGCTTGAGCTTCTAAAAGAATATGACGACATTGCTCAAAAAGGAGAGTTCCCCACTGAGTTACTCGTCGTTAGTCGCGGAATGGTCTATGAAGAATTGACGGAGATCCACCTTGCGAATATGAAGAAATACGCGGCACTTGCTTATCAAGATCTCTCTAAAAGCCCTTGGTTTGTTAAGCTTGAGCCTAAAAGATTAGGAAAAATGAAGAACATAAAAGAATTTACTGAAGAGCTTGAGGCATTTTAAAAAACTTCTGCGGACGTAAGGCTTTTAGTATCCCATAAAGGCTAATGATAACCCAAGAAATTTCCATTAATACGGCAGATAAATTCCAGGAAAAAAGAAGTGAACTTAAAATCAGGATCGCTCCAACAACGTTCAATAAAGAGTAGGCCAAACTAGAGGATTCTAATTTCCCCATTTGAAGCAAAGCATATACAATCAATATAATAAGAGTCCCTAAGCATCCGATAAAATCTGAAGCCCATGTTAAAAGGAAGCTAGATAAAAGATCTTGATAAATCTGTAACATAATACTTTATTCTCGCATGTTTTTTTATTTTAATTCATTAAATAATTAGCATACACATGTTATTTAAAATAGCGAGAGAAAATTTAAAATTCCGTGAATATTATCTATTGCGACGTATGTCAGTATGAGTGATTTTCACCTTTTTGCATTCCCATATTCCCCATGTGTTCCATCATCTTTTCCATCATTTGTGGCATCATTTTTTGCATCATGTCCTGATGCATTTCTATAGGCATACTTGGGGGCGTTTCAAAATTACCCTGAGTCCAATACTTAAAGCCATAATAAAAAATGCAAAGCATAGATAAGAGAGAAAGGATGAAGAGAAAGGATGAAGACAAAGGATCCGACGAATTAATTATCAGATTCCATTTACAGAATTTAATTTTAGTATTTCTGAAGAAGCAGAAAAATGTATGAACCTTGTTAACTATTTAAATTTTGTTTTGGAAAGGAAAACAAAGAATTTTTTAAATAAACAAACTGGGTTGCTTCTTGGTTCTCCAGCATATCAGTTTTATTGTGAAAAATTCTCTAAATATAAGAGAATTAGAAATGCTATGTGGAGTTTATCTGCCAACAAAACAGTTTCTCCGCCAACTTTTCATCCTGCCAGCAGTAGACGTAGGTACAAAAAGCAGTAAGGTAGCAAGGCTCGTAAGTAGGAGGCAAAAAGCATTTATCCACACAGCCCAATTATGATGCATTATAAGCTTGCAGAATCCTTACCATAAAATTCCTTCCTCCATCCTTAAAAAATAGAGTGAATCATAAATCAAATTTTAACTATTTTCATATTTTAGAGAGTTTATGATTTACAATAGGTTGGATGTCACTTTTAAAATA